>NZ_JBNCKZ010000005.1:0-136569 GCF_049841795.1 Micromonospora sp. DT31 | reverse complement strand
GGGTTTTCGAGGGGGGGGTGGCCCCCCCAACCAAAAATTGCCCCCCGCGCGCCGGCCGGGGCACCGCGGGGGGGCGGCCCCCGGGCCGGGGCCCCCCCCCGACGAATCGCCTCAGCCGAGCGCGCTGACGATCTGCATGTTCCGCAGCGACGAGGGCTCCACCTGCTCCGCGATCTTGTTGCCCGCCGCGTCCACCAGGATCACCGCGTAGCCGCCGCCACTGCGGACCCGGACCACCATCGATCCGTCCGGCTGGAAGAAGACCTGCGACAGTTGGCGTCCATCCAGCGGCAGCGCCACCTCCTTCCCGGTGCGGGTGTCGAGCACGGCGTTCACGAGAAGGCCCCGCGCCGCGTCTCCGTACGTGCCACTGCGATCGATCCGGAACAGCGCGATCCGCCGGCCGTCCGGGGAGAGACTGGACAGGTCGAAGGTGACGTACCGGCTGCCCTTGGTGCCCAGGTCCGGGATCGTCCGCCGCGCCTTGCCGTTCCGGTCGGTGAGGACGATCGTGCCGTCGGAGCCGTCGGCGAACGCCAGCGTCCCGTTCGCCGCGAACACTGCGTGACAGCCGTCGAAGCTGGTCACCTTCGTGAACTTCCCGGACGAGGCGTCCAGCACACCGGTGTCCCTGTTGCCACCGGCACCGGTCAGCCGCACGACGAGCTGTTGGGAGTTCGGCAACCAGACGGGTGACCAGCACATGTCGTCGACGCCGTCCCTGAGCTTGCGCGGCCCCGAGCCGTCGAGGGCCGACACCCACACCGCACCGGTGTCGTCGACCCAGGCCGCCCGCTTCCCGTCCGGCGACGCCACGACGTTGAGCAACGCCGCCTGAACCGGGACGCTGAGCAGGCGGACCGGGTCGTCGCCCGGTCGCCAGGACTGGAGACGGACGGTGCTCGCCGAGGACGCGCCGTTCGGCACCTCGGACGGGACGTAGACCATCCGCCCGAACGTCACGTCGGCGCTTGACCCACCGGTGACGGTGTCGTCGGGCTTGTTCGACGGTGTGCTGGACGGCTCGGCGGAGGGCGTACGGGACGGCTCGGCCGGCGGGGCGGTGACGGTCACCGACGGCCCGGCCGGCGCGGGCGCCTGGCTGTTCGGCCGGATCGCCAGTGCCGTCCCGGTCGCGGCGGCCAGCACCACCAGCGCGGCGGCGGAGGTGGCCACGGCCCGCTGGATGCCGAGCCGCCGCGAGGTGCGCAGCGCCCGGTCCCGCAGGTCGACCGGGGCGACCTCCTCGGCCAGGTCGGCCAGGTCGAAACGCAGTCGGTCCTGGTTCATCGGGCGGTTCCTTTCGCGACGTACAGCTCGGCGAGCTCCGGGGCCACGCTGCGCAGCTTCGCCAGCGCCTTGGACGTCTGGCTCTTGACGGTGCCGACGGTCACGCCGAGCAGGTTGGCGGCCTCGGATTCGGTGCGGTCCTCGAAGAACCGCAGGACCAGCACGGCCCGTTGTTTGGGGGAGAGCCGGGCCAGCGCGGCCCGGAGGGTCAGCCGGAGCGAGGTCTGCTGGGCGTGGTCGGGGGCCGAGCCGCCTCCGCGCGGTTCGGGCATATCGCCCGGCATCGACTCGGCCACCCGGCGACGCCGCCACCAGGAGATCTGCAGGTGGTACATGACCTTTCGGGTGTACGCCTCCGCGTTGCCGGTCTCGTGCAGCCGGTTCCAGGCGCGGTGGGTACGGGCCAGCGCGGACTGGACGAGATCCTCGGCCAGATGCTGGTCGCCGGTGAGCAGGTAGGCGGAGCGCAGTAAGGCGGGGGTGCGAGTTCGGACGAACAAGTCGAACTCATTCAGGAGAGGGTCCACACGAGCCGGTCCTTGGGGTCAGGTGGTGCATCAGCGTGACGCCTTCCCAGACGCCACCTGCCCACGCCATGGTTGCCGTCCCCGGTCGATGTTTCTCGACAGCCCCTTCAGCAGTCGAAGACCGACCAGCAGATGTCGTTGCGCAGGCGCTGGTCGTCCAGGACCAGGTCGCGGATCTCCGCCGGGAGTTGGTCGCGCTGCCACCGGCACTCGGCCCGTCCGGCCGTCTCGCCGAGGCAGGCGGGCGCCGCCGCGCGTACCGCCTTGATCGCGTACGCGGCGGCGCCGAGTTCGTGCGCGGCGACATGGGCGACGACCGCTGCCTGACCGGCGGCGTACGCGGCGTTGCGGGCCGCGCCGCGCAGGTCCCGGGCCGCGCCCATGGCGTGCCCACCGGCCGCCCGGGCGTGCATCATCCCGACCTCGCCCCGCACCCAGGCGCGGGCGTGCTCGATCGCCTCGCGCGGACGGCTGTCGTCCGGCCGGACCGCCTCGAACAGGCCGAGGACGTGCTCGGCGCAGGTGGCGGCCCAGAGCGCCAGCAGGTGGTGGTGCTCGTCGGTGAGCGTCCCACCCCGACGGATCGTCGTGAACCGGGGATCGCGGACCTTCGGCAGGATCACGACGCGGCCTCCGGTCCGCCGCCGTGGCGCAGGTCGTGGTCGAGGGCGCTCATCAGTCGGGCGACCCGGCCGCCGCCGCCGGTCACCGGCGGGTAGCGGCGGAGCACGTCGACGAGTTCCGGTGTGGCGAGTCCTCGGGACCGGTCCAGCAGCGCCTGCCGGACGCTCTCGTCGCCACCGGCTTCCAGTTCGGCGACCCGCGCGGCGTTGGCGGCGGCCCGCAGGATGTGACCGACCTGGGTGGCCTTCGCGAGGGGGTGCAGATAGGCGGCCGCCGCCGCGTCACCGGCGGCCCGGGCGGCCAGGCGCGCGGACTCGGTGGGCGCGGACCGGGCGGCCCGGTGCGCCTCCAGGGACGCGACCCGCTGGAGTTTCGTCCGGGCGGCACCGCGCACGAACGTCCACGCCGCGTCGACAGCCGCGCGGGGGCGGCCGTCGCCGGGAACCGCCCGCTCGTAGACCGCGAGGACGTCCTCGGCGTGCCGGACCGCGTACCGCGCCACCTCGCGCAGCTCGTCCGTCGTCAGCTCGAAGTCCCCGGGCGCTGTCATGTCGCCGGCATCGTATCGGTGGCGCCGCGCCGGTACGGGCCCCAGCCGACGAACCGCTCGGAGCCGCGCACCGCGTTGACCAGGACGGTGTGCTTGCGCACCCGAAAGGCGCCATCGGCGGCGATGCGGGCGCCCACCGCCTCCCGCGTGGCCGCCTCCTGCGCTGCGGTGAGCGGCCCGATCATGCTGGCGATGTAGGCCAGGATCGGCTCCACGGCCGGAACCGCCAACTCGTCCGGGTAACGCTCGACGGTCACGTCGGAGAAGCCGGCCGCCTCGATCCGGGCGGACGTCGTCTCGGCCGTGACGTCATTCTGGTCGTAGAACCGGACGGCCAGGTCGGGGCGGCCGATGACCGTTCCGAGCGCGTTCAGCTCGGCGAGGTGGTCGCGGCCGTTCACCGCGACGGCGAGCCGCCCGCCGGGGCGCAGCACGCGGGCGAACTCGCGCAGCGCGGCATCCGGGTCGTCCAGGTGGTAGAGCATGTGGTTGGCGATCACCACGCCTGCCGTGCCGTCGCGGTACGGCAGGCGCGCGGCGTCGCATCGCAGGACCCGCGCACCCGGCACCTCGCGCAGACGCGCGCACATGGCGGGCGAGAAGTCGGTGAGGGTGAGCCGGCCCCGACGGCCGATCCGGTGCCACAGCTCACCGGTGCCGGCGCCCACCTCCAGGACCTCTCCGCTCAGGGGCAGCCGCTCGCCCAACCAGGCGAACCAGCCCTGCGGGTTGGTGCCGTGGGAGTGCAGCGCCATGCGGGCGGTCAGGTTGCCGGTCGTGCTCGCGTACTGGCTGACCGCGCGGTCGAATGGAGTGGCGCTGCCCATGTCAGAGATAGAAGCAGAACGGGTGACCCACCGGGTCGAGGAGCACCCGGACGTCGTCCTGCGGCTGGAAGTCCGGCAGCGTCGCGCCCACCGACACCGCGTATGCCACGGCCGCCTCCAGGTCGTCGACCTTGATGTCCAGGTGGACCGACATCTGCTGGTCACCGGGACCGGCGGGCCACACGGGCCGCACGTAGGCCGACTCGTCCTGGAACGCCAGCCAGTGGCCGCCCTCCGGCGGGGCGAGCACGACCCACTCGGGTTCTTCCTCGTGCCGGATCCAGCCGAGCAGCCGCTCGTAGAACGCGGCCAGGTCCTCTGCGGACGGCGCGTCCAGCACCGTGGTCGTCAGCTTCATCAGCGGTCGCTCAGCCATGCCGCATTACTACCCCATCCTTGCGGCATTGTCTGGCCCGTCCGCGCCACCTCGGCGGGGGTTGCGGCATCCGGCTGGTGTCGATACCGCCACCTCGCCGAGCTGGCGATGATCGGTCCGCACGGACACCGAAAGGGGTCGCCCGGCCGTCTGCTCGCGCCATAAGCTGCGGCAATGCTGCTGCGCATGTCGACCCTGCTGCTTCGAACCCTGCGCGAGGACCCGGCCGACGCCGAGGTGCCGAGCCACCGGCTGCTGGTCCGCGCCGGCTACGTCCGGCGGGCCGCGCCGGGCGGCTACACGTGGCTGCCGCTGGGCCGACTCGTGCTGGACCGGATCACCGAGATCGTGCGGGACGAGATGACCGCCATCGGCGACCAGGAGGTGCACTTCCCGGCGCTGCTCCCGGCCGAGCCCTACCGCACCAGCGGGCGGTGGACCGAGTATGGGGACGACATCTTCACACTCGCCGACCGCAGGGGCGCCGACCATCTGCTCGCGCCGACCCACGAGGAACTGGCCGCACTGCTGGTGAAGGACCTGTTCACGTCCTACCGGGACTTTCCGGTGACGCTGTTCCAGATCCAGACCAAGTTCCGCGACGAGGCCCGGCCCCGGGCCGGTCTGCTGCGCGGGCGCGAGTTCCTGATGAAGGACGCCTACTCGTTCGACCTGGACGACACCGGGCTCCAGGAGGCGTACGACCGGCACCGGGCCGCCTATCAGCGCGTCTTCACCCGGCTCGGGCTGGAGTTCACCACTGTCCACGCGATGTCCGGCGCGATGGGTGGGTCCGCGTCGGAGGAGTTCCTGGCCGCCACGCCGGTCGGCGAGGACACGTTCGTCGGCTGCACCGTCTGCGACTACGCGGCGAACACCGAGGCGGTGGTGACCCGGGCCCCGGCCGCCGGTGACCCGGACGCACACCCGCCCACCGAGGTGCACGACACCCCGGAGACGCCGACCATCGCGGCACTTGTCGAGCTGGCCGAGGCGCGGAAGCTGGGCGGGCGTACCGGCTGGACCGCCGCCGACACCCTGAAGAACGTGGTCCTCACCGTCCGCCGGTCCGGTGCCGAGCAGAGCGAGCCGCTGGTGATCGGGCTGCCCGGCGACCGCGAGGTGGACCTCAAGCGGGTCGAGGCGGTGCTGACCCCGGCCACAGTGGCCGTCTTCGAGGACTGGGACGCACACCCGGAGCTGGTCCGTGGCTACATCGGGCCGCAGATCCTGGCCAAGCACGGCATCCGCTACCTGGTCGATCCTCGGGTGGTGCCCGGCACCGCCTGGCTGACCGGGGCGAACGAGCCGGGGCGGCACGCCACCGCCGTGGTGTGCGGGCGCGACTTCGTACCGGACGGCACGATCGAGGCAGCCGAGGTGCGGCCCGGCGACCCCTGCCCGGCCTGCGCCGACGGTGAGCTGACGTTGCGGCGGGGCATCGAGGTGGGGCACATCTTCCAGCTCGGGCGCCGCTACACCGACGCGTTCGCGGTCGACGTGCTCGGCCCGCAGGGCAAGCCCGTCCGGCCGACCATGGGCTGCTACGGCATCGGCGTGTCCCGCGCGGTCGCCGCGGTCGCCGAGCAGCACCACGACGACCGGGGCCTGGTCTGGCCGGCCGCGGTCGCGCCGTGCGACGTACACCTGGTCGCCGCGGGGAAGGGCCCACAGCTCGACGCGGCGGTCGAGCTCGGCGGCCGACTCGCCGACGCCGGCCTGCGGGTGCTCGTCGACGACCGCGTCCACGTATCGGCGGGGGTGAAGTTCACCGACGCCGAGCTGATCGGCATCCCGCGCGCCGTCGTGGTCGGCCGTCGTCTCGCCGACGGATACGTGGAGCTGCGCGACCGGGCCACCGGCGAGCGAACGGAACTGTCGACAGAGGACGTGGTGGCACGTCTGGTCGACGAGGTGGCCGCGACGCGCCGCAACGGGGTGTAGCGATCGCACCACCGGGTACCGCAGTCGGATCGACCGAAATATTCTCGGAGGCTCTCATGTTCCGCGTCAGTGACGTGATGACCAAGCAAGTGGTCTATCTCCCGGCGGAGACCCCGTTGGACGAGGCGGCCCGCGTGATGAAGGAGTCGGACATCGGCGACGTGGTGGTGACCGACGGCGCCACGCTCGCCGGCATGCTCACCGACCGCGACATCGTGGTTCGGGCGGTGGCGGAACGAGCCGACCCTGGCACCACCACGATCGGTTCGATCATCACCCGCGAGGTCGTCATGATCGAGCAGCACTGCACCGCGAACGAGGCGGCCGCGCTGATGCGCGAACGCAACATCCGCCGGGTGCTCGTCTGCGACACCGAGCGCAAGCTGGTCGGCATCATCTCCCTCGGCGACCTGGCCATGCAGCTCGATCCCCAGTCGGCGCTGAGCGACATCAGCGAGGCCGCCCCGAACGTGTGAGAGGTGGGTCCCGCTCGACGCCTCCGGCGGAGGGTGGGCCCGCCCGACACCCCCGCACGGGCGCGGACGGCGGCGGATAGCCTCGATCCATGCCCGAGATGCCGACCAAGCTGGCCGAGATCGTCGACGAGTTCGCCGGCGCCCCGCGCGACGTGGTGCTGGAGATGCTGCTGGAGTTCGCCGACGTGATCCCACCCCTGCCCGAAGGCGTGAACCGGGAGGAGTTGGAGCAGGTCCCGGAGTGCCAGACCGCCTTCTTCCTGGGCGCCGAGGTGAACGCGGACAAGACCGTCAGCACCGTCTTCGACTGCCCGCCCGAGGCACCCACCACCCGGGCGTTCGCCGGCATCCTCGCCGAAGGTCTGGCCGGGGCGAGCGCCGAGCAGGTGCTTGCCGTACCGGACGACCTCTACCAGCGGATGGGGCTGGCCCAGGCGATCAGCCCGCTTCGGGTACGCGGCGGCACCGCCATCCTGGCCCGCCTCAAGCGCCAGGTCCGGGAACAGATCTCCTGACCGACGGGTTGTCGCTGGTCATGGAGATCGAGATCTACGCCGACGTCGTCTGCCCCTGGTGCTGGATCGGCAAGCGCCGCCTGGAACAGGCCCTTGAGTCGTACGACGGCGAGGTGACGGTGCACCACCGGCCGTTCCAGCTCGACCCGACGCCGATCACCGAACCGAAGCCGCTGCTCGACGCGCTCGGCGACAAGTTCGGCGGTCGCGACAAGGCCGAGGGCATGGCCGCCCACGTCACCGGGATCGCCGCGGGTGCCGGCCTCGACCTGCGGTTCGACCAGGCGGTGGCCGCGAACACGTTCGACGCGCACCGCCTGGTGCGCTTCGCCACCGAGCAGGGTCGCGGGGCCGAACTGGTCGAGCGGCTCTACCGGGCGCACTTCCACGACGGCGTCGACGTGGGTTCACCCGACGCGCTGGTGACGTTGGCCGGCGAGGTCGGTCTGGACGAGACCGAGGCCCGGCGCTACCTGGAGTCGAACCTGGGCCGCCGCGAGGTGGCCGCCGACCTGGCTGCCGCCCACCAGCTCGGCGTCTCCAGCGTCCCGACGTTCGTACTGGCTGGGAAGTACGCGGTCACCGGCGCCCAGGAGCCGGAGACGCTGCTCGCCGCGCTCCGCGAGGTCGCGCAGCGCGAGGCGGCGGCCTGATGTTTCACGTGGAACAAGATCGATGCCGGTGAGGCCCTAGGCCGGCTTGGCCAGGCCGTCCACGACCTCTGCCCCGGGCAGCGCCCCGAGCGCCGGCCCGGGCAGGGCGATCTTGCTGTGCCGGACGCCGGATCCGATGATCACGTGTGGCGTGGCGATCACCCGGGAGTCGACCAGGATCGGCCAGTCCTCCGGCAGGCCGATCGGCGTGATCCCGCCGTACTCCATGCCACTCAGCTCCACCGCCTCGGCCATCGGCGCGAAGCTCGCCTTACGGACGTCGAGCAGCCGCCGCACCACGCCGTTCACGTCGGCGCGCGTGGTGGCGAGCACGACACACGCCGCGTACCGGATCTCGCCGCCACGCTTGCCGGCCACCACCACGCAGTTGGCCGACTCCGCCAACTCCACCTCGTACGCCGCGCAGAAGGCCGCGGTGTCGGCCAGTTCGGCGTCGATCGGGGCGACAAGGACGTCGTCCACGTCCACCGGGGCCTCGTCCGGCCACGCCTGCACCGCCGCGGCGACCGGAGGGGCGAGCAGGTCGGGCCGGGACCGGACCGGCTCGGTCTTCAGCGTTCCCATCACGCCGCGATCCTCGCACCTGGTTGGGCAACCCGCTCGGCGATGCCTGTTAAGCAGGGTCCCTTCCTCTACCGCAGGCGTTAACAGGGGGCCCTTCCTTACACCTTCTCGGGGAGGTGGCGGCGGGTCAGCTCCTCGGGGCGGTTGGCCCGGGCGTCCTCGATGCCGTGCCGGACACCGACCCGGATCACGCCGTAGAGGAAGACGAAGCCGAAGACGTAGAAAACCGTGATAGCGACGAAGGCCAGCATGCGGCCACGGTAGGTCGACCCGGAACCGACCCGGTCTCACTTTTCGCCGGTTCCCCCGTACGTGTCCGCCAGGTAGTCGGCCCAGGTCCGGTTCCCGGTGGGGGTGGCGGTCGTGGTGAGAGCGCCCGCCCGCAGTTCCCGGCCGAGCCGCCCGGGCACCCGGATCGGCACGAGCGGCCGGCGGGACCGACGGGCGGCGAGCCAGGTGCGGGCCGCCTCGTCGAAGCGGAGCACCTGCGGTCCGCCGAAGTCCTCGACCCGCTGGGACGGCCCGGCGAGCAGCAGCACCGCCAAGCGCTCGGCCACCTCACCCGGGTCCACCGGCTGGGCGAGCACCGCCCGGTCCCCGACCACCGGGCCGAGGCGGCCGGCACCGGCGAGCAGCTCGTCCAGGAACTCGGGGAACTGGGTGGCCCGCAGCACGCTCCACGGCACCGGGCCGGCGGCGACCACCTGCTCGGCCGCAAGCTTGTGCCGGTAGTAGCTCAGCGGCACCCGGTCGACGCCGACGATCGAGACGTTGACCAGGTGACGAACCCCGGCGTGGCCGGCGGCCACCACCAGGCGGCGGGTGCCGAGCACGTCGACCTGGTGGGTACGCCGATTCGGCGACGAGGCCAGGTGCAGCACGGCGTCCACCCCGTCGACCGCCTCGGCCAGCCCTTGACCGGTGGCGAGGTCCCCGGCGCGCCACTGCACCGGGTCCCCGGTGCGGGGCCGGCGGCTGAGCGCCCGGACGGTGAAGCCCTCGTCCCGCAGTCGGGGCACCACCACCCGTCCGAGTCGCCCGGTCGCCCCGGTCACCAGCACCCGCATCGTCACTCCCCCCGTCGGTCCGGCCCGTCCGAACAGCACCGGCCGGTTCCGGCCCCACCCGACAGCACCCGCCGGTTCCGGCCCCACCCTGGACAACACCGGCCGGTTCCGGCCCCACCCGACAGCACCCGCCGGTTTCAGGCCCCACCCGGACAGCACCGGCCGCTTCCGGCCCTCGGACAACAGGACGGGCGAGCGACGCGGATCGTGACCGCCGGAAACCGGCCCGGTCAGCCGGCCGGGCGGGGCACCACCCGCCCGGCGAGCAGCAGGCCCAGCAGACCGCAGCCGGCGGCGATGGTCAGCGTAACCACGTAGCTGACCGGTCCGGGCGACGAACCGGCGGCCAACACCGCACCGGTGAGCGCCAGAACGGTTGCGGCGGCCAGCGAGTCGCCCAGTTGCAACGCCGAACTGTTGCGGCCCTGTTCGGCCGGCGCGGAGTGCTCCAGGGTCAGCGCCGACAACGTCGGATAGAGCAGTCCCATGCCGAGGCCCGCCACGGCCCAGGCGAACACCGCCGGCAGCACCGGCAGCCCGGGCACCAGGGCGGACGCCACGCCCGCCGTACCGACGGTGATGCAGGCCAGCCCGGCTCGGGGAAGGCTGGCGACCGACCGGGGTGAGTGGACCCGGCCCTGGACCCACGAGCCCAACGACCAGGACAGTGCCCCGACGGTCAACACCAGGCCGGCGCGGGTAGGCGTGAAACCCCGCTCGCGGGAGAGCATCAGCGGGATCACCACCTCCGCGGCGACGAACGCCGCCGAGGCGAGCCCGCGCAACCCGATCACCGTCGGCAGGCCGCGCGCCGCGCGCAGGAAACCGGCCGGCAGCAGGTGCGGTACGCAGGTGAGCAGCCCGGCCAGGGCCACCCCGATCAGGCCGGCGGCGAGCAGGCCGCGTTGCTGCCCCCCGTAGTGCAGCAGCGCGGCGCTCGCCCCGGCCCCGCAGGCCCACCCGATCCGGGCCAGCGCGCCGGCCGGCGGGCGGGTCGGCACGGTGGCCGCCAGGGCCGTCAACCCGGGTTGGATCAGCAGCGCCGCCGGAACCGCGACCGCCGGCACCGCCAGGAACACCCACCGCCAGCCCAGGTGTTCCACGATCAGACCGGCCAGCGCCGGTCCCACGAGCGACGGCACCACCCACGCCGCGGCGAACGCGGCGAAGATCCGCCGCCGCAGCTCCTGCGGGTACGCCTGGCCGACGATCACGTAGAGCGCCACGGAGAGCAGGCCGGAGCCGAACCCCTGCACCACCCGCCCGACGACGAGCACCTCCATGGTCGGTGCGGCGCCGGCGACCAGCACACCGGCCACGAACCAGGCCACGCCGTGCCACATGACCGCCCGTGGTCCGCGTGCGTCGCACCAGATGCCCGAGGCGATCATCGCCACCACACCTGTGGCGAACGGGCCGCCGAAGGCCAGCGCGTACAGGCCGAGCCCGTCCAGGCTCCGCGCCACCGTCGGCATGGCGGTGCCCACCGCCAACGCCTCGAACGCCAGCAGGGACACCAGGGCGACGCTGCCCACGGTCATCGCCCGCAGCCGCGGCGACCACAGGCTGGCGGGGGTGGCCTCCGGCGCGGTGGGGGTGCTGGTCTTCATGGGTCCAGCTTCCGACCTCACCCCCGGTTGAGGTCAACCGTGGTCCGTCCCGCCCGGTGAGCCCGCCGCCGGAAACTTCCGCTGTCCCGGTGGCATAACGGACGCCGCGCCGGGAAGTCGGGCCGCCGGGACGAGACCGGGAGGCGAGATGGGGTACGGCTGCGACGACTTCCACCGACTGACCGGCCCTACCGCTCGATGACCTCGCTGGGGCGGTTCGCCGGTCTCCTGCTGGCCCCGGCGGCCGTACCGGGGGTCGCCGCGCGTGCGGTGCGTACCGTCGGGTCCGCACTGCCCACCGACGCCGTGCCGGCCCGGGTCACCGAGGTGGCGGGGAACGTCGGCACGGCCGCCGCCCGGCTGGCCCGCCTCACCGGGCTGACCAGCCGACGGGTGTGGTCACAGGACGGCCGGCACCACATCGAGGTGCACGGCGTGTGCCAGGACGGCGGTGACCGGCTGGCCCGGCAGGTCGAGGTGGCGCTGGAGGGGATGCCCGGGGTGGCCTGGGCGCGGGTCAACGCGCCGTCCGGCCGGGTGGTGGTGGCCACGACGCAGCCGCCGCCGAAGCTGCGCGACCTGATCGCCACGGTCGCCCGCGTCGAGCGGACCAGCGCGTACGAGCCGGACCCGGAGATCGAGCCACCGCAGCCGCCGGAGGACGGCCCGCGTACCGCCCGTACGTTCGGGGCGCTGCTGTCCGACGCGCTCGGGTTGGGCATCTCCGCGGCCACCCGGGTCCTGCCGCTCACCCCCGTGCCCGCCGAGGTCGCCGGCCTGCTCGGCGCGATCGACCTGCATCCGAAGCTGCACGCGCTGGCCGGCCTGGGCATCCGCGCCGACCCTCGCGCCGAGGTGCTGTTCCCACTGGCCGAGGCCGTGGTGCAGGGCCTCACCGGTGGTTGGGCGGGCATCGTGCTGGACGGCGCCCAGCGGGTCGTGCAGTGGGGTGAGGGCGCTGCCCAGCTGGCCGCGTGGCGACGGGCCGAGCCGCACCTGACCGGCGACCCGCAGCGGGCCGTCGCCCGGGTGCCCGACGGGGAGCGGCCCTGCCCGGTCCCGGACGGGCAACCGGAGCGCTACGCCAAGGTGGTGCTCCCGGCCGGCGCGCTGGCCGGCGCGGCGGCGTGGCCGGTGCTGGGGCGGAAGCGGGCCGCCGCGCTGGCGCTCTCCGCGCTGCCCAAGGCTCCCGGTAGCGGCCGTGAGGGCTACGGCGCCCAACTCGGCCGGATGCTCGCCCGGCGTGGCGTGATCGCGATGGACCGCGCGGTGCTGCGGGAACTGGACCGGATCGACACGGTGGTGCTGGACGCGGCGGTGCTCGGCTCGAAGCGGGGTGTGCTCGTCGACGTGGCGCCGTTCGCCGGCACGGACGCCGGTCAGGTCGCCGCGCGGGCGTTCGCCCTGTTCAACCCGGCCGACCCGGACGCGGTACGCGCCGCCGGCGGCTGGCGGATCGGTCCACTGGACCGGCTGCGCGCCGACGAACCGGGGGACACCCCCGACGGCGGTCGGCTCCGTGCCGACGGCGGGCGGCTGCTCGGGCTGGCCGAGGGCGGCCGGCTCGCCGCCGTACTGCGGGTCGAGCCGGAACCGGCACCCGGCGTGGACGCGCTGGTGTCCGCGGCCCACCAGGCCGGCCTGCGGCTCGTGGTCGCCGGTGACGACGACGGCCGGTACGACTTCGCGGACCTGCTCGTGCCGGGCGGTTCCCGGTTCGCCGCCGCCGTGCGTGACCTGCAACGCGACGGCGCGACGGTGATGGTGGTCTCCGGCGACCGGTCGGCGCTCGCCGCGTCCGACTGCGGTCTCGGCGTGTACGGCCCGGACGACCTGCCGCCGTGGGGCGCGCACCTGCTGGTCGGCGACGACCTGCGGGTACCCGCCCTGCTCGTCGACGCGGCCGGGGTGGCGCGCCGGATGACCGCGCAGAACATCCGGGTCGCCATGGCCGGCAGCGGTCTCGGCGCGCTCAGCGCGTTCACCGCCGACCCGCGGCGGTTGCCCCGCCCGAGCCTGGCGGCGGTGAACGGGGCGGCGGCGGTCGCGTTCGCGCACGGCGTGTTCCGGGCGAGCCGGCTGCCGGACCGCACCGGCGCCCCGCTGCCCGCACTCACCGCGTGGCATCTGATGCCGGTGGAGACGGTCCTCGACCAGCTCGGCACCGCCCGGTCCGGGTTGACCGAGGAGGAGGCGCTCCGGCGTCGGCGCGGCGCGGTAGGCGACGGGCACGGGCCGGCCGGGTTGCTGCGGGCGTTCGTCGACGAGTTGTCGAACCCGCTCACCCCGGTGCTGGCGGCCGGTGCGGTGCTGTCCGCCGCGTTCGGTTCGCTCGTCGACGCGGCCCTCGTCGGTGGCGTGGTCGGCGGCTCCGCGCTTGTCGGCGCGGTGCACCAGCGCAACACCGAGCGGTCCCTGGCCGAGTTGCTGTCCCGCTCGGCGGTCACCGCCCGGGTGCTGCGTGACGGCGTCGAACGGGTGGTGCCCGCCGAGGAACTGGTACGCGGTGACGTGGTCAGCATCGGCTCGGGTGACGCCGTACCGGCCGACTGCCGGGTACTGACCAGCGACGGCCTGGAGGCCGACGAGTCCTCGCTGACAGGTGAGTCGCTACCGGTGGCGAAGGGCAGCGACCCGGTTGTCGCCGCGGCGGTCGCCGAGCGGCATTCGATGCTCTTCGAGGGCACCACCGTCGCCGCGGGGCACGGTACCGCCGTGGTGGTGGCCACCGGCGCGGAGACCGAGGCCGGGCGCAGTCTCGCCCTGGCCCGGCAGGCGCCGCCGGTGAGCGGGGTGGAGGCGCGGCTGGGCACGTTGACCCGCAGCGCCGTGCCGCTGGCGGCCGGCTCGGCGATCGCGGTGGCCGGGGCGGGGCTGCTTCGGGGCGTACCGCTTGCCGAAACGGCGGCGACCGCCGCGAACCTGGCCGTGGCGTCGGTGCCGGAAGGGCTGCCGTTCCTGGTCAGTGCCGCGCAGCTGGCGGCGGCGCGGCGGCTGGCCGAGCACGGCGCGCTGGTCCGCAACCCCCGCACCATCGAGGCGTTGGGCCGGGTCGACGTGCTCTGCTTCGACAAGACCGGCACGCTGACCGAGGGCCGGTTGCGGTTGGCCGGGGTCGGTGCGGGCGACGACCGGTACGCCCCCGTGGACCGCCTCGACGGGCCGCTGCGGTCGACGCTTGCCGCGGCGCTGCGGGCCACTCCGGCGGCGGCCGACCCGGACGAGTTGCCGCAGCACACCGACCGGGCGGTACGCCACGGGGCGATCACCGCCGGGGTGGTCGAGGAGGCCGGCGCGGCGGGGTGGACCGCGACCGGTGGGGTGCCGTTCGAGCCGTCCCGGGGTTACAGCGCCACGGTCGGGCGCACCGGCGACGGGCTGCTGCTCAGCGTGAAGGGCGCACCGGAGTCGGTGCTGCCGCGGTGCACGTCTCGGCGTACCGCCGCGGGTGACCGGCCGTTGGACGGGGCCGGACGGGACGAGGTGCAGGCCATGTTGGCCGGGCGGGCCGGCGCCGGGCATCGCATCCTCGCTGTGGCCGAGTGCCGGGTGTCCGCCGGGTCGGTCACCGACGAGCAGGTCCGCGGGCTGGTCTTCGTGGGTTTCCTGACCCTCGCCGACGGGGTGCGGGACAGCGCCGGACCGGCGGTGAAGCGGATCCGCGCGGCCGGTGTGCACACCGTCATGATCACCGGCGATCATCCGGCGACCGCGGAGGCGATCGCCGCCACGATCAGCCCGGACGACGGCGGGCAGCGGGTGGTGACCGCCACCGACCTGGACCGGCTGGACGACACCGCGCTCGCCGAACGCCTGATGGCCACCGACGTGGTCGCGCGGTGCACGCCCGCGCACAAGGTACGGATCATCCAGGCGTTGCAGCGTCAGGGCCGGACCGTGGCGATGACCGGGGACGGCGCCAACGACGCCCCGGCGATCCGCCTCGCCGACGTGGGTATCGCGCTCGGCCAGCGGGGCACGCCTGCTGCCCGCGCCGCCGCCGACCTGGTGGTCACCGACGACCGGCTGGAAACGATCATCGCCACGCTCGTCGAGGGGCGGGCCATGTGGTCGTCGGTACGCCACGCGCTGAGCATCCTGGTCGGCGGCAACCTCGGTGAGATCGCGTTCAGCGTGCTCACCGCCGCCTCGACCGGCCGGTCCGCCCTGAACGGCCGGCAACTGCTGCTTGTCAACCTGCTCACCGACCTGGCGCCGGCGTTGGCCGTGGCGGTGCGCCCACCCGCCCACGACGGCGCCGACGACCTGCTGCGGGAGGGCCCGGACTCCTCACTCGGCACGACCATGACCCGGGAGATCGGGTTGCGCGCGGCGTCCACCACGCTTGGCGCGACCGCGGGTTGGACGGTGGCCCGGTGGACCGGCACCCGCCGCCGGGCCAGCACCGTCGCGTTGGCCTCGCTGATCGGCACCCAACTCGGGCAGACGGTGCTGGCCGGCGGCACCAGCCCCACCGTGCTGGCCGCCACCGCCGCGTCGGTGGGTGTGCTGGTCGTGGTGGTGCAGACCCCCGGGGTCAGCCACTTCTTCGGCTGCACCCCGCTGGGGCCGGTGGGCTGGACCATCGCCGCCGGGTCGGCGCTCGGCGCGACGTTCGCCAACGGCGCGCTCAGCAAACTGGTGGACCGGCTGCCGCAGCCCGGTTCGCATGGGCGTTCCGATCAGGGGTACGGCGAAGGGCATGACGCCTGAGGTGACGTTCGTCGGTACGGCGACCACGGTGCTGCGGATCGGCGGTTTCACCCTGCTCACCGATCCGAACTTCCTGCACCGGGGGCAGCGGGCGTACCTGGGTCGAGGGCTGTGGTCCAAGCGCGGCACGGACCCGGCGCTGACCATCGCGGAGCTGCCCCCGCTGGACGCGGTGATCCTGTCCCACCTGCACGGGGACCACTTCGACCGGGTGGCCCGGCGCGAACTGGACCAGGCGTTGCCGATCCTCACCACACCCCAGGCGGAACGGAAGCTGCGCCGCTGGGGGTTCGGGGCGGCGCAGGGGTTGCCCACCTGGCGCGCGTACGAGCAGCACCGGGGCGACGAGACGCTGCGGGTGACCGCGTTGCCCGGCCAGCACGGTCCCGGCCTGCTGGACCGGGCGTTGCCCGACGTGATGGGCAGCCTGATCGACCTGGAGCGGGGTGGACAGCGGCGCTTCCGCCTCTACGTCACCGGGGACACGCTGCGCCGGCCGCAGCTCGCCGAGATCCCGGCCCGGTTCCCGGACATCGACGCCATGCTCATCCACCTGGGCGGCACCCGGATCGCCGGCATCCTGCTCACCATGGACGCCCGGCAGGGCGCCGACGTGGTGGAGCTGATCCGGCCGCGGCTCACCGTGCCGATCCACTACGACGACTACCCGGTGTTCCGGTCCCCGCTGCGGCACTTCGTCGAGGAGGCCCGGCGGCGCGGCTTCGCCGGCCAGGTCCGCACCGTCCTCCGTGGTGAGACGGTGCCGCTGGTCCCCTGACCGACCGGCGAGGTCACTGCCAGGTGGCCGCGGCCCGGCGCAGCCGGTCGTTCACCGCACGCCCCACCCCGACGTCGGGCACCGGCTCGGCGACGATCTCGGTCACCCTGGCGGCGTCCAGCCGGTGCAGCGCGTCGAAGAGACGCGCGGCCGCCGCCGTCACGTCGCCTTCCGGCGACAGCACCTCCACCGCCGCCCAGTCGCCGTCCGCCGGTGCTTCCCGGAAGGCCAGGAACCCCCGCCGGCCGCCGTCGTGCGCGTCCGCCGTGCCCAGCCGCAACGGGGTACGCGGGGCGTAGTGCGCGGCGAGTGTCCCGGGTGCGACGGGCTGACCGGAGCTGCCCTGGCGTACGTCGACCGGGCCGACCGCCTCGACCAGCGCCTCGATGGGCAGCGCGCCCAGCCGCAGCACCACCGGCCGTGCACCTCGGGCGTCCACGATCGTCGACTCGATGCCGCAACGGGTGGGTCCGCCGTCGAGCACCACGTCCACGGCGCCGCCCAGCCCGGCCACCACGTGTTCGGCCCGGGTCGGGCTGAGCTGGCCGAACCGGTTGGCGCTCGGCGCGGCCACCGGCACCCCCGCTGCGGCGATCAACGCGCGGGCGGCCGGCTCGTCCGGGACCCGGACCGCCATGGTGTCCAGGCCGGAGGTGACGATCGGCGGGATCACCGCGGGCCGGTTCACGATCAGGGTGAGCGGGCCGGGCCAGAACCGCTGCGCCAGGGCGGCCACCGCCGGGGGAACCTCGCCCACCAACGCGGGCAGGTCGGCGGCGTCGGCCAGGTGGCTGATCAGCGGGTCGAAGCTGGGCCGGGCCTTCGCCTCGAAGATCCGCGCCGCGGCCCGTGCGTCGAGGGCGTTCGCGCCCAGCCCGTACACCGTCTCGGTGGGGAAGGCGACCAGCCCGCCGGCGCGCAGCACGGCGGCGGCCTCGGCGATGCCGCGCTGGGCCGACAGGACGCGCGGGGATCCGGTGCTCACTCCCCGACGCTAGCCTGCCGGACCCGCCGCCCCACCAGGGCCCTGCCGGCGCGGCCTCACGGTCCCGCCGCCCCACCCGGGGCCTGCCGGCGTGGCCTCACGGTCCCGCCGGCCCGGCCCGGCCCGGTCTCACCGCCCGTGCCGCCCAGCCGCCACAGCCATGCCCCGGCCTGGGCCCGTCGGTCCGCCGGTTTCGTGGCACGGCGCACCCACAGCGCTGCGGCGTTGGCGAGAGCGGGCGTGTCGTGGACAGGGCGCGTGTTCGCTCACGAGCGATATGCCTCTCGGGCATATTTATGCCTGAGAGGCATATGCCAGACAGGACCACGGCCCGGCACCCGCCTGTTGGCCTGGCACCCGCCCCTGGCCCGGCACCCGCCCCTGGCCCGACATCGGCACGTGGCAGCGGCACGTGGCAGCGGCACGTGGCAGCAGCAGCGGCAGCGGCGTGAACCCTGCGCGAGCAGCGCGGTCAGGATGCGGAGTCCCGGCGAGGGGAAATCAGTCCCGGGTGCCGGAGTCGGGGGCCGCGTCGGGGAGCGTGGGCGCGTCGGTCGGGTAGAGGCCGGCGGCGAAGCCGTACACCTGGTCTCCGGCGCGGGGGATCTGCGCGAACCGGCGGGCCAGGGCCTGCACCTGCGCCCAGAACTCCCGGACGTCCTCGATCGGGATGCGGGCATGCACGAGCGTGCACCGCAGCTCGTCGGCGGCGTGCGCGGCGGCCGCCTCCGCGGCGGCCTCCGCGAGCCCGTTGATCCCCGCGGCCACCTGCTTGTCCTCCGGGCGGGCGAGCGCGCCGACGTAGAAGGTGCGGGCCACCCGGCCGTAGAACCGTTCCTCGATGGCGCGGACCCGACGGGTCCGCACCACCCGCAGCAGGCCGGCGTCGACCAGCTGGTTCACGTGGTACGCCACGCTGCTCTTCGGCCGGTCGACCGCGCGGGCCAGCTCGTTCACCGTGGCGGCCCGCTCCAGCAGCAGCTCCAGGAGCGTGCCGCGCAGCGGGTCGGCGAGCGCCCGCAACTGCTCGGGGGCGGTGACCACGAGCAGATCATCGAGGTCGTAGTCAGGGACCCCACGATTGACCGACATTTCTCGACCGTTCTAAGATTCTGGTTCGTTCGATAACTCTGGTTCGACAACCATGGAGTGTAGAGATGGCCGAGATCCTCTTCTTCCACCACGTCCAAGGGCTCACCGACGGGGTACGCGCCTTCGCCGACTCCCTCGCCGCCGACGGACACACGGTGCACGTGCCCGACCTCTTCGAGGGCGAGCGGCCGGCCAGCATCGATGACGGGATCGCGCTGATCAAGCGGATCGGCTCCGACACGCTTGAGCGCAGCGCCGACCGGATCGCCGCCGGCCTACCCGCCGACCTCGTCTACGCAGGCATCTCCTGGGGTGGATCCATCGCCCAGCGACTCGCCCAGACCCGGCCCGGCGCCCGCGCCGCCCTGCTCTACGAGGCCTGCCTTCCCGTCACCGGCGAGTGGGCGATCGGACCCTGGCCCGACGGCGTGGCCGTCCAGGTGCACGGCATGGAGCGGGACCCGTTCTTCGGGCTGGAAGGCGACATCGACGCCGCCCGCGAACTGGTTTCCATCGTCGGTCCCGAGCGCGGCGAACTGTTCGTCTACCCCGGCGACGGGCACCTGTTCACCGACGCCTCGCTGCCGTCGTACGACGCGGAGGCGACCGCGCTGGTGGTGGGCCGCAGCCGCGACCTTCTCGGCCGGCTCGGCTAGGCCAAGGTCAACCGGAGACGCGGGTTCCTCCCGGCGGCCGATGGCCTGTGACCTGCTGAACTCAGCGGTCGTCGCCACTGCCACTCAGCACACCACGGTCCTGGCGGCTGGCCAGCTTTGCCAGGTTGGCCATCGCGATGTCGTCGAGCGACAGATCGAGATAGTCGGCCAGCACCGCCACGTACCAGACCACGTCACCGAGCTCCTTGGCGATGTCGGCCCGGTCGATCCGCGACTCGTCGCTGTCGAGGTCGCGAACCCACTTCTTGAACTTCTCGGCGATCTCACCCGACTCGCCGACCAGCCCGAGCACCAGGTGAAGCAGTTCGTTCGTCTTGTCACGCGGAGCGGCGGTACGCAGGGCGCCGCGCTGATACTCGTCCAGGTCCATGGCGAACCAGTGTGGTCGACGCTCAGTACCGGGCGCCCTGCGCCACCTGGAGATCGACGGCTGCGCGGTCGTGAAGGAAGCCGCGACGGACGTGATCGCGCTACAGCAGGCGCTCGGCCGGCCTGAGCCGTGGCGCGATCCGGCCTTCCCGGACCAGGTGCTGGCACTGCAGCGCAAGCGGCAGCGCAACGCCGACGCGTACGCCCGCGACGTGCTCTTCTACGACCGGTCTCCGGTCTGCACGCTGGCCCTGTGCCTCGATCTGAGCCTGGCGGCACCGCCTGCGCTATTCGACGAGGTCGCACGCATGACCACGGAACACCGGTACGAACGGACCGTCTTCTTCATTCGCAACCAGGGATTCGTCGAGGCCACCGCCGCTCGCCGCATCGGATTCGAGGAGTCACTCGTCTTCGAGCGGGTCCACGAACTGACCTACCGCGAGGCGGGGTTCGTGCTCGTCGACGTGCCGGCGGCTTCGCTCCCGGCCCGTGTGGCAGCGACAAGGCGGGCCGCCAGTCGGGCACTACCGTGGCCGAAGTGAACAACGATGCGCGCATCGTCGGGGTGGTGGCCCACGATCCGGCCTGGCCGGAGCAATTCACGGTCGAACAACGGCTGTTGGCGGCTGCGCTGCCCCGGCGCGGAGCATCGAACACGTCCTCTGCCAGCATTCCCGGGTTGACGGCCAAACCGGTCATCGAAACTTGGCGAAGTGTGGGGGCCGGCGGAGAGCATCGACCTGAGCCCGGTCCTTGATCGCACGCGGTCCAGCGGACGGATCGCGGGCTGGAGTTCGTGCCGCCCGCTGCCACTGGCGAACCTGCGGTACGGGCGTCGGAGTCGCAGCGGGTGCGCCGGGCTGCCTCAGACTTTCCCTGCCGCAGCGGACAAGGGAGCGGGGACTACCCCCCGTCCTCGTTGAGGGCGTCGCGCACCGCGGCGAGGGCCGTCATCAGCTCCGCTTGCTGCGACGGGGTGAGGTTGCGGGTGGTGCGGCGTTCGAGCTCGTGCCAAGCGGCCCGGGCGCGGGGTACGGCGCCCTGTCCCTTCCTGGTGAGCCGGACGATCATGGCGCGCTTGTCCGAAGGGGAAGGGGTGCGTGCGACGAGTCCGCCACGCTCCATCGCCTGGAGGGTCGCGGTGACGGTGGAGCGGTCACGGCCCATGTAGTGGACCAGTTCGGTCTGCGGCACCGGGCCGTGTGCGTCGAGGTAGAGCAGCACGATCTCGTGCGGAGACGCGACGCCCGCTTCGTTCAGCAGTTCGGTGCCCACTCGCGCGTGGGCCCGGACGACCTGCAACAGCAGCGACCCGACCGGCGCGCCCTCGATGCTGGTGCCGACGTGCCGGGGCGGCGGCGATCCGTCCTTGGTGCGGTTTTCCGCCGGGCTCGTCATGGTGCCAGGATAGCGATACTGTTGGCATGCCAGCAACATTGGTACGATGTTGGCATGCCAGCAATCAGTTCGGACTCGGGCGGGATCGACCGTGCCCTCCTGGGCCTGATGGGGGTGCTGCTGGCCGGCGCATCTGTCGCGCTGCTGGACACGACGATCGTCGCCGTCGCGATCGCGGATCTGACGCAGGCGTTCAACACGACGGTGCGGGCGGCTCAGTGGACCACGACGGCTTATCTGCTCGCGATGGCCGCGGCCATTCCGATGATGGGCTGGCTGATCGACCGATGGGGTGCCCGAGGGGTCTGGCTGGTGACGCTGTGGCTGTTCCTGGCCGGCTCGATCCTGTGCGGACTCGCGTGGTCGATCGAGAGTCTGATCGCCTTCCGGATCGTTCAGGGCCTTAGCGGCGGCCTCATCCTGCCGCTGGTGCAGGCGATGCTCGCCCGTGCCGCAGGCCCTCGCCGGATGGGCCGGGCCATGGGGCTAATCGGCATTCCCGGCCAGCTCGCCCCGATCCTCGGTCCCGTGCTGGGCGGGATCATCCTGGGCTCGCTCGGCTGGCGATGGATCTTCCTGGTGAACGTGCCACTGTGCCTACTCGCCCTCGCACTGGCCCACCGCCACCTGCACCCGTCGGATGCGCAGCAGCAGACCGGGCTGGACTGGACCGGCGCGCTGCTGATGGTCCCGGCGACGGTGGCGGTCCTGGCCGGCCTGTCCCTCATCGGTGACCCGTCGGCAGTTCCGATCGTACTGCTGGCCGCAGGCCTGGTCCTGCTCGCCGGGTTCGTGCTGCACGCCGGACGCCGCGGCAACCGGGCGCTGCTCGATCTGCGGCTGTTCCGCTGTCGGTCGTTCTCGGTCGCAACCGTGATGATGTTCCTCTCCGGCGTGTGCCTCTACGGCCCGATGTTGCTCCTGCCGCTGTTCTACCAGCAGGCCCGCGGCCTTCCGGTGGCAGATGTCGGCTGGCTGCTGGCACCGCAGGGCCTCGGGCTCATGGCCGGACTGTGGATCGCAGGACGCTACGCCGACCGGGCCGGCCCACGGATCGTCGCCCTCACCGGCACCGTGCTGGCGGGCGCAGGGCTCGGAGTGTTCGTCTTCGCAGGCGGCGCGTCGCTGGTCGTGCTGTCGGCAGGAATCGTGGCGCTCGGGGCCGGGCTCGGCGGCATCGGCGTGGCCGTCTCCGCGAGCAGCTACCGCGACGTCGAGCCCGCGTCGATCCCGCGGGCCACCAGCCTGCTCAACGTTGTCCAGCGCATCGGCGCCTCGTTCGGCACCGTCGTCGTCGCGCTCATCCTCCACCGGCAACTCGCCACCCTCGATGAGCCCGGAAGCGGCGACGGGATCGACGCGGCGTTCGCGCACACCTTCGCCTGGACGCTGGGCTTCCTCGGCGTCGCCCTCGTCATCGTGCTGCTCCTACCCGCAGGACCACCCCCCAACGTCGACAGACGCCCGACATCCAGAAACGAGGACCACGACATGAGAGCCGTCATCGCCGACCATCCCGGCGCACCCGACGTGTTGAAGCCGATCACGCTGCCCGATCCAGAGCCCGGTCCCGACCAGGTACGGGTCGCCGTCGAGGTCGCCGCGATCACCTTCATCGACACGCTGATCCGCTCGGGCAGCCCCGTCGCACCGCCCGCGACGTTCCCCGTCGTGCTCGGCAACGGGGTCGGCGGGCTCATCGACCGGGTGGGGCCCGACGTGGACCCGGCGTGGATCGGCGCCCGCGTCGTCACCACCACCGGAGGCACCGGCGGATACGCCAGCCTCGCGTTGGCCCGCACCGCCGACCTGCACCGCGTCCCCGAACCGCTCGGCCTCCCCGAAGCGACCGCGCTGCTCGCCGACGGACGCACCGCCGTGGGCCTGCATCACGCCGCCGACATCCAGCCCGGCGAGACCGTCGTCGTGACCGCCGCAGCAGGCGGCGTGGGCAGCATCCTCGTCCAGCTCGCGAAAGCCTCCGGCGCGCACGTCATCGCCCTCGCCGGGAGCACCGGAAAGCTCGACCACGCCCGTACCCTCGGCGCTGATTCCGCCGTCAGCTACCGCGACCACGACTGGACCACCCGCCTGGGTGCCGCGGCCCCGGACGGAGTGGACGTCGTCTTCGACGGGATCGGCGCCGACACCACCACAGCCCTGTTCGCGCTCGTCCGCCCCGGCGGACGCTACGTGCAGCACGGCGCCGCGGGCGGGAGTTGGGGCACGATCGACCCCACCACAGCCGCCGACAAGGACATCAGGGTGATCCCTCTCGCCGCGATCGGCGCCAACCCCGACGAGTTGTTCTCGTTCACCGCTCACGCCCTCGACCTCGCCGCCCGGGGAAGCATTCGGCCGACCATCGGTCAGACGCTCTCCCTCGACGACGCCGCCGCAGCTCATGCCGCGATCGGGTCCCGCACCACGATCGGGAAGACGCTCCTGCTGCCATGACACAGTCACCAGACCGTCGAATGCGCCTCGGCGTGGTCATCGCCAGCACCCGAGAAGGCCGATTCGGTCCGACCGTCGCACGGTGGTTCGCTGAACAGGTCGAGACGGTCGACGCTTTCGACCTCGACACCATCGACCTTGCCCAGATCGAAGTGCCTGCCCAGCCGTTCACAAGCCACGAACATGCCGTCGATCTTCGAGCACGAATCGCTGCCGCCGATGCGGTCGTCATCGTCACACCGGAGTACAACCACAGCTTCCCCGGAACGCTCAAGAACGCGATCGACCTGGCCCGCGAGGAGTGGTTCGCCAAGCCCATCGCCTTCGTCTCCTACGGCGGTCTGTCCGGTGGCCTCCGTGCCGTCGAGCACCTGCGACTCATCTTCGCAGAGCTGCACGCCGTCACGATCAGGGAGACGGTGAGCTTCCACAACGCTCACGGTTCGTTCGACGCGGAAGGCCAACCGCTCGACGGACACGGCAGCCAGGAAGCGGCAGCGAAGATGCTGCATCAACTGTCGTGGTGGGCGAGGGCGCTTCTCCTGGCCCGCACGACCGAGCCGTACCCGGCTTGACGACGAACCACCGGCTGAGCCGAGAATGCCCCCGGCATCAACGTGGACCACAACGAAGCAACCCTGCCCACCGATCACAGGGGCAGGGTTGAAGATCGACCAATGGTGGAGCCCAGGGGACTCGAACCCCTAACCCCTGCCTTGCAAAGGCAGTGCTCTGCCAGTTGAGCTAGGGCCCCGGGACCGCGCTCAGCGCAGGTCGGGTGCGGTGGTCGCCTCGTGCCACAGGGCACGCTCGTCGTTGGAGGCCTTGACCTTCTTGGCCACGACGGCGGCCACACCGACGACGCCGGCCAGGATCAGGAGCTTCTTGAACATGTGCTTGACCCCTCGCGTTCGACTGTCGTCGGAGGATGTGCGGTGGGGCTAGCTGGAATCGAACCAGCGACCTCAGAGTTATCAGCTCTGCGCTCTAACCGACTGAGCTATAGCCCCGCGTAGCGACGAGCAAGGTTAACCCATCGCCGCCACCGCGCCCAAATCGGGGTACCGTGGCGGAACGCCCGCCTCGCCTCGAACGTACCCGGACATACGACGCCGGGGCGACCGCTTTCCGCGGCGCCCCGGCGTCGTCGGGTCAGTCCCGCTCGGCGAGCGTCAGCTCGATCCCGCCGACCAGGTCGGCGCAGACGTTGTAGACGAACGCGCTCAGCGTGGCCAGGGCGGTGAACAGCACCACGTTCACCAGGCCGACCAGCGCCGACGTCAGGATCACGCCCTTGGCGGTGATCCGGAAGCCGCCGCCGCTGGAGGTGCCGCCGGCGTTCACCAGGTCGGTGAGGCTGTCGTTGACGCTCTTGAACACACCCATCGCGTCCAGCGCGAGGTAGAGCACCGACGTCGCCACCACGACCACGATGAAAAGCACCACGGACACCGCGAATGCGAACTTCATCACCGACCACGGGTCGATCCGCTTCAGGTTCAGCCGGGCCCGGCGCGGCCCGCGGGACGCGGCCGAGCTGACCGAGGTACGCGCGGCGCGTACCGCCTCGCCCACGCGCGCGGCGCCGACGGCCGCCGCACCGCCGCCGACCCCCGGCGGCAGGCCGCCGCCGTTGGCGGGACGTGCCGGGCCGCCGCCGGTCGGGCGGTTGCCGTCCGGCGACGCCTTCGGAGCGGTGCCCAGGCCGCCGCCGACACGCGGCTGCGTGCCTGTCGTCCCGGTGGAGGCCCGGCCGGTGGCCGGCATGGTGCTCGTCTGTGTGTTCGTGGCGTTGCCGGCCTTGCCCGCGGCCGGGCCGGCCAGACCGTTGGCCGACGTCGGTGCGTCGACCCTGGTCTCGCCGGACCCGCGGGAACCGTCGTCCTCGGTCGGCTTGTCCGGAGGCGGCGTCATGCCGGGGGCGCGGGTGAACTTCGGGGCAGGCGCATCGCCGGGGACCGTGGCCCGACCCACGGCCGCGCGGCCGCTCGCCGGTGTGCCGCCCTGCGCGGCCTCCCCCTCCGCCGGGGTGGCCGAGGTCCCCTTGTTCCCCGACTTCGCCTGTGTCTCCGTCATCAACTAGTCCTGTTCGTCAGGCTCGTCGGCATTGCGAGCAATCGCCACGATAGTCACGCCGTCCGGGAGGTCCATCAGCTTGACCCCCATTGTGTTCCGGTCACGGGTACGACGTACAGGCTTCACCGGAGTCCGAATGACGCCGCCGTTGCTCGTGATGGCGAACAGCTCGTCCTCCGGATCGATCACGACCGCGCCTACCAGACCACCACGACGCTCGGTGATCTTCGCGGTCAACACGCCCTTACCTCCCCGGCCCTGGACCGGGTATTCCTCGATGGGGGTACGTTTCGCGTATCCCCCGTTCGTCGCGACCAGGACGTCCAGGCCTTCCCGGACCACCTCGATGGCGAGCAACTCGTCCTCACCGCTGAACCGCATGCCGATCACGCCGGACGTGGCCCGGCCCATCGGGCGCAGCGCCTCGTCGGTCGCGTTGAACCGGATCGCCTGGGCGTTCTTCGACACCAGCAACAGGTCGTCCTCCGGGGCCGCCAGGACCGCGCCGACGAGTTCGTCCTCATCGCGCAGGTTGATCGCGATGATGCCGCCGGAGCGGTTGGAGTCGAACTCCTCGAGACGCGTCTTCTTCACCAGGCCGTTTCTCGTGGCCAGTACCAGGTAGGGCGCCACCTGGTAGTTCGGGATTTCAATGATCTGCGCGATCTGCTCGTCGGGTTGGAAGGCGAGCAGGTTGGCCACGTGCTGGCCCTTGGCCACCCTACTGGCCTCGGGAAGCTCGTACGCCTTCGCCCGGTAGACCCGGCCCTTGTTCGTGAAGAACAGGATCCAGTCGTGGGTAGAGCATACGAAGAAGTGGCTGACGATGTCGTCCTGGCGGAGCGTCGCGCCGCTGACACCCTTGCCGCCGCGCCGCTGCGAACGGTAGAGGTCGACCTTCGTCCGCTTCGCGTACCCGGTGCGGGTGATCGTCACGACGACGTCCTCGCGGGCGATGAGGTCCTCCATCGAGACCTCGCCGTCGAACGGCATGATCTTCGTACGCCGCTCGTCGCCCCACTTCGCGACGATCTCGCCCAGTTCCTCCGAGACGATCCGCCGCTGCCGTTCCGGCTTGGCCAGGATGTCCTTGAGGTCGGCGATCTCCACTTCGAGCTTGGCCAGGTCGTCGAGGATGCGCTGCCGCTCCAGGGCGGCCAGCCGGCGCAGCTGCATGTCCAGGATCGCGGTCGCCTGAACCTCGTCGATGTCCAGCAGCCGGATCAGGCCCTGCCGGGCGTCATCCACGGTGGGCGAGCGCCGGATCAGGGCGATCACCTCGTCCAGGGCGTCCAACGCCTTGCTCAGACCGCGCAGGATGTGCGCCCGCTCCTCGGCCTTGCGCAGCCGGAACGCGGTCCGCCGCCGGATCACCTCGATCTGGTGCTCGACGTAGTAGCGGAGGAACTGGGCCAGGTTGAGCGTGCGCGGCACCCCGTCGACGAGTGCCAGCATGTTGGCACCGAACGTCTCCTGGAGCTGGGTGTGCTTGTAGAGGTTGTTCAGCACCACCTTGGCGACCGCGTCGCGCTTGAGGACCAGCACGATCCGCATCCCGGTACGCCCGGAGGACTCGTCGCGGATGTCGGCGATGCCGGCGAGCTTGCCCTCCTTGATCAGCTCGGCGATGCGCTCGGCGAGGTTGTCCGGGTTGACCTGGTAGGGCAGCTCGCTGACCACGAGCGCCGGCCGGCCGCGCTTGTCCTCCTCCACCTCGACCACCGCGCGCATCCGGATCGAGCCGCGCCCGGTCCGGTAGGCGTCCTGGATGGCGGCGTGGCCGACGATCAGGCCGTGGGTCGGGAAGTCGGGGCCCTTGACGATCTCCAGCAGCGCTTCCAGCGTGGTCGCCTCGTCGACCTCCGGGTTCTCCAGGCACCACTGCACCGCCGCGCCGATCTCGCGCAGGTTGTGCGGCGGGATCTTGGTGGCCATGCCGACCGCGATGCCCTCGGAGCCGTTGACCAGCAGGTTCGGGATCCGCGACGGCAGGATGGTGGGTTCCTTGGCCCGGCCGTCGTAGTTGTCCTGCAGGTCGACGGTGTCCTCGTCGATGTCCCGCAGCATCTCCATCGCCAACGGGTCGAGCTTGCACTCGGTGTAGCGCATGGCGGCTGCCGGATCGTTTCCGGGGGAGCCGAAGTTGCCGTTGCCGTCCACCAGCGGGTAGCGCAGTGACCACGGCTGCGCCATCCGGACCAGCGCGTCGTAGATGGCCGAGTCGCCGTGCGGGTGGAACTGGCCCATCACGTCGCCGACGACGCGGGAGCACTTCACGTACCCCCGGTCCGGCCGGTAGCCGGAGTCGAACATGGCGTAGAGGATCTTGCGGTGGACCGGCTTGAGCCCGTCCCGCACGTCCGGCAGGGCCCGCCCGACGATGACGCTCATCGCGTAGTCGAGGTACGAGCGCTGCATCTCGACCTCGAGGCCGACCGGCTCGATCCGATCGTGCTGGACGACCGCGGCCAGTGTCTCCGGGGTCTCCGGCTCGGTCGGCGTGGAATCGGGAGTATCGGTCACTGTTAACCCTTATCAGACTCTTCAGGCGTGGTCTCGCTGTGGATAACTACTGTGGAAAGCGGCCAAGCTGTGGATAACTCTGTGGACCTGCGGGCCGACCGGTGGATTTCCGGTCGGCCCGCAGCGTCCGTCAGATGTCCAGGAACCGCACGTCCTTGGCGTTGCGCTGGATGAACGACCGGCGGGCCTCGACGTCCTCGCCCATCAGAACGCTGAACAGCTCGTCCGCCACCGCGGCGTCGTCGAGGGTGACCCGGCGCAGCGTGCGCGTGCCCGGGTTCATCGTGGTCTCCCACAGCTCGGGATAGTTCATCTCGCCGAGACCCTTGAACCGCTGGATGTCGTCCGGGCGGGCGTTCGGCTTCTTCTGCTGGCGCAGCGCGATCAGCCCGTCGCGTTCCCGGTCGGAGTACGCGTACTGGGCGTCGTCGCCCTTCTTGTTCCACTTGATCTTGTAGAGCGGCGGTGCGGCCAGGTAGACGTGCCCCAGCTCGACAAGCGGACGCATGAAGCGGAACAACAGGGTGAGCAGCAGCGTCTGGATGTGCTGACCGTCGACGTCGGCGTCGGCCATCAGCACGATCTTGTGATAGCGCAGCTTCTCGATGTCGAAGTCGTCGTGGATGCCGGTGCCGAGCGCGGTGATCAGCGCCTGCACCTCGTTGTTCTTCAGCACGCGGTCGATGCGGGCCTTCTCCACGTTGAGGATCTTGCCGCGGATCGGCAGGATCGCCTGGACCCTCGGGTCCCGACCCTGCTTGGCCGAGCCGCCCGCCGAGTCACCCTCGACGATGAAGACCTCGGACTCGCGCGGGTCGGTGGACTGGCAGTCGGCCAGCTTGCCGGGCATCGAGCCGGACTCCAGCAGCGACTTGCGCCGGGCGAGCTTGCGCGCCTGCTGGGCGGCGATGCGGGCCCGGGCCGCCTGGGAGGCCTTCTGAATGATGATCTTCGCCTCGGCCGGGTTGCGGTCGAACCAGTCGACGAGCGACTCGTTGCAGACCCGCTGCACGAAGCCCTTGACCGGGGTGTTGCCCAGCTTGGTCTTGGTCTGGCCCTCGAACTGCGGGTCGGTGAGCTTGACCGAGATGATCGCGGCCAGTCCCTCGCGGATGTCCTCCCCGGAGAGCCGCTCGTCACCCTTGAGCAGCTTCTTCTCGGCGCCGTAGCGGTTGACGACGCTCGTCAGCGCGGCCCGGAAGCCCTCCTCGTGGGTGCCGCCCTCATGGGTGTTGATGTTGTTGGCGAAGGTGTAGACCGACTCGCCGTACGACTCGTTCCACTGCATGGCGATCTCGGCCGACATGCCGGTCTCCTCGGCGCCGAACTCGACCACCGTCTTGTGGATCGGGTTCTTCGAGGCGTTGAGGTGCCGAACGAAGTCGGCGATGCCGCCGTCGTACCGGAAGGTGACCTCGCGGGTCTTGCCGTCCTCGCCCTCCGGCACCCGCTCGTCGAGCAGGTGGATGGTGAGGCCCCGGGTGAGGAAGGCCATCTCCTGGAGGCGCCGGTAGATCGTCTGGAAGTCGAAGTCGACGGTCTCGAAGATGTCGGGGTCGGGCCAGAAGGAGACCGCGGAGCCGGTCCGGTCGGTCGACTCGCCCTTCTCCAGCGGCGTCGGCTTGGAGTGGTGGTATTCCTGCCGCCAGACGAAGCCGTCCTTGTGGATCTCCACGGCCATCCGGGTGGAGAGCGCGTTGACCACCGAGACGCCGACGCCGTGCAGACCGCCGGAGACCGCGTACGCCTTGCCGTCGAACTTGCCGCCCGCGTGCAGCACGGTCAGCGCGACCTCGACACCCGGCTTCTTCAGCTTGGGGTGCAGGTCGACCGGAAAGCCACGGCCGTTGTCGGTGACCCGGACACCGCCGTCGGTCAGCAGCACCACGTCGATGGTGTCGCAGTGCCCGGCCATCGCCTCGTCCACCGCGTTGTCGACGACCTCCCACACCAGGTGGTGCAGACCGCGCTCGCCGGTGGACCCGATGTACATACCGGGCCGCTTCCGGACCGCTTCCAGGCCCTCCAGCACGGTGATGGACTCGGCGCCGTACTTCTTGTTGTCCTCCGCTGCCACGCTCGGCCACTTTCTCGCACCGGCCGCGCGTGGGCGCGGGGGCGCGGGTTCGGCGGACAGGACGCGACGTCGGCGCGCACGGCTCGCCCCCGGGCTCACCAGGGGACGGAGCGTGCACACCGGTCGCCGCGGGTGCCCGCGGATCGCGATCGGCTCGGACCCGGGGCGGGACTATGATCGAGGGCCCACCGGGCCCCTGTCCGTCGCTCCGTCTCGGGTCTTTCGTCTCACTGCCAATCTTACTGTGCGGGGCCGACCAAACTGCTACTCGGCACCCTCTCCGAGGCGGCTGAGAATGCCGTAGCCGGACGAACCTCGCTGCCCGCGACTCCCCCTACACGCCATTGGGGCGGTACCGCGCCACCGGCCTCCGTGAGCGGTGACGCCCATCCGACCGGTGACCGGCGCCCGGGGGTCGCGGTCGGACGCGGCGTGCCGTAACTTTTGCGGCGCCGCCGTTGCGGTCTTGATCTTTTGCGCCCGGAACCGGGACGATCGTCGGAGTTGGTCCGAAAACGCATGGTGAGAGGTGACGCCAGATGGGGCTGGACAACGTCGCGGTGCACTGGCCGCGTACCGGCCGCTTCTACGACCCGGTCGCGCCGGCTGAGTTCGTGGACTTCGGCGAGATCGTGGACGTACCCCGGATCTCCGCCCCGACCGCCGCGCTCGCGGAGCTGATCGCGAAGACCGGCACGGTACGGGCGACCGCCTACACCGAACTGGTCGACCTCATCCTCGGGCTGGAAAATGTGCTCTACGCCACCGAGAACTCGGCCGAGGACGAAGACCCGGTGATCGACCCGGACGGCTGCTCGTGGATCGCCGACGGAGTGGAGAAGTTCGTCGCCCGCCACCGGCCGTACGGCGAGGCGGTCACGTTCGAGTCGGTCAGCGAGGTGCTGCGCGCGCTGCTCGGCGACGGGCGGCTCGCCGAGCCGCAGCTCCGCTGGCTGGACAGCCGGCTCGACCGGCTGCGCGACGACAGCGGCGACCCGCCGCAGTGGAACTTCACCTGTGCCGAGCTGAGCGTCCTCGCCGCGTTCTACCGGCGCTGCGCGGAGCGCGGCTTCGCCGTCTACGCCGACGTCTGACCAGGCCCTGCCCGCCGGCCCACGGCAACCCGTGGTGTACCAATTGGTGGCACACCGATCGGGCCGGCAGGAACGGAGAGCGCGGCGATGAGCGACGACGAGCAGGTGGGCGACGCCTCCGGCAAGGGCGGCCGGCTGCTGGGCTGGGTGTTCCGCAACCTCGCCGGCCCCTCCCAGGTGCAGGGCGCCGTGCAGGGCGGCTCCAAGCTGGCCCGTGACGCCTGGAAGGCCGACCTGGAGCGCCGCAAGCAGTGGAGCCGCGAACAACGCGAACTCAAACGCGCCCGCCGGGAGGCACGACGCGCGCAGCGGTGACGGTCAGCCGTAGGTGTCGCGGGGCCCCCGCCCGCGCACCCGCCGCGGGCCGCGCGACCAGGACGGCGCGGCCGGGCCGTGGATGTGCAGCCGGCGCACCACGTTGTGGCCGACCTCGCGGCCGATCTGCTGCAACAGCGAGCCCGCCAACAGGCGCAACTGGGTGGCCCACGCCGTCGAACGCGCCTCCACGGTCAGCTCGCCGTCCTCCAACTTGACCGGGCGGCTGTGCTCGGCGACCTCCGCGCCGACCACCTTCTCCCACGCGCCGAACACGGTCGCCTCGGCCGCCGGGCGCTGCCAGCCGCGCGCCTTGACCAACTTGTCCAGCACCGCGCCGAGCGGCTGCGGGTCGCGCGGATCCGGCCCCGGTCCCGAGTAGCCACGCAGCCGCTTCTCCCCGTCGCCGCGCACCGCGGCACGCCGCCGGGGCGCACCGGCCGCCTGCCGCCGGGCCTTCGCCGCGTCCAGCACCGCCCGGGCCAGTTCCGGCCCCGCGGCGCCCTCCGGCCCGCCCGCCGCCGGTTCGCCGCCCCCCGCCGGCTTCCCCGGGGTACGCGCATCGCGCCCCGGACCGAGCCGGGCCGGGGGAAGCTGCACCTCGTCATCCGACACGTCGCACCTCCCCCTCGCCCACCGCGTATCTGGCGCCCCGCAGGGTCACCGGCACGTCGTCGTCCACCGCGCAGGTCACCAGGAGCTGACTCGCGCCGCCCACCAGCTCCGCCAGGCGCTCCCGCCGGCCGGTGTCCAACTCCGCGAACACGTCGTCGAGGACCAGCACCGGCTCGATGCCGTCGGCGCGCAGCAGGTCGTAGGCGGCCAACCGCAACGCCAGCGCGTACGACCAGGACTCGCCGTGGCTCGCGTACCCCTTGGCGGGCAGCGGGCCGAGGGTGAGGGCCAGGTCGTCGCGGTGCGGGCCGACGAGCGTGGTGCCGCGCTCGATCTCGGCCGTGCGGTTCGCGACGAGCGCCGCGCCCAGCGCCTCCGCCAGCGCGTGCCGGTCGGCGGCGGGCTCCGGCAGGTCCACCGAGGGCCGGTAGGCGATGCCCGCCGCCCCCCGACCGGCGGCCACCGCGTCGTAGGCCTTGGCCACGTGCGGGGTGAGCGCGGCCACCAACTCCAGCCGGCCGGCGAGCAGGTCCGCGCCGTGCTGGGCCAGGTGGGTGTCCCAGACCGCGAGCGTGGACAGGTCGCCGCCCCGCGAGCCGCCGGTCTTGCGGGCCAGGTACGCGGTGCGCAGCAGCGCGTTGCGTTGCTTGACCACCCGCTCGTAGTCCGCCCGGACACCGGCGTAACGGGGCTGCCGGTTGACCAGCAGGTCGTCCAGGTAGCGGCGGCGTTCGGCCGGATCGCCGCGCACCAGCTCCAGATCCTCCGGGGCGAAGAGCACCAGCCGCAGCGCGCCGAGCACGTCCCGGGCCCGCCGGGCCGGGGAACGGCCGAGCCGGGCCCGGTTGGCCTTGCCCGGCACGATCTCCAGCTCGACCAGTAGTTCCCGGCCCTCGTGCACCACGGCGCAGCGGATCACCGCCGAGGTGGCGCCCATCCGGACCAGCGGGGCGTCCGTGGCGACCCGGTGCGAATCCAGGGTCGCCACGTAGCCGAGCGCCTCGACCAGGTTGGTCTTGCCGACGCCGTTCGCGCCGACCAGCACGTTCGGGCCCGGCTCCAGGTCGACGCCGACCCGCTCGTAGGAGCGGAAGTCGGCGAGTTCGAGCCGGCGGACGTACACAGGTGGGCGGATTCCGGTCAGCGCTTGTGCACGGCGTGGCCGCCGAACTGCTGACGCAGCGCGGCGACGGCCTTCATGGCCGGTGAGTCGTCCTGCCGGGAGGCGAAGCGGGCGAACAGCGAGGCGGTGATGACGTTCAGCGGCACGGCGAGGCGGACCGCCTCGTCGACGGTCCACCGGCCCTCGCCGGTGTCCTCGGTGTAGCCGCTCAACTCGGCCAGCTCCGGGTCCTCGTCGAGCGCCCGGTCGAGCAGGTCCAGCAGCCAGGACCGGACGACGGTGCCCTCCCGCCACGACTTGAACACGCCGGGGACGTTCGTCACCAGCTCGGACTTGGCCATCAGCTCGTAGCCCTCGGCGTAGGCGTGCATCAGGCCGTACTCGATGCCGTTGTGCACCATCTTGGCGTAGTGGCCGGCGCCGGCCGGGCCGGCGTGCACGAAGCCGAACTCGCCTTCGGGCTTGAGCGCCTCGAAGATCGGCATGAGCCGCTCGACGTGCTCCTGGGCGCCGCCGACCATCAGCGCGTACCCGTTCTGCCGGCCCCAGACGCCGCCGGAGACGCCGACGTCGAGGTAGCCGATGCCCTGCTCGTTCAGCCGCTCGGCGCGCGGGGCGTCGTCGCTGAACCGGGAGTTGCCGCCGTCGATGATGATGTCGCCCGCACCGAGCACGCCGGCGAGTTCGTCGATCGTGGAGTCGGTGACACCGACGGGCACCATGACCCAGATCGCGCGGGGCGCGTCGAGCTTCTCGGCCAGCTCCGCCAGGGTCGCGGCGTCGCTGATCTCCGGATTGGTGTCGTAACCGACCACATCGTGCCCGGCCGCGCGCAACCGCTCCCGCATGTTGCCGCCCATCCGACCGAGTCCTACCAGGCCGAGCTGCATCTGCTGCTACCTCCGTACGTCAGGGTCGTACTGCCGACGATCAGCGGGACACGCGGATCGGCATGATGAGGTACCGGTACCCCGGGATGACCTCGCCATCCTCCCCGGCCGGTGAGATGACCGCAGGCTTGAACGCGTCGACGAACCGGAGCAGGGCGTGCTGGGCGCCCAGGTTGCTCAGGCCGTCGATGAGGTACTGCGGGTTGAAGCCGATGGTCAACGGCTCGCCGCTGAACGTGGCCTCCATGGCCTCGCTGGCGCGGGCCTCCTCGGTGCCGCCGGCCTCCACCACCAGACCGTCGGCGCTGAAGCTGAGCAGGACCGGGGTGGTGCGCTCGGCGACAAGCGCGACCCGCTTCACCACCTCGATGAGCGCGGCGACGGGCACCCGGGCCTCGGCGTTGTGGTCGGCCGGGAACAGCGAGCGTACCGGCGGGTAGTTCGCACCGTCCAGCAGCCGGCTGGTGGTCCGGCGGGTGCCGCCGGCGAAACCGATCATGCCTTCGCCGGCCTTGCTGGCGGAGAGCGCCATCGTGACGTGACCGCCCAGCGGGCCGAGCGCCTTGGCGGTGTCGTGCAGGGTGCGCGCCGGCACCAGCGCGTTGAGGCTGATCTCCGGGTCGTCCGGGATCCACTCCATCTCGCGCAGCGCGAGACGGTAGCGGTCGGTCGCAAGCATGGCCATGGTGCTGCCGGTCAACTCGATCCGGACGCCGGTCATCATCGGCAGTGTCTCGTCCCGGCCTGCGGCCACGGCGACCTGGGCCACGGCGGCGGCGAACGCGGCGGCGTCCACGGTGCCGGCGCTCTCCGGCATCTCGGGCAGGCTCGGGTAGTCCTCCACCGGCATGGTGGGCAGCGTGAACCGGGCGCTGCCGCAGACCAGTTCGAGGTGGGCGCCGACGGCGGCGATGTCGACCGGCTTGCCCGGCAGTGCCTTGGTGATCTCGGCGAGCAGCCGACCAGAGACCAGGGCGGCGCCGTCGGCGTCACCCTGCACCTCGACGGTCACCTGGCTGGAGACCTCGTAGTCGAAGCCGGAGACCTGGAGGTTGCTGTCGGTCACCCGGAGCATCACCCCGGCCAGAACGGGCACGGAGGGCCGGTTGGGCAGGCTCTTGGCGGTCCACGCGACCGCCTCGGCGAGCGCGTCGCGCTCCACTCGGAACTTCATCAATGCCTCCGCGTCGACGTCAGCGACAACTCTCTCATGCCGGCCGCTGCCACCCGACCCGCCCGACCGTGCGGGTACCCATCGCACCTTAGGGCGCGTGGGCATCGGCTGTGCGCCCGACCCCGTGGATCCAGGTGCCCGGGCGACTGCCGACGGCAGCGCTTCGGCCCGATCCACAGGAAGTCCAACGGTGATGATTGGTTTTTGTTGTTTAGAAGAGATAACTCATCGTCTTCATCGCACCTGTGCAAACTGTGGAGAACCCGCGTCTGCCCAGGTCAGACACGTTATCCACCGGTGGTTTGCCTGTGGAGAACCAGGGGTACAACTCGCGTTCCGGTCCACAACCCCCGCCGGACGCCGGGTTATCCACCGCTGTCCACCGGTTGTCCACCGGTAATCCACCGGTTTCCTCCCCAGCGCTGTGGACAGTGGCAAGGGTGTGGATTCCCGTCATCCCCAGAACCTTCAACAGCTCGCCCACAGGCAGGCCGCCGTCGGTGGACAACATGAACGTTGTCCCCAGGCGTCCACAGGCTCGTCCCCAGGAGTTGTCCACAGTCTGTGGGTAACCGGCCAGGTGCAGAGGGTGGTTGTCCACCGACTGTGACACAGGGGCTGTGGACAACCGGTGCGGCCTGTGGATGGACACACGACGAATTCTGGCCCCTGCACAAGGTCGAGGGTCAACAGTCAGGGCTCGCCTCGGGCCGGCGGGACGCGACGGCCGTGCACCGGTCGCCACCTTCACCGGCGACACGGCCACCCCCGGACATGCGGAAGCCCGGCCGACGGAGCGGGCCGGGCTGACGAGCGGGACGGGACGGGGGTCGACGGTCAGGTGTTCTGCTTGATGCGGTTGGTCAGCTCGGCGATCTGGTTGTAGAGCGAGCGCCGTTCGGCCATCTGCTGACGGATCTTGCGGTCGGCGTGCATCACCGTGGTGTGGTCCCGACCACCGAACGCCTGGCCGATGCGGGGCAGCGACAGGTCGGTCAGCTCGCGACACAGGTACATGGCGACCTGCCGGGCGTTGACCAGCACCCGCGACCGGGAGTGGCCACGCAGGTCCTCCAGGCTCACCCCGAAGTACTCGGAGGTGGACGCCATGATCTGGTCGGCGTTGATCTCCGGGCCGGCGCCGTCCGGCATGAAGTCCCGCAGCACCTCCTCGGCCAGCGACAGCTCGACCGTGGAACGGGTGAGGCTGGCGAACGCGGTGACCCGGATGAGCGCCCCCTCCAGCTCACGGATCGAGTTCGACACCCGGGAGGCGATGAACTCCAGCACGTCCGGCGGGGCGTACATCCGCTCCTGCGCCGCCTTCTTCTGCAGGATCGCGATCCGCGTCTCCAGGTCGGGCGGCTGGATGTCGGCCAGCAGCCCCCACTCGAACCGGGTCCGCATCCGGTCCTCCAGCGTGGCGAGCTGGCGCGGCGACCGGTCGGAGGTGATCACGATCTGCTTGTTGGCGTTGTGCAGGGTGTTGAAGGTGTGGAAGAACTCCTCCTGCGTCCGCTCCCGGTTCTCCAGGAACTGGATGTCGTCGATCAGGAGGATGTCCACGTCCCGGTAGCGGCGCTGGAACGCGCTTGTCTTGTCGTCCCGCAACGAGTTGATGAAGTCGTTGGTGAACTCCTCGGTCGAGACGTACCGGACCGAGCGGGCGTTGCCAAGCGTGGTGGCGTAGTGCCCGATGGCATGCAGCAGGTGGGTCTTGCCCAGCCCGGAGTGCCCGTAGATGAACAGCGGGTTGTACGCCTTGGCCGGCGACTCCGCCACCGCCACGCTCGCCGCGTGGGCGAACCGGTTGGACGAGCCGATGACGAACGTCTCGAACATGTACTTCGGGTTGAGCCGGTTGCCGCCGCTCTCCGTCCCGGCGGGCAACCTGCGGTCCGCCTGCCCGCCCGGCCGGCGGTGGTCCACGCCACCGCGGCCCGGGCCGCTGTCGGTGGCGCCGTCACGGGGCAGGCCGCGGACCGGCGTAGGGTCGACCTGACCGGCGCTGTCTCGGTAGCGGGGCTCGTAGCCACCGCGGTCCTGCGGGTGCGGCTCGACCCGGGCGCGCTCGTCGAAGGCGTGGCGTTCGGGTGCGGTGTGCATCGGCTCGGCGAACGCGGCGCTGAAGAGCGTGTCCTGCGCGTCCCGGCCGGGCTGGACCAGATGTGGACGACCGGTGTCCGCGGTTCGCTGGCGTGGGGCCGGCTCGTCGACGTGCTGCTCCGGGCGGGGATCGGCGTACCGGGCCTCGGCGTACCCGGTGTCCGGGCGGGACGGGTAGGCCGGCGCGGACGCCCGGGGGTGGTCGAAGCCGGGCAGCGGGTCGGCGGCGCTCTCCTGCCCCGCCCCGGGTTCCGGGTTGCTGCGGTAGACGGTGCCGCCGGCCGGGCGGGCGCCCTGATCGTCGGCGACCCGTACGGTCACGGCCACCTGGATCGGTCGCCCGAGACGGCGGCTCAACGCCTCGGTGATGGCCGGGCGGAGCCGGGACTCGATCACGTCGCGGGTGAAGGCGTCCGGCACCGAGAGCAGAGCGGTGTCCTCGACGATCGCCCGGAGCCGGGTGAGCCGGAGGTACGCCCGCTGCTGCGCGGAGATGATCTCGTCGGCGAGTTCGTCGGTGGTCGCCGCCCACACCTCGGCAAGGTCGGTCGCTCCGGTCACCGTCGTGCCACCCCCTCGCCTGCTCCTCACGCCCGCCCGGACGGCTGACCGGTCGTCATCCACAAGTTATCCACAGCCTGTGTACCGACCGATTGTGGCCGCCCACCGGACGCGGGTCGGACCTGCCCCCTCGACGTCGTGGAGGCACTGAAGCGGGTTCACCGTGCCGAACGATTCAACAGCGTGTCCGGTCTTGCCGATCGGCGACAAACCCCGGGTTCCCGACGCCGACCGCAATCGGGCACGCTAACAGCGCGGACCCCACGCCATCAACCGGTGACACCCTGATGGCCCTGGCAACATCAGTGGAAACCACCCTTCGGCCGCGTTGCCGGCGCAGGTCGGGCGGCGGAGTGTGATGTTTGACGGTCATTGCGCCCCTGCGTAGGCTGGAGCGGCTGCTCTCTCGCCCTCTGCTAGGGTGATTGATGCTCGCTGTCCTGGCCGTTCTCCCGCACCCCGGGGGCGGGTCACGGCAGCGCCGATCGGAGGTCACCGCGAGGTGATCTGGACCAGCACACGACCCCGGGCGATCCGCCGCGCGGGGCGTACGACAACGGAGAGCCTGACGTGAGCAAGCGCACCTACCAGCCGAACAACCGCCGGCGCGCGAAGACCCACGGCTTCCGGCTGCGCATGCGCACCCGTGCCGGCCGCGCCATCATCTCGACTCGTCGCACCAAGGGCCGTACCCGCCTGTCGGCCTGAGGCCGACCGGTCCGGTCCGGGGACGTGGGCAATCGTGCTGGCCGCCGCACAGCGACTGCGGCGCAGTAGTGACTTCGCCGCAGCGGTCCGCGGTGGGCGACGCGTCGGCCGCGGTGCCGTCGTGGTCCACCTGACCCTTCCCGAGCCGACCGGCGCCACCGCGACATCTACGCCGGAGCCGGCGCGGAGCAGCGGTGCGGACATCTCCGTACCCCACCGCGCCGGCTTCGTCGTGTCCAAGGCCGTCGGCGGCGCGGTGGCCCGCAACAAGGTCCGCCGCCGGCTGCGGCACCTGGTCCGCGAGCGGCTCACCGAGTTGCCCGCCGGCACCACCCTCGTGGTGCGCGCACTACCCGCGGCAGCCGACGCGACGTACGCCCGGCTCGGTGCCGACCTGGACGCGGCAATCGCCGCCGCGCGGTCGCCCCGCGGACGGCGGTCGCGGTGAACGACGCGACCGCGGCGACATCGCCCACAACGGGTGCCCGCATCCTGTTGGCGCCCATCATCGCGTACCGTCGGTGGATAAGTCCGGCGTTGCCGGCCCGCTGCCGGTTCTACCCGTCGTGCAGTGCCTACGCCGTCGAGGCGGTGACCCGGCACGGCGCGCCACGGGGAGCCTGGCTGACGGTCCGGCGGCTGTCGCGCTGCCACCCCTTCCACCCAGGTGGTCACGACCCGGTGCCGCCGCCGGGCGACCGCCGCCGTGCCGACGTGACTGGAGCCTGAGTGTTTAGTCTCGACTGGATCTACTACGCGATCTCGTGGATCCTGCTGACCTGGCACTCGGCCTGGGACGCCATCGGAGTTCCGGTCGGGACCGTGATCGGTACGAACTGGGCCTGGATCCTCGCCATCATCTTCCTGGTGGTGACGGTCCGGGTGATCCTGTTCCCGGTCTTCGTCAAGCAGATCAAGTCGCAGCGCGCCATGCAGGCGCTCCAGCCCAAGGTGAAGGAGCTTCAGGAGAAGCACAAGGGTGACCGGGAGACGCTCCAGAAAGAGATGATGGAGCTCTACCGGACGGAGAAGGCCAACCCGCTCATGGGCTGCCTGCCGATGTTCCTCCAGATCCCGGTCTTCCTGGGCCTGTTCCACACCCTGCGGCGGCTCAACCCCGACAACGGGGGCAAGACCCTGTACGGCTGGACCGTCGACCAGTTCAACAGTGCCTCCAGCGCGACGCTCTTCAGCGCCCCCATCTCCGGCAAGTTCGGCTCCACCGCCGACGAGCTGGCCCGGCTGGGCGCGAACGCCGGCACGGTCAAGGTGGTCGCCGGCATCCTGGTGGTGATCATGATTGCCACCACCTACCTGACCAGCCGCCAGATGATCCTCAAGACCGGCTGGGCGGAGGACCCGCAGCAGCGGATGGTGCAGCGACTGATGCTCTACGGCATCCCGCTGTCCCTGCTGATCTCCGGCGCGATCTTCCCGATCGGTGTGATCATCTACTGGGTCACCAACAACCTGTTCACGCTCGGCCAGCAGCAGTGGGTGCTGCGGAAGTTCCCGCCGCCCCCCACGGCGAAGACCGGCACCGGCACCGGCGCCAAGAGCGCGGTGCAGCCGGCGAAGACCGGCGGCCTGTTCGGCCGTAAGGCCGCCCCGGCGCCGGCGAAGGCTCCGGCGGCGGCGCCGAAGGTGGCCGGTCCGAAGCCGGGCGCCAAGCCGACCAACCCGAAAAAGGGCAGCAGCCGGCCCGCCAAGCGACAGGGCTGACCTTTCGGGCCACCGCCGCTGTCCGGCGGTGGCCCGCACCGGTCGTGTGCGGCCACCCGACGGGTCGGCGCCGGGCCGGAACCGCCGCGCAGAGCGCGGTCACGGGCGAAACTGGCCCGTACAGACGTGCCCGAGGGCAACAGGCGAACCTCCCGCCGGCCCCGGGAGACCAGCGGACCCCCGACGGTCCGGCCGAGCGAGTACGGAGATGAAACCGTGACCGACACCAGCATCCCCCGCGCCGACGAGTCCCTGGACGAGGAGACCGCCGCGGTCGCCACCACCGACCTCGAGGAGGAGGCGGCCGAGGCCCGGGAGAAGAAGGCCCCGGCCGAGAGCGACCTGTTCCGGCAGAGCGAGATCGCCGCCGACTACGTCGAGGGCCTGTTGGACATCCTCGACTACGACGGCGACATCGACGAGCTGGTCTCCGGCGGCCGCCCGGTCGTCGAGGTCGTCGGCGGCCGGTTGCAGAACCTGGTCGGCCAGCGGGGCGCCACCCTGGAGGCGCTCCAGGAACTGGCCCGGCTGGCGGTGTTCCGGCAGACCGGCACGCCGAGCCGGCTGCTGCTCGACGTCGGCGGCTACCGGGCGGCCCGCCGCAAGGAGCTGGCCGCGGTGGCCAAGAACGCGGTGGAGAAGGTCAAGGAGCACGGCGAGCCGGTACGCCTGGACCCGATGTCCGCGTTCGAGCGCAAGTGCGTCCACGACGTGGTGAACGCGATGAGCGGGGTGGAGAGCGAGTCCGAGGGCGTCGAGCCGAACCGCCGCATCGTCGTCCGCCCGGCAACGGACTGAGGTCCGTGATCTCCGACGAGACGACGGCGGGCGCCGTGGCCGGCCCGGGTGGTACGCCGCCCGGGCCGTCTCCTGTGCGGCCCGAACCCACCGTCGACCCGATCTTCTCCGGCGACGACCGTGCGGGCGACCCGGCGTATCCGGCCCGAGTCAACGCCGACCCCGGCGAACTTGCCTTCTCGACCGAGGTGGCGGCCGAGGCCGAGACCCGGCCGGTGGCTCCGGCGGAGGTGAACCCGGCCTTCTCCGGCGAACCGCCGGTCGACCTGGCGTCCGAGGCCCCGGTCGGCGCGGTGGACCCGCTCTTCGCGGAGCCGGCGCCAGCGCCGGAGCCGGACGCCGCAACCGAAGCCGCATCGTCCCTGATGGAGGGTGCGGTGGCGGATCCGGCCGCGGCCACGTTGCCGCCGGAACTGGCGCCGGCCGCCCGCGCGCTCTTCGGTGATCGGCTCGACGTGGCCGCCGCGTACGCCGAACTGCTGGCCACCGACGGTGTGGTACGCGGCCTGATCGGTCCCCGCGAGGCACCCCGGCTCTGGGACCGGCACCTGCTCAACTGTGCGGTGACGGCCGAGCGCATCCCGGAGGGCGCCAGTGTGATCGACGTCGGCTCCGGCGCCGGGCTACCCGGTCTGGTGCTGGCGATCGCACGTCCCGATCTGACCGTGACGCTTGTCGAGCCGCTCGCCCGGCGGGTCGCCTTCCTGGTCGAAGCGGTGGAGCGGCTCGGCCTGACCCGGTCGGTACGCGTGTTCCGTGGGCGGGCCGAGGAAGCGGCGGCCGGTTCGCGGGACCGCAAGGCGTTGACCGCCGACATCGTCACGGCCCGCGCCGTGGCCCCGCTGGACCGGCTCGCCGGGTGGTGCCTGCCGCTGCTCGTGCCCGGTGGCCGCCTGGTGGCGCTCAAGGGTGCCTCCGCTGCGGAGGAGATCGCCGAGCACGGCGAGGCGGTGGCACGCCTCGGTGGGAGCGCACCGGCACTGCACAGGTGCGGCGAGGGCGTGATCGAACCGGCGGCGACGGTGGTCGAGGTGGTCCGCGAGCGCGTGGTCAACCCACGCCGGGCAAAGAAGCCCAAGCGCTCGCGGGGTGGTCGACGCCGTGGTGACCGCTGAACTCCGAGAGGGCTTCCGGATGCTCGTCCGGTCGTTGGACCGGGTGGACGTGACCTGATCGATCGCAACCCGACATGGACCCGCTGCGCCCGTCGGCCGTAGGCTGACCGCGCGTCGATAGTGTGGAGCGGTGGTGCCGGACGGCCGTCGTTTCGCCGTGCCGGATGACGCCGGGCGAGGCGCGGGCTTCCATTCGACGGGTGCGGACCGACCATCCGGAGCGGGTAGGGATGACAGGTGCATGACGAGGGCAGGTACGACGATCCACGGTTGAACGGGTCGGAAGGGCAAGCGTCCGCCGACCATGTTTCACGTGAAACCAACTATCAGGAGTGGACGGTGGACGACGCTCGCGACCCGTCCGCCCCGCCCCAGGCCGAGCCGGCGCGGCGGCCCGACGCATCGCCCGCCGGCGCGGTGCGTCCGGTTTCATCCGCTCCGGCGAACGTGCCGCCCGCCCGGGAACCGGTCGACCCGGCCGACGGACCGGTGAACGCGCCGTCCCCCCGTCCGCCGGCTGCGCGCGGCAACGCGGCCGTCCCCGGGCGCTACGAGCCCCAACCGCCGGTCTCTGCCGTCCCGCAGCAGGCCGCACCGACGGCGCCGTCCGACACGCCACCGGCCGACGGGCACGCCGACCAGGTGGATGCGAGCACGTACGTTTCACGTGAAACCCCGACGCGCGAAGAGGATGATCCCCCCTTGGCTATGGAGGCGATGCGCGCCGTGCAGATCCTGAATCCCAGTGGCGAGGTCACCATGCCCCGCCCTGATCGGACCCGGGTGATGTGCGTCGCCAACCAGAAGGGTGGCGTGGGTAAGACCACCACCACCGTGAACCTGGCGGTGGCGCTCGCGCTGCACGGTAACCGGGTGCTCGTCGTCGACCTCGACCCGCAGGGCAACGCCTCCACCGGGTTGAACGTCCCGCACCACACGGGCGTGCCCGACGTCTACGACTGCCTGATCGACAGCGTTCCACTGGAAGAGGTTGCCCAGGCCGTCGAGGGCATCCCGAACCTCTGGTGCGTGCCGGCCACCATCGACCTGGCGGGTGCCGAGATCGAGCTGGTGTCGGTCGTCGCCCGGGAGTCCCGGCTGGCGCGGGCCATCGCCGCGTACCCCGCCGGTCACTTCGACTACGTCTTCATAGACTGTCCGCCGTCCCTCGGCCTGCTGACCGTCAACGCCCTGGTCGCCGCCCAGGAGGTGCTGATCCCCATCCAGTGCGAGTACTACGCGCTGGAAGGGCTCAACCAGCTCATCAACAACATCAACCTGGTACGCCAGCACCTGAACCCGACGCTTGAGGTGTCCACCATCCTGCTCACCATGTACGACCGCCGCACCCGGCTGGCCGACGCGGTGGAGCAGGACGTGCGGAACCACTTCGGCGACAAGGTGCTGCAAGCCGTCATCCCCCGGAACGTGCGTGTCTCCGAGGCACCCAGCTACGGCCAGTCGGTGATGACCTACGATCCCGGTTCGCGGGGAGCCACGAGCTACTTCGAGGCCGCCCTGGAAATCGCGGAGCGAGGGGTCAAGGAGCCGGTGAGCCCGAATGCGTAGTGCGGAGAAGTCGCTGGGAGGCGTCGCATGAAGAACCGTCCCCGCGGCGGTCTGGGTCGAGGGCTCGGCGCCCTGATCCCCACCGGGCCGGCACCGGCTGCCGAACCGGCGGCCGTCGAATCGGAAGCGGCCCCGACGGGCACGACGCCGCCCGCCCCGGCATCCGTCGCGACGGTCGCCGTCACCGGCTCACTCGCAAGCCCTCCGGTTCCGAGCCCTGAGGCGGCGGAATCACCGCTGAGCCCGGTGCCGGGTGCCCGCTTCGCCGAGATCCCGGTCGACTCGATCGTGCCGAACCCGAAGCAGCCCCGACACGTCTTCGACGATGAGGCGTTGGAGGAGCTGAAGACCTCGATCCAGGAGGTCGGCTTCCTCCAACCGATCGTGGTCCGGCAGCTCGATCCCGAGAAGTACGAACTCGTCATGGGCGAGCGGCGCTGGCGGGCCGCCCAGGCGGTCGGCCGGGAGAGCATCCCCGCGATCGTCCGGGACACCAAGGACGACGCGATGCTCCGCGACGCGCTCCTGGAGAACATTCACCGCGCCAACCTGAACCCCCTGGAAGAGGCAGCGGCCTACCAGCAACTGCTGGAGGAGTTCGGCGCCACGCACGAGGAGCTGGCCCGGCGGATCGGACGCAGCCGCCCGCAGATCTCCAACACGATTCGGTTGATGAACCTCCCCGCCCCCGTGCAGCGGCGGGTCGCCGCCGGGGTGCTCTCCGCCGGCCACGCCCGCGCCCTGCTCAGCCTCGATGACTCTGGGGCGCAGGAACAGCTCGCCGAGCGGATCGTCAAGGAAGGCATCTCGGTACGCGGCACCGAGGAGCTGGTGCACCTGACCCTCTCCGACGGGGTGGCGAAGGCCCCCGCCGCGAAGCGCCGGCCGAAGCCGCACGCCCCGGCGCTCTCCGACCTCGCCGACCGCCTCTCCGACCGGTTCGACACCCGGGTGAAGGTGGACATCGGCCGGAGCAAGGGAAAGATCACGATCGAGTTCGCCACGGTCGACGACCTGGAGCGGATCGTCGGCATCATCGGGGTCCAGGAGGAACGGCCCGAGGAGTAGCCCGACGCTCGTCGTCTTCGCCGGCCGCGCCCGTTTGGGCGCGGCCGGCTCTGTCTCTGCGAGTCGCCGGGGCGCTGCGGGGCGGTTCTCCCCTGCAACCCTGGCCGCGTTTGCTCGGGGCATCGCCGGTTTCACGTGAAACGCTGGCCGCCCGCTGTTCACCGTTTCACGTGAAACGGTGGACGTGGAACGACGGCCGGAGTTCGGAGCCCTCGCGCCCAGCGGCACCAGGGACGTCCAGCCTCCGACCTGGGTCGCCCGGCCTTCCGCTCCACCCCGGTCACTCTCGACCCGCCCGGCCGGCGAGCCACGCCTTCGACACCGGCCTGCCTGTCTCCCAACTGCACGGGGCTGCTGGCCGACTGGACCGAGCTGGTCCGCGACGGGCGGGCTGCCACGCGACGGCGGCTGCTCCGTTGACGGGCGGGCTGCCACGCGACGCCGGCTGCTCCATGACGGGCCACGGCTACGGCCGGACGAGACCGCCTGCGGCACCGTCCCGTGCCGGATCGGCGCTCCTGTTGGCACCGAGTACCCGACCGGCCCGGGTGCCATCGACCTGATACTCGATGACGGAGGCGGAACTGTGGCGACGCTCCAGCCGTCTGGAAGGTGGGACGGACGCGCCTCGTCGGCCGGGAGCAGTCCCACGCGTTTGACGAGTCCCCTCCCGCGGCGACCCGAGCGAGGCGAACCCCCCACCCCGGCTCGGCGGACGCGGGGTGGGGCCACCGTAGATCTTGGAAGCCTGATGCCCCCCACGAGGCCGGTTCCTTCCAAGATCTCTTGTTGGACTTCTCGGACCCGGCGCGACCCGATCAGGGCCGCCGGTCCGTGTTTCACGTGAAACGGCAGCGGCGGACGGAGACGGAGCCCAGCACGCGGAACTTGCCCCCGGCGCGGGCCGCCTCGCCGCGAAGTTCGGCAGTACACCGCAGCGTGTGCTGAGCGCACCGCGACGGTCCCGGACGGGCGGCACGGTCACGTGAAACAGGGGGGTGGACCGGCCACTCGGAGTCGGCCGGAGCGTGCGGATCGGCGCTCCGGCTCGTTAGGAGAGAGGGCCGGCAACTCGCCTGTAGTTATCCACAGCGGTTATCCACAGGCCGCATCCGTTTCACGTGAAACAAGACCCGGAAACCCTTACTGAGCAGTGCATGACGCGCTGTACTGGTGATCTCGCCAGCCTGTGGACAACGTGGTGGACAAGGCAGTGGACAGCCTGTGGGAGCCGGGAACAGGTAGGGACAGGCGTCGCCAACTCGGTTAGGGTCAGCGTCGTGCACGACACCCCTCCCGCAGTTCCTGATTTCACCGAATGGCCGTCCTTCCCCTTCGAGGGCGATCTCCGCGTCAAGCATCTCGACGATCCCGTACCGGTCGAACCTCCCCGTCGGGGCGAGGCGGACCGGGAATGCACCGCCTGCAACGCGCCCGACGAGGCGTACATCTGGGTTGGCGAGCGCTGGCGTGTGCGCGCCATGGACCGGCCCACCGGGCTGCCGATGGTCCTGATCCTGGAGTCGCGCTCCCACCTGGACCTCGGCGACCTGCCGAACCTGCTCGCCGCCGAGCTCGGCGTGATGACCGTTCGCCTGGAACGGGCGATCCGCTCGTTGGACGGCGTGGCCCGGGTGCACGTGAACCGCTGGGGCGACGGTTCGGCGCACCTGCACCTGTGGTTCCTGGCGCGGCCCTACGGGAGGCTGCAACTACGGGGGACGTTCCTGTCCCTGTGGGACTCGATCCTCCCGCCGATCCCGGAGGAGCAGTGGCGGGGGAATCTGGCCATGGTGGCCGCCTGGCTCGCCGAGTTCGGTGGCCGGCCGCTTGCCGAGCCACCGCGCATCCACTGGAAGGCCCCGTCGAGCCTCTCCGCCCCGGAGCCGACCACCGGCGCTGAGGAGCCCGAGGAGGAAGGCGGATCGGTGATCGAGGCAGCGGACGAGATCCCCGAGGCCGACGCGGCAGAGGGGCTCTCAGACCCCTTCGCGGGCCCGCCCGCGTCCGGCCCGACCGCCGACCCGGAAGAGGGCCCGGCCGGCGACGACACCGACGAGTTCGACGGCGAGGAGAGGTCGATCACCCTTGGCCGTACGCCGGGCAGCCCTGGGGTCGGCGACGGCGAGGGGCGCACGCCGCGCGGCTACGGCGGCTGAACGGTCAGTGGCGGCGGGCGGCGGCCCGGGTCACCAGCGCGCCGAGCACCCGACCGAGGTCGAGCCCGGCCGCCTGGACCGCGAGCGGCAGCAGGGAGGTCTCCGTCAGGCCAGGCGAGACGTTGACCTCCAGCACGTGCGGTTCGCCCGCCGCGTCGACGATCAGGTCGACACGGGACAGGTCGCGCAGGCCGAGCGCGTGGTGCGCGGCGAGCGCCACCTCGGTCACCCGGGCGGTCGTCGCCGGGTCGAGTCGGGCGGGCGCATGCCAGGTGGTGCGGCCGGCTGTGTAGCGGGCGGCATAGTCGTAGACGCCGTTGCGGGGGACGATCTCCACCGGGGGCAGGGCCTGTGGGCCCGCACCCAGGTCGAGCACGGAAACCGCGACGTCCATGCCCGGCACGTAGCGCTCCACCAACGCGGTCTGGTCGTACGCGAAACAGCCCACCATCGCGGCCGGCAGCGACGCCGCCTCCCGGACCACGGCGGCGCCCAGCCCGGACCCACCCTGCGCCGGCTTGACCATCAGTGGCAGGCCCAGGCGGTCGCCGATCCGGTCCAGAACGGCCGCCGCGCCCAGCTCGGAGAACCGGTCGTGCGGCAGGGCCACCCAGTCCGGTGTGGGGATGCCCGCCTCGCGCAGCACCGCCTTGGCCGACGGCTTGTCCCAGGCGAGCCGCGCGGCACGGGCGTCGCAGCCCACGTACGGCACGTCCCACAGGTCGAGCACCCCGCGCAGTGACCCGTCCTCGCCGGTGGCGCCGTGCAGGGCGATCACCACCGCGTCCGGCGGGTCGGCGGTCAGGGCCGGCAGCAGCGCCGCGTCCGCGTCCCGCAGTTCGGCCGGTACGCCGACCGCGCGCAACGCGTCGAGGACCCGGCGACCCGACCGCAGCGAGACGTCCCGCTCGTAGGAGAGACCACCGGCGAGGACGAGCACGTGCAGGTCATCGGCGGCCGGTTCGGTCACGGGCGTCGCTGCGGCAGGGCTGACGGACATGCCGGCATCATGCCAAGTCGGGACCGGGAGCGTCGGAGCCGCCCCGGCGACGGTGAGGTCCGGCGCCGACGACCGCGCCGAAGACCTTCCGCATGGCGATCTCCTGCTCCATCACACCTGACAACCGGCGGACGCCCTCCCGGATGCGCTCCGGGGGCGGGAAGGAGAAGTTCAGCCGCATGTTCCCCGCGCCGGTCCCGTCGGCGTAGAAGCCGGTGCCCGGCACGTACGCGACCCGGGCGGCGATGGCCCGCGGCATCATCGCCTTGGAGTCGAGACCGTCGGGCAGGGTCGCCCAGACGAACAGGCCGCCGGCGGGCGTGGTCCAGGTGGTGCCCTCCGGCATCAGGTCGGCCAGCGCGTCGAGCAGCGCGTCCCGGCGCTCCCGGTAGACCTCCCGGTAGACCTTGAGCTGCTGCCGCCACGGCATCGTGCCCAGGTAGGTGGAGACCGCCGCCTGCGCGTAGCCGCTCGGGCAGAGGATCTGCGCCTCGTTGGCGATGACCAGCTTGTCGCGGACCGCGTGCGGGGCGAGGATCCAGCCGACCCGCAGGCCCGGCGCGAAGGTCTTGGAGAACGTGCTCAGGTAGAAGACCCCGTCGCGTCGCCGGGCCCGCAGCGGCGCGGGTGCCTCGCCGTCGAAACCGAGCTGACCGTACGGGTCGTCCTCCACCACCAGCAGCCCGGCGCGCTCGCAGATGTCGAGGACCCGCTCCCGGCGCTCCTCGCTCAGCGTCACGCCGGTCGGGTTCTGGTAGGTCGGGATGGTGTAGAGGAACTTCACCCGCCGACCGGCCCGGGTCAGGTCGGCGATCGCCGCCTCCAGCGCCTCCGGGATGAGCCCGTCGTCGTCCATCGGCACGTGGGCGACCTGCGCCTGGGCGGCCTGGAACACCCCGAGCGCACCGACGTACGTCGGGCCCTCGGCGAGCACCACGTCACCCGGGTCCAGGAAGAGCCGCGCCACCAGGTCGAGCGCCTGCTGACCGCCGACGGTCACCACCACGTCCTCCGGGGAGGCGCCGCAGGAGGCGTCGATTCCGGACAGGGACATCACCTCGCAGATCCGCTCGCGCAGTTCCGGGGTGCCCTGGCCGATGCCGTACTGGAGGGTGGTGGTGCCGTGTTCGGCGCCGAGCCGGCCGAGCATCTCGCCGACCGCGTCCAGCGGCAGCGCCGCGATGTAGGGTGCCCCACCGGCGAGCGAGACGACCTCCGGCCGGCTGGCCACCGCGAACAGCGCCCGGATCTCGGATGCGGTCATCCCGCGTACGCGCCGGGCGTACCGGTCGGTGTAGTCGTCGAGCGTCGTGCCGGTCATGGGACATCACCTCGATCGGGTGTCGGCGGGGCTGCCGCCCGGTGTGGTACCCGCAGGGCCGACATTCATTGGCGGCGGGGCCGTTCGCCGATCGTAGTCCCTGGTGACGGTCGCGGAACCGGCCGTGTGGACATGTCACATCCCGGTCCGCGCGGGCGAGGGTTCGCGCGTCCACTCCCGTACCGCCGGGCGGGCGCGTACGATCGCACGTCGGGACCAGGAGCTATTGGTGGGGTGCGCTCATGTCGCGACGTCTGGTCAACTTGACCCTGGACACGCTGGAGGACCTGCCTCGATCCTGCCGGGGCTGCGTCTACTGGGAGCTTGATCCGGTCGCCGCCGAGCGGGCGTGCGCGGCCGGCGACCCGGGCCTGGAGAAGGAGGCGTGGGTCTCCCAGACCCTGCTGGAGTGGGGGTCCTGCGGCAAGCTCGTCTACGTCGACGGGATGCCGGCCGGTTTCGTCATGTACGCCCCGCCCGCGTACGTCCCTCGCTCGATGGCGTTCCCCACCTCGCCGGTCTCGGCGGACGCGGCGCTGCTGATGACCGCGCACGTGGTGCCGGCCTTCGCCGACGGCGGCCTGGGCCGGATGCTGGTCCAGGGTGTGGCCCGCGACCTCACCAAGCGCGGCATCAAGGCGATCGAGGCGTTCGGCGACGCCAAGTTCGGCGACGACGGTGACGACCCGGCCCGCGGCTGCGTCGCGCCGGCCGACTTCTTCCTCTCGGTGGGCTTCAAGACGGTCCGTCCGCACCCGCGCTACCCCCGCCTGCGGCTGGAGTTGCGGACGGCGTTGAGCTGGAAGTCCGACGTCGAGTACGCGTTGGAGAAGCTGCTCGGCTCGATGAGCCCGGAGACACTGCTGCGGCCGGTCCGTCCGGCGCCCGCCACCCGGTCGACCGGGTGACCCGCTCAGTCGACCACGGTGCCGGCCGCCACGATCGCCCGTAGTTCGCTGACGTCGATCGAGCCGGTCGGCACGTCCCGCTCGATCGGCAGGTACATCCGCTGCACCCCAGCGACGATGGCCTCGATCACCCGGTCCCGGAAACGGGGATCGACCAGCCGACCCCGGTCCTGCGGGGAGGTCAGGTAGCCGACCTCGACGCGAACCGCCGGCATCCGGGTGAGGCGGAGCAACTCCCACGACTTGGCGTGGGTGCGGCAGTCGCGCAGCCCGGTGCGGGCCACGATCTCCCGCTGCACCAGCCCGGCAAGGCGTTCCCCGGTCGCGGAGGTGACGCCGTTGTCGGTGCCGTAGTGGTAGGTGGCGACCCCCTCGGCGTCCGGGTTGGCGTGCCCGTCGGTGTGCAGCGAGATGAACACGTCGGCGCCGAGGGAGTTGGCGAGCCCGGCCCGGTCCGCGTCGGGCAGGCAGTCGTCAGGCGCCGGACCGCGGGTCAACTGGACCCGTACGCCGGCCGCGGCGAGCCGCCCCTCCAGCCGGCTGGCCAGGTCGTGCACGAGGTCCGCCTCGCTCCAGCGCAGCGAGCCGTCGGGCACCACCACGCCCGGATCGGTGCCACCGTGCCCGGGGTCGATGACCACGGTCCGGCCGACGAGCGTGGGCCCGGCCTGACGGATGGCGTCGGACTCGCGCAGCCACTGGGGGCGTCCACCGACCACCTTGCGGCCGAGCCGGCGCAGCGCGTTGACGGTGTGCGGCCCGCACGAGCCGTCCGGTTTCAGGCCCGTCTCGCGCTGGAACTGGGCCACCGCGCGGGAGGTGCGGATGCCGTAGATGGCGTCGGCGCGGCCCACGTCGTACCCCATCTCCAGCAGGCGTTCCTGGAGTGCCCGGACGTCCTCGCCGGTGAGCGGTTCGGGGACGGAGTGGTAGAGGGCGCGGGCGCCGAAGCGCCAGCGGGCCGCGTCCAGCGACCGCCAGGTCTCCGCGCCCACCCGCCCGTCCACGCTGAGGCCGCGGGACTGCTGGAAGGCCCGGACCGCGCGTTCGGTCTCCGCGTCGTAGTCGTCGCCCCCGCTGGCCTCGGGAAGGAGTTCCAGGCCGACGAGGACGGTGCGGATCTCGGCCACCGCGGGTCCCTGGTCACCGGGTCGGATCGGACGCACGACGACCCCCTCTGTACGGACGCTGGCGGACCGGAACTCCGACGGACGCTTACGGAGCGTACCGTGGCCGCTCACCCACCGGGTTCGTGTTCGGGCAGGTCAGAACGCCGCAACCCCCGTCACCCGGGCGGGGTGGCGGGGGTTGCGGAGGTGCCGGGGACGGCTCAGAGCGCTGACTGGATGAGCCGGAGCAGTTCGCCCTTCGGCTTCGCGCCGGCGATCGACTGCACCGGTTCGCCGTTCTTGAAGATGGTGAGCGTCGGCACCGACATCACCCGGTAGGCGCGTGCCGTCTCGGGATTCTCGTCGATGTTGAGCTTGACGATGGTGACCTGGTCCTTCATCTCACCGGCGATCTCCTCCAGCAGCGGCGAGACCTTGCGGCACGGACCGCACCACTCCGCCCAGAAATCGACCAGAACCGGCTTGTCGGACTTCAGCACGTCGCTGGCGAAGCTCGCGTCCGTGACGGCCTTGGTTGCTCCCACTATGAACCCTCCTCCGAACCCGTTACACCTGGAAATTCTCAGTCCTGCAGGGTGGCGATGAACCGCTCGGCGTCCAGCGCGGCGGCGCAGCCGGTGCCGGCCGCCGTGATGGCCTGCCGGTAGGTGTGGTCGACCACGTCACCGGCCGCGAACACCCCCGGAATGCTGGTACGGGTACTCGGCGCCTGCACCTTCACGTAACCCTCGTCATCGAGTTCCACCTGATCGCGGAAGAGTTCGCTGCGCGGGTCGTGGCCGATCGCCACGAAGACGCCGGTGACGTCGAGCACCTTGCTCTCGCCGGTGTGTACGTTGCGTACCCGCACGCCGTTGACCTTGCCGTCGTCGCCGAGGATCTCCTCGACCACGGAGTTCCACTCGACCTTGATCTTCTCGTTGCCGAGCGCCCGGTCGGCCATGATCTTGCTGGCCCGGAACGAGTCGCGGCGGTGGATGATCGTCACCGACGCGGCGAAGCGGGTGAGGAAGCTCGCCTCCTCCATCGCCGAGTCGCCGCCGCCGACCACCACGATGTGCTGGTTGCGGAAGAAGAACCCGTCGCAGGTGGCGCAGGACGACACGCCGTGCCCCAGGTATTCCTGCTCGCCGGGCACACCGAGCGGACGCCACGCGGAACCGGTGGAGAGGATGACGGCGCGGGCCCGGTAGGCGGTCTGACCCACCCAGGCGGTGCTCACCGCGTCGGAGCCGATCTCGCCGGTGTCCTTCAGCTCGACCCGGGTCACGTCGTCGGTGAGGAACTCGGCGCCGAAACGCTCGGCCTGCTTGCGCATGTTGTCCATCAGCTCGGGGCCGAGGATGCCGTCCGCGAAGCCGGGGAAGTTCTCCACCTCGGTGGTGGTCATCAGCGCGCCACCCGACTGCACGCCCTCGATCACCAGTGGCTTGAGGTTGGCGCGGGCGGCGTAGACCGCCGCCGTGTAGCCGGCCGGCCCGGAGCCGATGATGATCAGGTTGCGGACCTCGTCCACTGCCGTCTCCCGATGTGTGTGTTCGTCACCGGTGGGCACCGATGTCGATCCGGAGCGCCGACGGTTCAGCGGGGCCGGCGCCTGACTTGCAGAACATCATCGTACGAAGCGGGGATTCCCGAGCCGGTCATCCGGTGGGTCACGTCACGTGCCGGACATGCCCGCTGACCGTGGTTTCACCCTACCCGCGTGCGGAACCGGGTGTCCGCGCCGGACCCGGGTACGCCGCACTCCGGGCCGCTCACCCAGGCCCAGCGGGCACCACCGGCGTCGACGAACGTCACGACCAGCGCGGGAACGCCCTGGAAACGGGCGAAGTCCACCAGGTCGACGGTGAGCGGCGTGGCCCCGTGCTCCGCGCCGACAGCGGTCAGGCAGGCGGCGAGCGTCTCGGGCCGGGTCAGCCGATCCACTCCGGTGCCGGCCTTCAGGCGGTTCTTCTCGCCGGACAGCGGGGTCTCCGCGCCGTCGCCCGACCCGCCGGAGGGCGCGCCCATGTCCGGCGACACCGAGGAGTCGGCGGTGGCCCGGCCACCGGCGAGGCGGTCGGGCGTCCAGTCGGTGCCGCTGCGCTGGGCCGGCCCGGTGGTGCGGTACGGCGCGGCGACCATCGGTGCCGCCTCCTCGACGGTGTCGGCGGCACCGCCGTCACCCCGATCCGCCAGCTGTCCGACGCCGAGACCCACCGCGGCGACGGACGCCGCGGCGAGGGCGACCGGCCCGGCGAGCCGAGACCAACGCCGGGAGCGACGTCCGGGTCCGCCGGCCCGGGCCGGGCCGGATGCCGTACCGGGCGGGCGGGTGGGCCGGCCGACCTGCGCCGGTACGGCCGGCCTGCCGTCGCGTGGTGGTGCGGGGTCGGCCGCCGGGGCGGGGCCGGCGCCGGCGAGCGCGGCCGTGATCCGGTCGGCCACCGCGGCGGGCATTTCCGGCGCCGGCGTCATGGCCCAGTCGGCCAGGTCGGCGTGCACCAGGTCGACGGCCTCGCCGAGCGTGGCGTACGCCTCGCGCCACGCCGGGTCCTGCTCGACCAGGCGGGCCACGGTGGTCTGCTCGGGGGTGCCGCCCAGCGCCCCGCCGAGGTAGTCGGCGAGCAGGTCGTGGTCGACCTCGCTGAACTCCCGGGGACTCACGGCTCCTCCTGGCTGACGGCCTGACGGGGAGATCCCGACGTGGATCCGACGCCCTCGGGCCGTCGACGGTTCCCCAAGGTGAGCTGCGGCACGTCGGCCGGGTCGTCGGAGCCGGTCCGCAGGTGACCCAGAAGCACGGCGAGCCGCGCGCGGCCCCGGGCGCACCGACTCTTCACCGTCCCCTCGGCGACGCCGAGTATGCGGGCGACCTCGGCCACCGGATAGCCCTGCACGTCCACCAGGACCAGCGCGGCCCGTTGCTCGGCCGGCAGCGCCGCGAGCGCCTGGCGGATCACCAGCGCGGTGTCGTGGTCCCGGGCCGGCGCGGCCGGTTCGACCCCGCCGGTGTGGCGTCCCGGTTCACCGTCGGTGTGCATGCCGTCGGGCAGTGGGACGGTGGCGTGGGTCTGCCGGCGCCGCATCCGGTCCAGGCAGGCGTTCACCACGATGCGGTGCAGCCAGGTGGTGACCGCCGAGTCGCCCCGGAACCGGGCGGCGGCGCGGTGCGCCGACAGCATGGCGTCCTGAAGCGCGTCGGCGGCGTCCTCACGGTCGCCGATGGTGCGCAGCGCCACCGCCCACAACCGGTCGCGGTGCCGGCGGAACAACGTGTTGAAGGCGTCCCGGTCGCCGGCCACGTGGGCGCGGAGCAGGTCCAGGTCGGAACCGCCGTCGCCGTCCACCGTCACCATGCCCGGCGGCGGTGGCGCGACGGTCGCGGCGGCCGGGTCACGAGCCCTGGACCGTGATCTCCTGGACCGCGAGCTTCCATTTTTCGCTGTCCTTGGCCGGCAGCTTGGTGATCCAGAAGAGGATGTACTGGTACTTCTGCTCGGCCTCGAACCCATCGAAGATCATCTTGGTGCCGCCGTTCTCGTTCGGCTGGCCGATCTTCGTCGAGTAGGCGTTGACGAGCTGCTTGTCACCGGCGGAACTGGACGGGAAGTCACCGCGCGTGCCGGTGCGCAGCTCGACCGTCGCACCGGTGGCCGACAGGGTCGCCTCCAGCTGCTTGACCGAGTGCGGGGCGCCCAGGTCGATCCAGATGCCCATGCCCCTCTTGATGCCGCCGAACTTGGCGTTCGTCCGGTAGGTGTTGGTTTCCCAGCCCGCGTCGTCGTCGTCGTCGATGACCTTCTCGGCGTCGCGCACCTCGGCCCGGTCACCGTCCGGGTCGATGATCCGGACGTCGACGATGCTGAGCTTGCGGACCTGCGCGGGGGGCTCACTGCCGCCGGGGGCCGGCGCGCTGTTGGTCGGCTGGGCCACCGGCTCCTTCTCGTCGCCGCTGCTGCCACCGAGCGCGTTCACCCCGATGAGCAGCCCGACCAGGGCCACGGCCAGCAGGCCGGCGATCCCCAGGGCCACCCTGCGTCCACCGGCCGCGGCCAGCGGCGACGGCTCCTCGCCGGGCTCGGCGGTGAAGCGCAGCGGGCCGGCCTGCTCCAGGAACTGCTCGTCGGCCGGGATGTCGAGCCGGCTCAGCTCGGCCGACAGCACGTCCGACGACGGCGGGGCGATCTCCCGGTCCAGCAGGTCCATGGTGAGGTCGTCGAGGTAGGCGGGGACGCCGGCGCGCATCTGCCGGGGGGCCGCGATGGCGCCGGCGGCGTCCCGCACGGCGTCCGGCAGCGCGGCGCGACCGTGCCCGGCCGTGGCGCCGTGCAGCGGGGCCTCGCGGTGCGGCCAGTGCCCGGTCAGCGCGAAGTAGAGCACCCCGCCGACCGCGCGCAGGTCGTTCTCCTGGCTGTCCGCCCCGTCGGTGCGCGCGTCGGCCAGCACCACCCGGCCGTCGTCACTGATCATCACGGTGCCGGGATGGACGTTGCCGTGCACCATGCCTGTGGCGTGCACCGCGGCGAGGGCGCTCGCGACGGCGTTGCCGATGGCGGTGGCCCGCGCCGGGTCCAGCGCTCCGTCGGCGGCGACCATCTCGCGCAGCGACTGCCCGTCCACCCACTCGCGGACCACATAGGCCCGGTCGTCCTCGTCGATCGCGTCGTAGACGCCCACCAGGTTGGGGTGGATGACGCGGCTCGCGGCGACCGCGGCCTGGAGCATCTCGGTGGCGGAGTCGCCACCCGGGTAACGGAGGATCACCGCGACGGGACGGCGCAGCACCACGTCGACGCCGCGCCAGACCAGCCGGCCGGCGCTGTCGTTGTTGATGTGCTCGACCAGTTCGTACCGCTCGGCGAGCAGCTCACCAACCGTGGGAGCACCGACGGTCGCGACCGCAGGAGAGGTCTCCTCCGCGTCCTGACCCTCGCCGACCTGGGTCACCCGTCCTCCCTCGGTGATCGCGTCGATCGATGGACCCGTGTTGCTGGGCATGTGGCTTTCCGCTCTGCCTTCGGTGGAACCGGTCGGCCGGCGTCGACACCCGTGTCGGCCCGGTCGTACCCGTCGAGAGCGACCTTACCCGGGATGCCCGGTTCTCCGACATGTCATCTTCCCGCCCCGACCGGCGGTAGGCCAGTCGCCACGGGACCCGACGCGGGTCCACCGCGCCACCCGGCGGACGAGCCGGACGCGTACCGCCAATCTAGAGGTTCACGGCGACACGACCGCACAGGGGCGCTCCGGGGTGAACGGTCGGGGGTTTCCCCGCCCCGGCCTGCGCACCCTCGTCCTTACGGTTGGTTGTCCACAGGCCGAGAGGCCAGGTGGACGGCGGATTTCCGAGTTATCCACAGCCGTATCCCCAGGCTGGTGATCCTCGTTCACCGTCCGTCATCGACGGCTCAGCGCCCGAGCCGTCGCCGGACCATCCCCACCACCTCGGTGATCTCACCGATCCGCAGCAGCATGGCCAGCCCCAGGTAGGTGCCGCCGATCGCGGCCCCGCCGATCACCAGTTGGACCGCGGCGGCCAGCCGGCTCAGCTCCGCCGGGTCGCCGGGCAGCACCGCGACCACGAGCACCCCGACCAGCGCGGCGCCGAGCGCGGCGACCACCACCCGGCCGAGGGTCCGCATGATCTGCCCCAGCCCGATCCGGCCCACCCGGGGGCGCAGGAGCATCGCCGAGATGATCGCGGCAGCCAGGTAAGACACGGCGTTGCCGAGCATCATCCCGGCCGCCGCGAACGTGTTCGAGAAGATCAGGAACAGGCCCACCTGAAGCAGCACCCGCAGGATCACCACCGGGATGTTGATCAGGGCGGGGGTGCGGGTGTCCGGCAGCGCGTAGAACGCGAACGTGAAGAGCTGGCTGACCGCGAACGGCACCAGACCGAGCGCCGCGACCAGCAGCACTGTCGAGGTGGCCACCGCGTTGTCGCCGGTGAAGGCGCCGTAGCGGAACACCACCACGGAGATCGGTGCGGCGAGCACCGCGTAGCAGACCGCGATCGGGGCCAGCACCGCGGTGACCATCCGGGTGCCCCGGGACAGGTCGGCGGTGACGTCGCCGAACCGGCCCTCGGCGGCGGCCGCGCTCATCCGGGGCATCAACGCGGTGATGATCGAGACCGCGATGATGCCGTGCGCCATCATCAGCAGCAGGAAGACGTTGTTGTAGATCAGCAGACCGGCGTTGTTCCCGCCGGCGGCCCGGGTGAGGAGGTTTACCACCACGAAGAGGCCGAGCTGGTTGACCCCGACGTAGCAGAACATCCAGCCGCCGAGCCGGGCCAGCTCACCCAGGCCGAGCGCCCGGAAGTCGAACCGCCACTTCCACCGGAAGCCGACCTTGCGCAAAGCGGGCAGCAGCCCGGCGGTCTGGACCGCGACGCCGAGCAGCGTGCCCCCACCGATCAGCAGGATCCGGTCCCAGCCCATCTCGCCCGGCTCGATGATCTTCGCGCCGAAGACCGCGATGTAGAGCCCGCAGACGCCGATGACCACCAGGTTGTTCAGGATCGGCGCCCACATCGGTGCGGCGAAGTGCCCCCGGGTGTTCAGCACCGCGGCGATCAGCGCGCTCACGCCGGTGAAGAACAGCATCGGCAACATCAGGTACGACAGGCCGGTGACCAGGCCCCGGTAGTCCTGGTCCTTGCCGCCGGCGTAGATGGCGGTCAGCACCGGCGCGCCGATCATCGCGATCAGCGCGGTGGCGGCGAGGGCCAGCACGGCAAGCGTGAGCAACCGCTGGGAGTACGCCTCACCCCGGTCCGGATCCGACTTGCGCCGCCGGACCAGCACCGGAATCAGCACGCTGGTGAGCACGCCACCGAGCAGGAACTCGTAGACCTGGTTCGGCAGGAAGATCGCGGTGGTGAAGGCGTCACCGACGAGCGCGCCGCCGAGCGCGGCGCCGATCATCAGGTTGCGGATGAAACCCGTACCCCGGCTGACCAGGCTGCCGATGGCCATGACCGCGCTGTTCGTCGCGGCGCTGGCCTCGGCGGCCACCTCCTGCGGCGGTGCGACGGCCTCGACGCCCGGCTGGTTCAGCGGATCGGCCGAGATGAAGGTCGCGCCGTCGTCCGGCGGCCGGTCGCCGCCGTGCGCGTTCGCGCTGCGGTAGAGCCCGCCGCCCATCTGCCCGCCTCCAGGGGTACGTCGGAACCGGGCCCGGCCGGCCCCGCACAACCGGAACCTTAGTCAACCTCCGCCGGTTACCCGCGCCCGGCGCGGTCGATCCACCCCCGGCCCGATAGGCTGGCGATCCCATGTCCGAAGCCTCCGCCTCCGCTGATCGCCGCGAGTTGACCGCCGCGCAGCGCAACGCCGTCGCCGAACTGCTCCGCGTCTCCCCGGTGGCCGACGAGCTGGGTCGGCGCTTCGCGCGGGCCGGTCACGAGCTGCACCTGGTGGGGGGATCCGTCCGGGACGCGCTGCTCGGCCGGCTCGGAAACGACCTCGACTTCTGCACCGACGCCCACCCGGACGAGACCGTCAAGGTCATCCGGGGCTGGGCCGAGTCGATCTGGGAGACCGGGCGTGAGTTCGGCACCATCGCCTGCCAGCGCGACGGTCTCAACCTGGAGATCACCACGTTCCGGGCCGAGGTCTACGACCAGGTGAGCCGCAACCCGGTGGTGCGCTACGGCACCAGCCTGGTCGAAGACCTGAAGCGCCGCGACTTCACGGTCAACGCGATGGCGGTCAGCCTGCCCGAGCACCGGTTCACCGACCCGCACGGCGGGCTCGCCGACCTGGCCGCGAAGATCATCCGTACTCCCGGCACGCCGCAGGAGTCGTTCCGCGACGATCCCCTGCGGATGCTGCGGGCGGCCCGGTTCGCCGCCCAGCTCCGCTTCGCCGTCCACCCGGGCGTCCGCGCGGCGATGGCCGGGATGGCGACCGACCTGGACCGGATCACCGCCGAGCGGATCCGGGACGAGTTCACCAAGCTGCTCTGCGGCGCCGACCCGGTGACCGGGCTGCGGTTGCTCGTCGACACCGGACTGGCCGAGCGCTTCCTGCCCGAGCTGACCGGCCTGAAGCTCACCATCGACGAGCACGCCCAGCACAAGGACGTCTACGAGCACACGCTCACCGTGGTGAGCAACGCCGTGTCGATGGAGGAGGACGGCTGCGACTTCGTGCTGCGGATGGCCGCGCTGATGCACGACGTCGGCAAGCCGGCCACCAAGGCGGTCGGCGGGGACGGCCGGGTCAGCTTCCACCACCACGAGGTGGTCGGCGCCCGGTTGACCAAGGCCCGGATGAAGGCGATGCGCTACTCCAAGGAGATCACCTCCCAGGTGGTCAGGCTGGTCGGGCTGCACCTGCGCTTCTACGGGTACGGCCGGGGCGAGTGGACCGACTCGGCGGTGCGCCGGTACGTCACCGACGCCGGTGACCTGCTGTCCCGGCTGCACAAGCTGACCCGTTCCGACTGCACGACCCGCAACCGGCGCAAGGCGGCCCAGCTCGCCGCCGACTACGACGCGCTGGAGGAGCGGATCTCCCGGATCGCCGCCGAGGAGGACCTGGCCCGGGTCCGCCCCGACCTGGACGGCAACGCGATCATGGAGCTGCTCGGTGTGCCGCCCGGCCCGGTGGTCGGTCGCGCCTGGCAGCACCTCAAGGAGCTGCGTCTGGAGCGCGGGCCGCTGGATCGGGACGTGGCCGAGGTGGAGTTGCTGCGCTGGGCGCGCGCCGAGGGCATCGTCGACTGAGTCGTCTGCCGGAAACCCGACGCCGACACGGCGGCGTATCGACCGAAAAGCGGACGACATCAGATCGATGTCTGCCGCATGATGATGGTCGTCACCAGCCACCCGCATCGACGGCAGCGGCTGCGTTGACCTCATCCGCCCGTCCATCAGGGACGGTCGTTGGACACGGGGAGACAGTTCGGTGTCACGATCCGGCGCTCTGCGCCGCTCCGCGGTGGTGGGCCTCGCCCTCACCTCCGTAACCTCCGTCATCGGCGTCGCCACCGGCGGCGCGGCCATGGCCGATCCGGCCAGTCCCAAACGCGCCTCGGTTCTCGGCGCGGAGGCGCCCGAGGCGGTTTCCGGTCGCTACATCGTCGTCCTCAAGGACGGCAAGGCGTCCCCCGCCAAGGTGAAGGCCACCGCATCGACGCTCGCCGAGAAGCACGGCGGCACCGTCCGCCGGGTCTTCGGCAAGGCGCTGCACGGCTACTCCGCCAGCATGGATCGTCGGCAGGCCGAGCGCCTCGCCGCCGACCCGGGCGTCGCGTACGTCCAGCAGGTCCAGCGCTGGAAGGCCACCGACACCCAGACCAACCCGCCGTGGGGCCTGGACCGGATCGACCAGGGCCGGACCAGGACCGACGGCAAGTACACCTACTCGGCGACCGGCGCCGGGGTGACCGCGTACGTCATCGACACCGGCATCGACATCGACCACCAGGACTTCGGTGGCCGGGCCGAGAACGGGTACGACGCCGTCGAGCAGGACGACGTCGCGCAGGACTGCGACGGGCACGGCACGCACGTCGCCGGAACCATCGGCGGCACGACGTACGGCGTGGCCAAGGACGTCAAGCTGGTGGCCGTCCGGGTGCTCGACTGCTCGGGCTCGGGCACCACCGAGCAGGTGGTCGCCGGCATCGACTGGGTCACCGGCAAGGCCACCTCACCGGCCGTGGTCAACATGAGCCTCGGCGTCGACGTCGTCGACCGGGCGGTCAACGACGCGGTGAGCCGCTCCATCACCGCCGGCCTCACCTACGCGGTGGCGGCCGGGAACAGCATGCAGGACGCCTGCGCCTCCTCGCCGGCCAGCGTGCCCGCCGCCATCACGGTCGGCGCGACCGATCGGCTGGACATGCGGGCCTGGTTCTCCAACTACGGGCGCTGCCTGGACACGTTCGCGCCGGGCACGAGCATCGTCTCGGCGAAGGCCGGCACCAGCGCCGGCACCGAGTCGTTGAGCGGCACCTCGATGGCGTCCCCGCACGTGGCGGGCGCGGCCGCGCTGCTGCTGGAGGAGAACCCGGGTTGGTCGCCGCAGCAGGTGCGTGATGCGGTCGTCACCACCGGCGTCGGCGGCGCCGTGCACGACAGCATGGGCTCACTCGACCGGCTGCTGCACATCGGCACGGTCCCCACGGCCCGCGGTTCCTACGGGCTCAAGGCACGGGTCAACGGCCGGTACGTCACCGCGGACAGCAGCGGGACGAAGCCGCTGGTGGCCCGCGGCACCACCGTCGGCGCCTGGGAGAAGTTCGACGTGGTCGACGCCGGCGACGGCCTCTTCGGTCTGCGTGCCCGGGTCAACAACAAGTTCGTGACGGCGGAGAGCGCCGGGGCGAAGCCGCTGATCGCCCGTTCCGCGGCCATCGGAGCGTGGGAGAAGTTCCAGGTCATCGACAACACCGACGGCACGATCAGCCTTAAGGCGGTGGTCAACGGCCGGTACGTCACCGCGCCGAGCACCACCTCCCCGCTTATCGCGAGCAAGACCAGCATCGGCAACGCGGAGAAGTTCGACTTCGACGCGTCGGCTCCGGTGGTGGGGATCAAGTCCCTGGCCAACGGCAAGTTCGTGACCGCGGAGAACGGCGGCACGAAGCCGCTGATCGCCCGTTCCGCGACCGTCGGCGCCTGGGAGAAGTACGAGCTGGTCAACGTCGGTGACGGCTACGGCACCTTCGGGCTGAAGGCACTGGTCAACGGCAAGTTCGTGACGGCGGACAGCGCCGGGGCGAAGCCGCTGATCGCCCGGGGCGCCTCGATCGGCGCGTGGGAGGGCCTGGGCTTCCTCGACTACAACGCCGACGGCTCCGTCTACCTGTACGCCTCCGTCAACCAGAAGGCGGTCACCGCCGGCGCCACCGGCGCCAGCGAGCTCATCGCCAGCCGCATCCCCGACTGGGAGAGCCCGACCCTGGGTCTCGGCACCGGCGAGAAGTTCGTCATCGCCGTGATCTGACCCGTACCGAGAACGACGGCGCCCGCCGGCTCCCCGAGGGGAACCGGCGGGCGCCGTCGTCGTCACGAGGTGACGGTGCCGCCCGTCACGAGGTGACGGTGCTGCTGCCGTCCACTGTCTTCTTACCGTCCACCGGGCCGGTGCCGTTGGTGCTGGCGCTGCCCAGCCGGGCCAGCAGGCCGGCCAGGTCGATGCCGGTCAGGTCGCTGCCGAGCTGGAGGCCCTGGGCGACGTTGCCGGCCACCGACTTGGTCAGCGACGACGCCCCGTCGGTGGAGATCACCGTCATCTTGTCGATCGCGCCGATCGGGGCGCTGGCCGCGCCGACCACCTCGGGCAGCACCTTCACCAGCAGGTCCAGCACGGCCGCTTCGCCGTACGCGGCGAACGCCTCGGCCTTGCGGCCCATCGCTTCGGCCTCCGCCTGCCCCCGGGCCAGGATGGCCGCGGCCTCCGCCTGGCCCTCCCGCTCGATCGCGTCGGCGATCGCGGTACGGCGGCGCTGCTCCGCCTCACCTTCCTTGGCACCTTCGATCGCGTTCGCCTCGGCCAGCGCGGCGCGTCGGGCCCGCTCGCCCTCACCGGTGAGTCGGGACTGCTCGGCGACGGCCTGGGCGGCGGCGATGGTGGCCTGCCGCTCGGCGTCGGCGCGCAGCACCGCCGCGTTGCGGGCGGCCTCGGCCTCCTGCTCCACCTTGTACCGGGCGGCGTCGGCGGGCTTGCGCACCTCCGTGTCGAGCTGGCGCTGCTTCAGTTCGGCGTTGCGCTCGGCCACCTTCTGCTGCTCGGAGAGGATGGCCTGGTCCCGCTCGGCCTGGGCGAGCGGGCCGGACGCCGCCGACCTGGCCTTCGCCGCGTCGATCTCGGCCTGGATACCGGCCTGCTTGAGCGACAGGTTCCGGTTCGCCTCGGCGATCGCCTCCTCGGCGAGCAGCCGCTCCTGCTCGGCCTGCTGCCGGGCCCGCGCCTCGGCGATGGCCGCGTCCTTGAGCACCCGGGCGGCCTCGGGACGACCCAGGTCCTGCAGGTAGGAGCCCTCAGCCGAGATGTCCTGGAGCTGGAACGTGTCCAGGACCAGGCCCTGGTTGGTCATCGAGTGCTCGGCCTCTTCGGCGACCGCACTGGCGAACGCCGCCCGGTCCCGGATGATCTCCTCGACGGTGAGCCGGCCGACGATCGAGCGCAGCGCGCCGGCCAGCACCTCCCGGGTGAAGTTGTCGATCTCCTCCTGCTGGTTCAGGAAGCGCTGGGCGGCGGCCCGGATCGCGTCCTCGGTACCGCCGACCTTCACGATGGCGACGCCGTGCAGTTCGGTCCGGATGCCCTGCTTGCTGACCGCGCCGCGGATGCTGACGTCGATCCGGCGGCTGGACAGGTCGAGCGACTGGAGCTTCTGCACCACCGGCAGCACGAAGACCGAGGCACCGAGCACGACCTTCTGCCCGGACATGTCGGTGGACCGGGCTCCGTCGGCGGACTGGGTGGTCCGGCCCTTGCGGCCGGTGACGATGAACGCCTGGTTCGGCCCGGCCACCTTGATCCGGGAGAGCACGAAGAGGACGAGGACGACGGCGAGGAGGACCGCGCCGCCGAGGGCGACGAGTAGGGGCATGGGGGTTCCTGTCTGTCCGAGGTGTCAGTAGGTCTCGACGTGCACGCTGGTCTCGCTCAGTGCTTCGACCACGAAGATCCGGGTACCGACCGGGATCGGCCGGTCGGCCCGGGCGTTGAGCTTCACCGGCTGTCCGGCGAGGTGGACCCGGACCTCGCCGTAACCGTTGCCGGGGATCGGGGTGACCACCAGGCCGATCGCGCCGGCCAGATGGTCCCGCGTGGGGGTGGCGTCGGTGCGCATGTTGCGGGCCGCACGGCTCAGCCGGGCGGCCAGCCACGCGGTGGGCACGGCGGCGAGCGCGCCACCGGCCACCGCCGCCGCGATCATCCCGGGGGTACGCCCGCCGAGCATCTCGTTGACGATCGCGCCGCCGAAGCCGAACGCCCCGGTGAACCCGGCGACCGCCTCCAGCGACACCGGCCCGTCGACGTCCGGTTGGCCGAGGTGCAGCACTCCCGAGCCGAGCAGGGCGAGCGTCAGGACGCCGACGCCGATTCCACCGATGATCAGGAAAATGAGCGTCCCGGTGGCCATGACCTGCACGGTATCGACATCGCGCAACATCGACTAAGCGAAGGTCCAGCGGTCGGTCAGCCAGGCGCGATCGTCACCTCCGCCGACGAGAATCCCGCCGGGAACGGCTGACGCACGAGTTCGCGGCCGGTGGTGTCGGCGAACACGAACTCCCGGTACCCGTTGGGCCGCCGGTAGAGGAGGCGGTCGTCGCCGGCCCAGACGGCGTCGGCGGCGGGCAGTGTGTTGACCACCCGGCCGGTCGCCGTCTCCACCAGCAGCGGCTCCTTCTGTCCCTGGACCACCACCAGCTTCCCGTCCGGTGACCAGGCCCACGGCCCGGCCGGGTCGCCGGGCATCGGCGCGAACCGGGTCGGCCGGCCGCTGTCGGCGGCGAAGAACTGGACGCCGTGTCGTGGGTGCCGGGCCGACTCGGACCGGGAGCGAAAGGGGTCGGTCTGCTGGAGCAGCACCTCCCGTCCGTCCGGACTCCAGACGAAGAAGCAGTGGTCGGTGCAGAGGAACCGGACGGTGTCGACGGTGAAGGAGCGCGTGGTGCCGTCGGCGTCGAGGACGACGAAACCGAAGTGATCGACCCGTCCGCTGGTGAACAGCAGGCTGCGGCCGTCCGGCGACCAGCTCGGCCATCCGAGTGCGCGTCCCGGCTCGTACCAGCGGGTCGTGCCTCGGGCCAGGTCGACGAGCCCGACCTGGCGTGCCCGGTCGTCGTCCCAGACCGCGACCAGCGAGCCGGCGGGCGCGGGCAGCACGACGTCGTAGCGGCCGTTGGCGAAGTAGCGGCCGCGTCCCCGATCGAGCAGGTACGAATTCCGGTCCGCCCCGCCTCTCTGGAGCAGGCTGGTCACCACCCAGCCGCCGGGCAGCACCAGCGGGCCGTCCGCCCAGTCCGGATCGGGTGCCGCCCGGACCAGCGGCGACGGGGTGGCGGTGACCGGCGGTGTGGTCGGCGGCGGGGCGGGATGAGGGCGCAGCAACACGAACGGCACAGCCGCCGCGACCGCCGCGACCACCGCGACCACCGCGACGGTGCCGACCCGCCGGCGACGGCGCAGCCGGCGGCCCCGGCCGAGCGCCCGCAGCGCCAGGTCCGGCGCGGGCGCGGCGTCATCGGCGAGATCGCGTACGGCCCTCCGGAGCGTCTCGTCAAGCGGTCTGCTCATCGGGTCACCTCCGGCTGGGTGGGCAGCTCGTCGAGCGCCGGCACGAGCTGCCGGAGCCGGGCCAGCGCCTTGGCGCTCTGGCTGGCCACCGTGCCGGCCCGGCAGCCGAGCAGTCTGGCGGTCTCCTCGACGCTCAGGTCCTCCAGGTAACGCAGTGTCAGCACGGCGCGCTGGCGCGGTGGCAGTGCCCGCAGCGCGTCCCTCAGCAGCAGCCGCAGGTCGCTGTCCTCACCCGGGGTCGGCCGCTCCGGCAGGTCGGCCACCGGCACCTCGGCGCGCCGACCGCGCCGCCAGCCCGACACCTGGTCGTGGTACAGGATCCGTTTCACGTACGGCTCCGCGTCGCCGCGGATCCGGGGCCACCGGGCGTACGCCTTGGCCAGCGCGTTCTGGAGCAGATCCTCCGCCGCGTGCTGGTTGCCGGCCAGCGCGTACGCCACCCGCAGCAGCGCCGCTCCCCGCTCGTTGACGAACGCGGTGAACTCGCCGTCGACCTCCGCCACCGTGCACCTCCGTGTCTCAGACGCCCGGGGCGGGAGAAAGTTTGCCCGCCGCGCGACAATGGCCGACATGCGCTGGACCGTGCTCGACTCGCCGATCGGGGAGTTCTCCGTCGGCACCGACGCCGACGCCGTGTGCGGCGCGCACTTCGGGCGGGTGGCGTCGGCCACCGACGAGCCGGTCGACGAGGTGGGCCGGCTGGCCGTGGCGGAGCTGCGGGCGTACTTCGCCGGCGACCTGACCGAGTTCACCGTGCCGGTGTCGGCGCAGCGGGGTTCGGAGTTCGAGCGCGCGGTCTGGCGGGAGATGATCCGCATCCCGTACGGGGAGACGACCACCTACGGCGAGGTGGCCCGGGCGCTCGGCGAGCCGGGCGCGGCCCGGGCGGTCGGGGTGGCCTGCAACCGCAACCCGGTGCCGGTGATCGTGCCGTGTCACCGGATCGTCGGCGCGGGCGCCAAGCTGGTGGGCTTCGGGGGCGGGTTGCCGCGCAAGGTGACGCTGCTGGAACTGGAGGCGTCCGTGGCGCTGCGGCGCGCCTGGTCCTGACGTACCGCGAGAAGAAGGCCGGGTCCGTGTGGACCCGGCCTTCTTCGGTGCTCGTGTGACGCGTGTCAGCGCTCGATGTCGCCGGCGATGAACGCCTCGACGGCGGCGTGCGCGTCGTGGTCGGCGTACTGCTCCGGCGGGGACTTCATGAAGTACGAGGAGGCGGAGAGGATCGGGCCGCCGATCTTCCGGTCCAGCGCGATCTTCGCGGCGCGGACGGCGTCGATGATGACACCGGCCGAGTTCGGCGAGTCCCACACCTCGAGCTTCAGCTCCGCGTTGAGCGGGGTGTCACCGAAGGAGCGGCCCTCCAGGCGGATGTACGCCCACTTGCGGTCGTCCAGCCACGGCACGTGGTCGGACGGGCCGATGTGCACGTCGCTCTTGCTCATCTCGTGCGGGATCTGGGAGGTCACCGACTGGGTCTTCGAGATCTTCTTCGAGACCAGGCGGTTGCGCTCCAGCATGTTCATGAAGTCCATGTTGCCGCCGAAGTTGAGCTGGTACGTGCGCAGCAGCTCGACCCCGCGGTCCTCGAAGAGCTTCGCCAGGGCGCGGTGCACGATGGTGGCGCCGACCTGGCTCTTGATGTCGTCGCCGACGATCGGCAGGCCGGCGTCGGTGAACTTCTGCGCCCACTCCGGGTCGGAGGCGATGAAGACCGGCAGGGCGTTGACGAACGCGCAGCCGGCGTCGATCGCGGCCTGGGCGTAGAACTTGTCGGCCTGCTCGGAGCCCACCGGCAGGTAGGAGACGACCACGTCGACCTGCGCCTCGCGCAGCGCCTGGACCACGTCGACCGGCTCGCGGTCCGACTCCTCGACCATCTCACGGTAGTACTGGCCGAGACCGTCGAAGGTCGGGCCGCGCTGCACGCTGACGCCGGTCGGCGCCACGTCGCACAGCTTGATCGTGTTGTTCTCGCTGGCAACGATCGCCTCCGCGAGGTCCATGCCCACCTTCTTGGCGTCCACGTCGAACGCCGCGACGAACTTCACGTCCGAGACGTGGTAGTCGCCGAAGGTGACGTGCATGAGACCCGGGACGCGGTCGTTCGGGTCGGCGTTCCGGTAGTACTCCACGCCCTGTACGAGGGACGAGGCGCAGTTACCCACACCGACGATGGCGACGCGGACGGAGCCCATAGCGTCTGCCTCCTTCTTCTTCATCACGGCCGCTCTGTCCTGGACGTTCCAGGCGTGGGCGGGCTGTCGTTGTCTCCTCGGCCGCCGGCCGTCCCGGTTCGCGGGTCGGACGGGGCCCGGCCGGAGCGCTCGTTGGCGATGAGCTCCTCCAGCCAGCGGACCTCGCGCTCACAGGCGTCGAGCCCGTGGCGTTGCAGTTCCAGGGTGTACGCGTCGAGCCGCTCGGCCGCCCGGCCGAGCACGTCACGAAGACCCTCGCGACGTTCCTCGATCTTTCGACGACGACCTTCCAGGATCCGGAGCCGGGTGGCCTGGTCGGTCCGGGCGAAGAACGCGAAGTGCACGCCGAAGCCCGTGTCGTCGTACGTCTCGGGTCCAGCCTGCGCTATCAGCTCGGCGAAGCGTTCCTTGCCCTCCGCGGTAATGGTGTAGACCACCCGACCGCGTCGGCTGGTCAGCGCGGGAATCTCGTCGGCGGTCGCGGGCGTCTCGGCAGCTTCGGTGATCCATCCCGCCGCCTGCAGCCGGCGCAGGGTCGGGTAGAGCGAGCCGTAGCTGATCGCCGCCCGGATGGCGCCGAGCTTGGCGGTCAACTCCTTGCGCAGCTCGTAGCCGTGCATCGGAGCTTCCTGCAGGAGGCCGAGGATGGCGAACTCGAGCACGGGCCATCCCTTCTTTCCCGCAGGCGCGGGCTTGCCTGCCGCGATGTATCGAACCGATACATCGCACGTTAGCCGAGGCGGGAGAGTCCGGCAAACCCCGGGTTGCGCCACGCGCTCGTCACCGATGGTGACCATGGTCGCCTGGGTCCGACGGAGCGCGTACCCTTTGGCGCATGCGTACGCAGCGCCAGGTCGTCGACTACTCGCTCCAGAAGCGGGCAGTGCTGCGTGAACTCCTCACCGGCCGGGTCGGCACGTACGACGTCTGCGACGCCTCGCCGTACCTGAAGAACGCCGCCCGCTTCCACGGTGAGCAGACCGACGACCGTTGCCCGGTCTGCCGGAGCGAGAACCTCATCCACGTCCACTACATTTACGGTGACGAACTTAGGCAGTCCGCCGGCCAGGCGCGCACCCGGGCGGAATTGCCCGTCCTGGCCATGACGCTGCGTGAGTTCCAGGTGTTCGTGGTGGAGGTCTGCCTCGGCTGTGACTGGAACCATCTCGTCGAGCAGTTCCTGCTCGGCCGGGACGGTCTCGCGGGCGAGGTGGAGGACGCGTCGGACTCGGCCGCGGCCAACGGCTCCACCTTTCGGCGAAGGCGAGAGGCGCAACGGTGAAACTGGCTGTCCCGACCGCGGTGGCCCCGTTCCACGGGCGATGCGAGCGGCAGTCATTAAGCGCAATTAGTCCGAATAAATCGGATTTGGCGAACGCACGCCGACGTTCTCGGCGGCTAGCGTCTCGTGTTCCAACTCACGGCAACCCGGTGGCGGCGCCCTCGCGCCCCACCGCGACCGGCAGGGTGTGAGGAATGAACTACGGCGATCCCAGTTCTTCGCGTGGGCGGGCCCAGATCCCGGGGCCCCACGGTGACCCGGGCTCCGAGGCGGGTCCGCGCGGGAGTGGTTGGTCCGGCGGCGCCCCCGAGGGCGGCGCCTCGGCCCGCGCATCGGTGACACCGCGTGGCACCGGCGGCCGAGCCTCCGTCGGCGGCGTCGCACCGGCACCGCGCGGGGCCGCCGGCTCGGCGTCGGTCGGTCGTGCCGGCGCGGGCCGGGCATCCGTGCCCGTCTCGCCGGCACCCGGAGTGTCCGGGCGCGCGGGTGCCGGGCGGGCGTCCGTCCCGATCTCCCCGGCCGCTCCGGCCGGGCGCGCCTCGGTGGGCGCCGGGCGGGCGAGTGTCGGCTCGGCAGCGGTGGGCGGGCGGGCCGCCGTGCCCGGCTTCTCCGGTGGCGGTGGTGGCCCCGGCGGCCCGAACGGCCCGAACGGCCCCGGCCGTGGTCGCCGGGGTGGCAACCCGGCCGCGGCGAAGAAGCGGCGCCGGGTCAACATGCTGATCGCCGGCTTCGCCGTGTTCATCATGCTCACCGGCATCGGTGTGGTCAGCTTCACCTGGTATTCGCAGCAGGTGCCGCTGCCCGAGGACACCATCCCGCCGCTGTCCACGACGATCTACGACTCCACCGGCAAGAACCCCATCGCCCGGATCGGCGACCAGAACCGCCAGTTGGTGACGATCGACCAGATCCCGGATCACGTCCAGCACGCCGTCGCCGCGGCGGAGGACCGGAACTTCTACCGGCACTCCGGCGTCGACTACAAGGGCATCGCCCGGGCCGCCTGGAACAACCTCAGCGGCGGCGACAAGCAGGGTGCCTCGACCATCACCCAGCAGTACGCGCGCAACGCGTTCGACAACCTCAACCAGGACACGTACGGCCGCAAGGTGAAGGAGGCGATCCTCGCCTCCAAGCTGAACGACAAGTACGACAAGCGCGTGATCATGCAGCACTACCTGAACGTCATCTACTTCGGCCGGGGCGCGTACGGCATCGGGGCGGCGTCGCAGACCTACTTCAAGAAGCCCGTCGACAAGCTGAACGTGGCGGAGGCCGCGGTGCTGGCCGCGCTGATCAAGCAGCCGGAGCCGAGCGCCACCCACCAGGGCTACGACCCGGCGATCAACCCGCCGGCCGCGCTGGACCGGTGGAACTACGTGATCAACGGCATGATCACCGAGAAGTGGCTGGACGCGCCGAACATGCCGGCGCACCCGACGGAATACCCGAAGAAGATCGAGAAGCCGTCGAAGAACAGCGCCGGCAGCTTCGGCGTCAACACGCCGTACGGCAACATCGTCAACTACGTCTCGCAGGAACTGCGCGAGATGAAGCTCTGCACTGACAGCGAGGCCGAGGCGACCGAGGCGAAGCCGCTCTGCGCCAAGGCGTTGAGCCGCGGCGGCTACAAGATCACCACGACGATCGACAAGAAGATGCAGGAGGCGGCGCTCGAGGCGGCCCAGCGTGCCAAGAAGGGCTCCGCGCTCGAAGGGCAGCCAGACAACCTGATGGCCGCCGTGGTGGCGATCGACCCGAAGACCGGCGGGGTGCGCGCCTACTACGGCGGCGACAACGGCACCGGCACCGACTACGCCGGGAAGAACGTCGACAACGGTGTGGTCAGCGGCGGCCACTCACCCGGCTCGAGCTTCAAGATCTACACGCTCGCGGCGGCGCTCAAGGAGGGCATCTCGCTGAAGTCCCGGTGGAAGGCCTCGGCGTTCACCCCGAAGGACACCAAGTTCAAGGTGAGCAACGCCGGCGCGGACAAGGTCTCCTGCGGCGACTCCTGCACGCTCGAACTGTCGACCCTGAAGTCGCTGAACGTGCCGTTCTACTACATCACCGAGCAGATCGGCCCGGACAAGGTGCTCGACATGGCCAAGCAGGCCGGCGTCACCACCATGTGGCAGACCGACACCAACCCGGCCAAGGCGCACGACCTGACCAAGGCCGACCCGAAGGACCTGGCGCCCAACCCGTTCTTCCACGTCATCGGCTACGGCCAGTACCCGATCACCGTGCTCGACCACGCCAACGGCGTCGCCACCTTCGCCAACCAGGGCACCTACAACAAGGCGCACTTCGTGAAGCTGGTGCAGAAGCAGAACCCGGACACCGGCAAGTGGGACACCGTCGGCGGCGAGCGGCTCCAGCCCCAGAAACGGATCGACAAGGACATCGTCGCCGACGTCACCTCGGTGCTGAAGCAGTACCCGGGCCAGGTGAGCCGCCGCCTGGCCGACGGTCGCCAGGCCGCCGAGAAGACCGGCACCTGGGAGCTCGGCGACAAGAGCACCCGCAACGGTGACGCCTGGATGATCGGCTACACGCCGCAACTCGCCACCGCCGTGTGGGTCGGCAACCTCGGGAACCGCAAGGCGATCAAGGACGACGACGGCGATGACATCAGCGGTGCGAAGATGCCCGGCGAGATCTTCCAGCGCTTCATGAACGATGCGCTCAAGGGCAAGGACAAGGAGGAGTTCCCGCCCGCCGCGAACGTCGGCAAGGACGATGCCGGCAATGGTGAGGCTCCGCCTCCGCCGACTCCCGCGCCCGGCCAGCCGGGCGGGCCCACCTGCGACCCACTCGGCCTGTTCTGCCCCGGCGGCACCCCGGGTGGCGGTGGCAACCCCGGTGGCGGCGGCACGCCTGGTGGCGGTGGCAATCCCGGTGGCGGCGGTAACCCCGGTGGTGGGGGCAACCCTGGCGGTGGCGGTGGTGGCGGGCTGCTGCCGAGCACACCACCGACCCGACAGACGAACTGACGCGCACCAGCTGACGGCGGCGGCCGGACCCGAGCGGCCCGGCCGCCGCCGTGTTTCGCGGACCGGAATTTTCTCCCCCCACGGCGGGACGCGACCCCCCGGAGTACGGCAGGATTCCTCTCCATGAGCACCCAGTCGACCGCAGGCATCGACGAGCATGGCTCCGACGGCCGATCCGGGGCCGGCCCCGCCGGGGCTACGCCACAACCCGGTGCCACCGTGGACCACCCGTCCCGCTCGGACTGGTTCGTCCGCGGCGCGTCCGGCCTGATCGGCGGGCCGCTCGGCGACCACGCCGCCGCCCTGGACCGCCCCGCCGGGCGGGAAGGTCGCTTCTGGACCGCCGCGCGGATCGTGCTCGCCCTTGTCTGCCTGACGCTCGCGCTGCACTGGGTGCAGAAGTCCCCCTGCCAGGACGGCGCCTGGCAGAACAACGTGCAGTACACCCGGATGTGCTACACCGACGTGCTGGCGCTCTACTACGCCGAAGGACTCAACGAGGGCAAGGTGCCCTACGCCGACCACCCGGTGGAATACCCGGTGCTGACCGGCTACTTCATGGGCGCGCTCGGTCTCCCCGTGCACGCCCTCGGCACCGACAACCTGGGCATCAACCAGGCGCAGTGGTTCTACAACGTCAACGCGCTGGTGCTCGGGGCGCTCGCCGTCGCCACCGTGGCGGTCATCCTCAGCCTGCGCCGTCGACGACCCTGGGACGCGGCGTTGTTCGCGCTGTCCCCGGCCCTCGTGCTCACCGCCACCGTCAATTGGGACCTGCTCGCCGTCGGCCTCGCCGCGTTCGGCCTGTGGGCCTGGGCGCGCACCCGCCCCTACCGGTACGGCATGCCGCTGTCCGCGGTGGCGGGTGTCCTTATCGGGCTCGGTGGGGCCGCGAAGATGTGGCCGCTGTTCCTCCTCGGCCCGATCCTGGTCCTCTCGTTGCGGGCCGGCCGGTTCCTGGCCGGGCTGATCACCACGGCCGCCGCGCTGGCGACGCTCGTCCTGGTCAACTGGCCGACGTATGAGCTCTATCCGGAAAGCTGGGGGCGCTTCTTCGAACTGAACACCACCCGCCCCATCGACTGGGGCACGCTCTGGTACATCGGCCGCTACCTCGACGGGCGGATCAGCCCGTCCGCACCCGGTGAACTCGGGCCGTTCGAATGGCTCAACGCGAACATCCCCACCCTCAACTGGTTGTCGTACCTGCTCTTCGGTCTGGCCTGCCTCGGGGTGGCCGCGCTGGCGTTGCTCGCCCCACGCCGCCCACGGCTGGCCCAGCTCGCGTTCCTGGTGGTCGCCGCGTTCCTCATCTTCAGCAAGGTCTGGTCGCAGCAGTTCGTGCTCTGGCTGCTGCCGCTCGTCGTGCTCGCCCGGCCCCGCTGGGGCGCGTTCCTGGCTTGGCAGTTCGCCGAGGTCGCCTACTTCGCCGCGTTCTACGGCGAACTGCTCGGCGCCGCCACGTCCCGGCCGGTCTTCCCCGAGGGCGTCTTCGTGCTCGCGGCCAGCCTGCGCCTGGTCACGGTGGTGGTGCTCTGCGGCTTCGTGATCCGGGACATCCTCCGACCCGAGCACGACGCGGTCCGGCAGACCTACGCGGACGACCCGGACGGCGGGGTGCTCGACGGTGCGCCCGACGCGCCCTGGCACCAACGCTGGCGATCCGGCGTCGCCGTCGACCGTCCCGTCGAACCCGTCCCCACCTGAGCGACCGGCTCTAGAGCCGGAACACGACCGCGTCGCCGATCTGCTCCCGGGTCACCCCGGGGGCGTCCACCGGCCGGTCGAGCATCCTCTCCCACGGGGTGCCACCGAGCCGGTCCCGGAGCACCACCACGTTGCGGACCCCGACCTGCCGCAGATATGCGACGCTCGTGGCGTCGGGGAAACCGACCGTGGCCTCACGGATGTCGGCCTGGGATTTCGGTGTGAAGCCGCTGCCGCCGTTGACCATCCGCTGGAACCGGTCGGTGGACCAGAGCATCACCGGCTGGTCGAGGTTCTGGCTGCTCGGCAGCACCAGCAGCGGACCGTCCACGCTGCGCATCACCGCCGGCTGCTGCGGCACCACCGGATGCGGGGTGACGTTCAGGCCCTCCGCCAGCACCAGCAGCAGCGGCAGCAGGGTGGCCAGCCGCAGCCACGGGCCCGGCCACGGCGGTACCCGCTCGGCGGCCAGCTCGCGTACCCGCATGCAGAACGCGGTGAGCGCGCCGGCCGCGAGTAGGCCCAGCAGCAGGGTGGTCCAGAGCATCATCCGCCCCGGCGTCCGCAGCCCGCTCCAGCCCGGCAGGTGCTCGAAGAGCGGCACGTAGGTGAAGGTGCCGCCGAAGAACCGGGTGCCCATCGCCAGGGCCATCGTCACCAGCACCCCGGCGAGCAGGAAGAGCCGGTGCCGGACCCGCCAGACCGAGAAGAACAGGCCACCGGCGGCGAGCGCGTAGAGCACGAAGCCCGGCAGCAGCGTCATCTCCGGATGCCAGGGCAGCACGGCACGAGCACCCTCGTGCAGCCCACCCCAGACCCGGGACTCGGCGGGCGCGGTGAAGAACCCGCTCGGGGGCGGCGAGTAGAGCACGATCTCACCGAGCGTCCGCTCCGCGTTCGGATGCAGCTCGGCGACCTTGAAGTAGGGCACCGCCAGCGCCGCGCCCACGGCGGCGAAAGCGAGCGCGCCGAACACGTCGGCCAGGAACAGCCGCCGGCCGAACGGACGCTTCACCCGGCGCCGCCGTACGAACCACAGCACCACCGAGACCAGGCCGATCCCGGCCAGCGCGTACGCGAACGGCAGCCCGATGCCGAACCCCAGACTGAGCTGCCACGCGGCGACCAGCCACCCGGTGAACGCCCAGCCGGCGTGCCGGCGGCGTGGCCGGTAGCCGTGGCGCAGCGACCAGCCGTGCCCCCGGGCCAGCATGGCCAGCGCCAGCGGGATGCCGCCGTTGGAGATGACGTGCAGGTGCCCGGCCTGGGCCAGGAGCCACGGCGCGTAGGCGAAACTCGCGCCGGCCACCGCGCCGCCGATCCGGCCCGCGCCGAGCTGCCGGGCCAGCGCGTACGCCCCGAACGCGGCGAGCGCGTGGGCCAGCACGAACATGATGTTGTAGCGCAGCACGGCGTGCTCCGGGCCGACCCCGATCAGACCGGCCGGGGTGTATCCGAGCAGGGTGTCGGAGAAGGCGAAGCTCCAACTCTCCGGGAAGAACGTGTTCGACTGCCAGAGCGTCCCCGGGTCGGTGCGCAGGGCGTGCCCGGACCATGCCATCTGCCACGCCTGGAGGCTCGGGTCCCAGTAGTCCTGCGGCAGCGTGTGACGCGGATAGCGCAGGGTGGGCCAGGTCATCGCGGCGGCGAGCGCCAGCGCGGCGAAGACCGCGAGCGTCCACTCGTGCACCAGGAACCGGCCCACCGAGCGGGCGGCCCGACGGACCCGCCCGAGGACCGGCTCGGGTGCCGGCCCGAACGCGGACCATGGATCGGAGGGCTCGCCGTCGTCCGTACCGTCGGCCCGGTCCTTGCCGTCGCCCGTCCCGTCGCCGGTCGGCGCCGCGTCGTCGGCCGTGGTCGCGCGCTCCCCGGGCGAGCCGTCCTCGGATGCCGCCCCGGTCGTCTCCGCCGGGTCGGCGTCCGGCCGGTCCGCCGAGGCGTCGCCGTCCGGACGGATGGCGGCGTCGGGCCGGCGACCGGTCGCGCCGGACTGCTCGGTGGTCATGCCGTCGTGCCCAGTTGGTCGCGCAGGAAGGCGATGTCGGCGGCCTGGCCGTCGGCGCCGCCGGGGGTCTCCACGATCACCGGGGCGCCGGCCGCGCGGATCACCGCCACCAGCAGTTCGGGGTCGATGGTGCCGCCGGTGAGGTTGTCGTGCCTGTCCTGACCGGAGTTGAAGGCGCCCTTGGAGTTGTTCGCGTGGATCAGGTCGATCCGGCCGGTGATCGCCTTCACCCGGTCGACCACTCCCAGCAACTCCTCGCCACCGGCGTAGGCGTGACAGGTGTCGAGGCAGAAGCCGACCTCGTGGTCCCCGAGCGCGTCCCAGAGACGGGCCAGCGAGTCCAGGTGCCGGGCGCAGGCGTTGTCGCCACCGGCGGTGTTCTCGATCAGCACCGGCAGCGGGAAGCCGCCGGAGTCCGCCGCGTAGGCGAAGGTCTTGCGCCAGTTGTCGAAGCCGACGGCGAGGTCGTCGCCGGCGTTGACGTGACCGCCGTGCACGATCAGCCCTCTGGCCCCGACCGACGCGGCGGCGGCGGCATGGCTCAGCAGCAGCTTGCGGCTGGGAATACGGATGCGGTTGTTGAGCGTGGCCACGTTGATCACGTATGGCGCGTGGACGTAGAGATCGACGTCGGCGTCGCGCAGGCGTTCGGCGTCCTCCCGCGGCTTCGGGGCCTTCCAGCCCTGCGGGTCGGCGAGGAAGAACTGGGCCGCTTCGGCGTCCCGGGCGACGGCCTCGGCCAGCGGGTCGGTCGGATCGACGTGGGCTCCGATTCGCATGGGTGGCAGCCTACGTCGCACCGCCGACGCTCCGCGCGGGCGCGCGCGTGGGGTGGTGACGTGCCCCGCGTCACCACCCGGCCGGGCGTTCGTTGTCCGAGGTGGGATCGATGGTCGACGCTCCGCCCGCACGTGGTCCACAGCACTTGCGGGCGAGGGTCGGCACCCGGAGACGGGACGCCCCGCCGTGCGGCCCGGCACGACGGGGCGGGATCCGCTCGTCATCCGCAACGATGGTGGTCCAGGGGGCGAATCCCTCAATTCCCCCAAGTGGTGACGAGAGCCGTTGTATGGTCAGACCAGGCGACAACACTATAAAGCTCCGCGGGGCGTCTTCGATCCAACCTCATCGGTGTGGTCGTTCCTCCCCAGGTCCCACCCAAGGAATGCGGACGGGACGCCCCGCGGCCCCGTGGACAGGGGTCCACCTTCCGGCTCGCACCGCCGGAGGTGGGCCCCTGTCGCCCGTCCCCGACCCTCCCGACCCTCCGGCCCGGCCATGATCGTCCGGACCGGCTATTCTGGTCAGGTTGTCCGCGTCCGGCCGGGTTCCCCCGGCATCGGGCGGGCGACGACGCACGACCTCCTGCCACGGAAGGACCGTGGCCGCTTAGCCCACAGGAGGTGAGCACGTCTTGCGTCACTATGAAGTCATGGTGATCCTCGATCCCAGCCTCGAGGAGCGCACCGTCGCCCCGTCGCTCGACACGTACCTGAACGTGATCCGGACCGCGGGTGGCTCGGTGGAGAAGACCGACGTGTGGGGCCGCCGGCGCCTCGCGTACGAGATCAACAAAAAGGCCGAGGGTATCTACGCCGTCATCGACCTCCAGGCGACGCCGGAGGCCGTAGCCGAGCTGGACCGTCAGCTTCGACTCAACGAGTCGGTGCTGCGCACCAAGGTCATTCGCCCGGAGATGCGCTGAGCATCTAGACCCGACACGTCCGGATCAAGCCTCATCCGCGTTGTCGGAGGGCTCTGAGAGCCTGTACGACACAACGATGAGTGTGCGAGGAGATGGTCATGGCAGGAGACACCACCATCACGGTCATCGGCAACCTGACCGATGACCCCGAGTTGCGGTTCACCCCCTCCGGCGCGGCGGTCGCCAAGTTCCGGGTCGCTTCGACGCCCCGGTTCATGGAAAAGGCGTCCGGCGAGTGGAAGGACGGCGAGCCGCTGTTCCTCTCGTGCACGGTCTGGCGCCAGGCCGCCGAGAACGTCGCCGAGTCGCTTCAGCGCGGCGCCCGGGTGATCGTGTCCGGCCGGCTGCGTCAGCGGTCGTACGAGACCCGCGAGGGTGAGAAGCGCACCGTCATCGAGCTGGAGGTCGACGAGATCGGCCCGTCCCTGCGCTACGCCACGGCGAAGGTGCAGAAGATGTCCCGGTCCGGCGGCGGTGGCGGCGGATTCGGTGGTGGTGGTGGCGGCGGCGGCCAGGGTGGCGGCGGAGGCAACTTCGACGACCCCTGGGCTTCGGCTGCCCCGGCCCCCTCCCGCGCTGGTTCGGGCGGCGGCAACTTTGACGAGGAGCCCCCGTTCTGATGGCGTCGAGCACCCGCGATCGCAAACCAGGAGCAAGAGCAATGGCCAAGGCTGCGGCACTGCGCAAGCCGAAGAAGAAGGTGAACCCGCTCGACAAGGACGGGATCGCCTATATCGATTACAAGGACACCGCGTTGCTGCGCAAGTTCATCTCCGACCGCGGCAAGATCCGCGCTCGACGGGTGACCGGCGTTACCTCGCAGCAGCAGCGGCAGATCGCCCGTGCGGTCAAGAACGCCCGTGAGATGGCGCTCCTGCCGTACACGGCCACGGCTCGCTGAGAGGAGGCACGGACATGAAGATCATCCTGACTCAGGAGGTGTCCGGCCTCGGCTCTCCGGGCGACATCGTCGAGGTGAAGGACGGCTTCGGCCGTAACTACCTGCTGCCGCAGGGCTTCGCGATCGCCTGGACCAAGGGCGCGGAGAAGCAGGTCACGGTCATCAAGCGGGCCCGCGCGGCCCGCGAGATCCGCGACCTGGACCACGCCAACGAGGTCAAGGGCCAGGTCGAAGGTCTCAAGGTCAACCTGAAGGCCCGCGCCGGCGACGGCGGGCGGCTCTTCGGCTCGGTCACTCCGGCCGAGATCGTCGACGCCGTCAAGGCCGCCGGCGGCCCGGTCCTGGACCGCCGCCGGCTGGAACTGCCCAGCCACATCAAGGCGCTCGGCGCATACCCGGTCAGCATCCGGCTGCACCCCGAGGTGACCGCCAAGTTCAACCTGAACGTGGTCAAGGACTGACACCGGCACGACGACCGAAGGGCCTGCACCGGACACCGGTGCGGGCCCTTCGTCACCTCCATCCGGGTGCCGGGCGGGCCACGGAACTCACCCGATCGGCTTGCCCGTCACCGCGCTGATCACCACCGTGGACAGGCCCCCACCCACGACGGCCGCCGCCAGCGCCACGGTCGCCGATCGCCAGCTCGTACCGACCTGCCGCAGCAGCACCGCCACCACCAGACTGCTCGCCATCGCCAACCCGAACCGCGGCGCCCCGGACAGCAACGACGCCAGCGCGTGCGCCCGCTGCGAGTCGCAGCCACCGCCGGTGACGTCGGTGACACACCCCGTCGGCGGCTGGCCGTTGAGGAACAGCAGGGCGAGGAAGAGCAGCGCCGCCGGCACCACATAGCAGGCCGCCGTGTACACCACCGGCCGCAGCGGGCCACCCGGATCCGGGTCCAGCAGGTCGTCCTCCAACCGCCGGCCCCACGGACCGCCGGTCGCCCCCGCACCCCGCCTGCCCGCCGCCCGGCCCGTCACGGCCGGCTGCACCGGGCCGCGCCGAGGCGCGGTACGCGGACGCGGCGCGGAGTATGTCACCGCCGGGGACCGGGGAGCCGACGACGATGTCTCCCCCCAGCGCGGGTCATCGTCGGCGAGCCGCGTACCGGACCAGAACTGCTCAGCCCGCTCCGGTGACGCCCAGCCCTCCCTCGTCGGTGGCCCCGTGCGGCCCCACGGGTCCACCCGCGGAGCGCCGCTGTCTCGTACCGGCTCCAGGGGACCGGTGTCGGTGAACCGAGCCCACTCGCCGGTGTGCTCCGTGCGGTCCCAGCGGCTCCCCGTGTCGTTCCAGCGATCACCGGGGGCCGACCGACCCCATGCGTGTACACCCGACGCGTCCCACGGATCGACCGCCGGCTGCTCCGCCGGGTCCCGCTCGACCGCGCGGCTCCGCTCCCACGGATCCGCCGGCCGCTCCCACGGATCCGTCTGCCGGGAGTTCGCCGTCGACAGTGACCACGCCGATTCCGACTCCACCGGCCGGGACCACGCCGATTCCGACGTCGACATCGCGGGCGGCCAGGAGGAACCGGGCAAGGTCCGTCGCTGCCCGGCCGGCCGCTCGGCGGTGGCGCCCCGGTCGTCACCGGGGCCGGTCGGCTCCGGCAGCCCGGACCAGGTCACCTCCGGCCGCCGTGACGCCGCCCGCCGGGGGCGGCTGCGGGGCGTCACGCCGGACACCGGCTCGTCGTCGGCCCGCCTGCTCCCCACGTATCCCCGTTCCTGCGGGGTGTCCACGGTCCACTCGGCGGTGTGGTCGGACAGCGGGCCTGCGCCGACCTGCCCCGGCCCGCGCGGCTCGTCCCGGCGCCAACCGCCGTCCGTCCGCCAACCGCTGTCCGTCCGCCAACCGCCGCCGGACGGCGGCGTTTCCACCTCGTCGTCCGGCGCGGCATGCCGACCACCGCCGTCCGCCCGGCTCACCCCGGACTCCACGGCCCATCGGGGAAGGTAGGCGTCCACCGGCTCGTCCTGGCCGCGCTCACTGGCGCGTCGCCGGCTCGGCGTGCGGTGGCTGTCCGACGGATACGCGCCGAGCCGGCGCGGACCGGCGGGCTCGTCCCAGGAACCGCTCGGTCGACGCTCGCGCGGGCTGTCCTCCCCGCCTGCCCAGTCCCGGTGTCTCACGGCCGGAGCGTGACCTCTCTCAACCCGAAAAGTGCAACCCGCTGTCCCAGGTGTCGCCGTTCGCAGCGATAGTACGGGACGATCGGCGGCAAAGCTTGGCCGGAAATCTTCCATCCACAGGGTGGGGACGATGAAACCCCAGGTCAGACGCGATAATCCCGGAAATCCCCATCAGTTGTCCACATCCTGTGCACACCCTGCGCACATGCCTGTCCCCGGGCGTCCACAGGTTGTCCCGAGGCTCATCCACCGGCCTTGTTGAGCGGCTGACCTCGGGTTCCGTATCGTGGTCCCCCGACCGTCCGGACGATGACCCCCGATCGACCGGTGGGGTCGGCGGAAGTGTCATACCCCAGCGATACAGCTGGACCGATCCGACGCAGCGAGGGGGGCCACCCGTGTCGGTCACCGACGAGACGCGCGCGGAACGGACCGGGGGGCAACCGTCCGAGCCGTCGCGCCGCGATGCGCCGTTCGAGAAGACCCCACCTCAGGACGTGGCCGCCGAACAGTGTGTGCTCGGCGGCATGCTGCTCTCCAAGGACGCCATCGCGGACGTCGTGGAGATCCTCAAGACCAACGACTTCTACCGCCCGGTCCACGCCACCATCTTCGACGCGATCCTCGACATCTACGGGCGCGGCGAACCCGCCGACCCGATCACCGTGGCCGCCGCGCTCGCCGACTCCGGCGACCTCGCCCGCATCGGCGGCGCGCCATACCTGCACACGCTCATCGCCAGTGTGCCCACCGCCGCGAACGCCGCCTACTACGCCCGGATCGTCGGCGAGCGGGCGGTGCTCCGGCGGTTGGTCGAGGCCGGCACCCGGATCGTGCAACTCGGCTACGGCACCGGCCAGGGCGGCAGCCGCGACGTGGACGACATCGTCGACCTCGCCCAGCAGGCGGTCTACGAGATCACCGAGAAGCGCGTCAGCGAGGACTTCGCCGTCCTGGCGGACATGCTCCAGCCGACCCTTGACGAGATCGAGGCGGTCGGTGCCCAGGGCGGGATGATGACCGGCGTGCCGACCGGGTTCACCGACCTCGACCGCCTGCTCAACGGCCTGCACGCGGGGCAGTTGATCATCGTGGCCGGTCGACCCGGCCTGGGAAAGTCGACGGCGAGCATGGACTTCGCCCGTAACGCGGCCATCCGGGCCAACCAGGCGGCGGCGATCTTCTCGCTGGAAATGAGCAAGGTCGAGATCGTCATGCGACTGCTCTCGGCCGAGGCGCGCGTCCCGCTGCACGTGTTGCGCAGCGGTCAGCTCTCCGACGACGACTGGACCAAGCTGGCCCGCTGCATGGGTGAGATCAGCGAGGCGCCGCTCTTCGTCGACGACACGCCCAGCATGAACCTGATGGAGATTCGGGCGAAGGCGCGGCGGCTCAAGCAGAAGCACGACCTGAAGCTGATCGTCGTCGACTATCTCCAGCTGATGACCTCGCCGAAGCGCACCGAGAGCCGGCAGCAGGAGGTCGCGGACCTGTCCCGTGGCCTGAAGTTGCTGGCCAAGGAGGTCGAGTGCCCGGTGATCGCGGTGAGTCAGCTGAACCGTGGCCCCGAGCAGCGCACCGACAAGCGGCCACAGCTGTCCGACCTGCGGGAATCTGGCTCCATTGAGCAGGATGCGGACGTGGTGATCCTGTTGCACCGCGACGACTACTACGACAAGGAGTCGCCGCGCGCGGGCGAGGCGGACTTCATCATCGCCAAGCACCGGAACGGGCCGACCGACACCGTGACGGTCGCGGCCCAGTTGCACCTGTCGCGCTTCGTGGACATGGCGATCGTCTGACCGCTCTCAGCCGAGCAGCGGGAACCAGCCGGCCGCCTCGCCCAGCTCGAACCGGTCCCGGTCGGTCAGCGGCGCCCGGCCGGTGGCCTTCAGCAGGTATTCGTGGTCGTCCCAGCCGGCCGGCCGGACCGCCTCGTCGCTGAGCAGGCCATCCATCGTGGTCACCGCGACCCGCGTCGGTTCCGCCGCAGGCCGCGGCGCGTCCGGCAGGTCCACCACCATGTCCAGGTGGTGCACGACCGCCTCCGTGGTCAGGGTGGCGAGCAGATGGGATACGCGCAGCACGTGCCCCTGGGTGGTCACGTATCCGTCGGGGTCGGAAGCGGTGGCCGCACGGACGGCGGCGGGCGCGGTGTCGGCCCAGAGGCGGACCACGCCGGTGGGCCGGTCGAAGGCGGCGGCGGAGCGGCGGGCCCACCAGGCATGCCGGGCGCTCGCGTCGTCGTCGCCGGGGGTGAAGGCGCGCCAGTAGCTGACGTCGTCCTGGTCGGCCGGGCCGGGTGCCGGACTGGCCAGGGCGACGAGCGCGCGCTGGGCGTCGCAGAGCACGTGGAAGAGCAGGTCGGCGACGAGCCAGCCGTGGCATCGGGTGGGCCGTTGCAGCCCGGCGTCGTCGAGCGGGGTGAGCACGGCGGTGATGCCGGCGTACGCCTGGGCCAGCGCCTCGTGCTGCCGGATCGGGATCATGTCGTGCAGCCTGCCACGCCCGGCCGCCCTCGGCGCGGCGTGCACCGTCGGGCGGGTGCCCCTCCTTCACGCTGAGCTGTCGAGAAGGGGCACCGCCCGCGCTGGTGGATCAGTCGAACAGTTCGCCGAGGAAGCCGTGCTTCTTCTTGCGGCGGTAGTGGCCGTGATAGCCGTGGTGCTGCTGCTGACCGTAGCCGTACGCGGGCTGCGGGTAGCCGTGGCCGGGCGGCGGGGGCGGAGGTGGGGGGACGGCGCCGTAGCCGGGCTGGTGCGGCGCGGCGGGCGGGGGCGGCGGTGGTGGCGGGTAGCCGGCACCCGACGGTGCCGGTTGACGGCCGGCGCCTTGCTGCTGGTTCCAGTTGGCCTCTGCGTCGAACAACTTCTCGAGCTCGCCGCGGTCGAGGAAGATGCCGCGGCATTCGCCGCACTGGTCGATGTGCACGCCGCTGCGCTCGTACTGGCGCATCTCCCCGCGGCACTTGGGACAGGTGAGCTGCATGACAAAGACGGTACCGGGTGTTTTCACGCGGTGGCGGTCAGCGCCTGCGTCACTTCGTCGTCCGGGACCTCGTGGAAGTCGTCGTAGTAGGCGCCGACGGCGGCGAAGTCGCGCGGAAGTTGGCAGGTCACCACCGCGTCGGCCTCCGCCGCGAGCAGCTGGTGGGCCTGCTCGGAGCCGACCGGGACGGCGACCAGGACGCGGGTGGCACCGAGGTGGCGGGCCACCTGGACGGCGGCGCGGGCGGTGGCGCCGGTGGCCAGCCCGTCGTCGACGATGACGGCGGTGCGTCCGGTCAGGTCCAGGGGTGGGCGGCCGGCACGGTAGCGCTGCTCGCGGCGTTCCAACTCGGCCTGTTCGCGGCGGTGGACCTGGCCCCGGTCGTGTTCGCTGATCCGGCCGGCGACCATCTCGTTGCTCACCTGCACGCCGGGGCCGAGCGCGCCGTACGCGACCTCGGGGGCCCAGGGCACGCCGAGTTTGCGGACGACGAGCACGTCGAGGGGGACGCCGAGCCGGTCGGCGACGACCCGGGCGACGGGCACGCCGCCGCGTACCAGGCCGAGGACGATGACATCGGGTCGGCCGGCGAGGTCGGTGAGCCGTTCGGCGAGGTCCCGTCCCGCCTCGGCGCGGTCGCGGTAGGTGGTCATGTCTCAGGTGTACGCCTTCCGACCGGTTCGCGCCGGTCGGATGCCGGGAAAGCCGGCGTTTCGGCGAGCGCGAGCGCGGGGGCGAGGACCAGCAGGGCGACCGGGTAGAGCAGGTAGCCGAAGCGGGTGGAGGGCATCAGCAGGATCGCGGCGAGCAGCCCGTACCCGCAGATCAGTGCGGTGGCCGCGGCGGTGCGCGGCGGTCGGCGCAGCAGCCGCACGGCGATGGCCAGGCCGGCGACGACGAGCAGCGCGGCGGCGACGACCCGGCCGGCGGGGAGGGCCTCGGCGATCAGGTGGCCGGGGAACGGCGTCTGGGCGGGGCTGGTGACCAGGCCGTGGCCGAGCGGGAAACGCAGCACGTTCTCGACGAGGGCATCGCGGTCGACGATGAGCGCCGGGACCAGCGCGAACAGTGGCAGGCCGAGGGCGCCCAGGGCGGTGCGTGGTGCGGCCCGCCGGGTGGCGGCCCAGCAGACCAGCACGATCGCGACCGGCCACGCGAGGAGCTTCAGCGCACCGGCGGCGCCGATGGCCAGTCCGGCCCGGCCGGGCCGGCCGGCGGCGACCAGGGCGAGGGCGAGCAGGCAGAGCGCGAGTACGGGAAGGTCGTCGCCGCCGGTGGCCAGGGTCAGCGCGCAGACGGGCAGGACGGTGGTGGCCTGTACGGCGCGCAGGAGTGCCGCGTCGCGGCGGGGGGTGGCCGGGGCGTCGACGGCGCGCAGGGTGGTGACGATGGCAACCAGGGTCAGCGCGGTGACCACGGCGAACCAGACGCGGGCGTCGGTCCACCAGGCGTCGACGGCGGCCCGGGGAAGCCCGAACAGGGCCATCCCCGGCTGGTAGGGGGTGTAGCCGAGGAGCTGCTCGCCGGGTGGCAGCGCGGCGATGGCGTCTGGTCCGAGGTAGGGGGTGCCGTGATCGGCGAGGCGGGTGCCGGCGTGCTCCGCCACGATCACCTCCTCCTGCGCCCGGTCGGTGCGTCCGCCGGCCCGTTCGACGCTCTGCGCGACGACCGGCAGCAGCGCGGTGGTCACCCAGGTGAGACCGGTGACCGTCCAGCGCGCGCGCAGCGTGGCCAGGAGCGTGCGGGGGGCGCGACGTCGGGCGAGGAGTTGCGTGGTCGCGGCGAGTGCGGCAAGCGCGTACCCGATGGTGGCGAGCGCACCCCACGCGCGGTGCGGGGGCAGGCTGGAGGTGACGGCGGTGACCGCCGCGAACAACGTGGCGGCGGCGTAGAGACCCAGGTCGAGCCCGAGCCCGAGGCCACCGGCGGCGGTGTCGACTGCCGACCAGCGGCGGGCGGCGGAGGTGGCCGGGTCGGCGTGGGCGGTCACGCGGGCCAGTCTGGCAGACCGCCGGGGCCGGCCCGGTCGGGTGCCGGTGGGTCAGCCGCCGCGGGCGTCGGGTGATGCGGGACGGGCGCGGCTGCCGCCGGTGCGGCGTCCGGGCAGGCGGATCACCGCCCCGGCGTCGTGCAGCGCCGGGGCGAGCGCGCCGGGGCGGCCACCCGCGCCGCGGTGCAGGGCGGCGAGCAGCGCGCCGGCGGGCAGGGGGCGCGCGAACAGGTGACCCTGCCCGGCGGCGCAGCCCAGCTCCCAGAGCGCGCGGCGCTGGGGCTCGCTCTCCACACCCTCGGCGACGACGGTGAGGTCGAGGCTGCGGCCCAGGTCGAGGGTGGAGCGGATCACGGCGGCGGCCTCGGGTGCGGTTTCCATGGCGGTGACGAAGCTGCGGTCGATCTTCAGCTCGTGGACGGGGATCCGGGAGAGCAGCGACAGCGAGGAGTAGCCGGTGCCGAAGTCGTCGAGGGCCAGGCGTACGCCGGAGTCACGGAGCCGGCTGAGGACCCGGTCGACGATGTCGAGCTGGCTCAGGGTGAGTGTCTCGGTGAGTTCCAGCACGAGCCGGTCCGGCGGGAGGTCGTGGGCCCGTAGCCGCGCCAGCACGGCACCGGGGAAGCGGGCGTCGAGCAGGCTGCGCGGCGAGACGTTCACCGAGACGGGCAGGTCGAAGCCGGCGTCGCGCCAGGTGCCGGCGGCGATGAGCGCCTGGTCGAGGATCGTCCCGGCGAACGCCGGCAGCAGTCCGGACCGTTCGATCGCTTCGAGGAAGCGCAGCGGGTCGATGAGCCCGTGGGCGGGGTGGTGCCAGCGGGCCAGGGCCTCCGCGCCGATGACCTCGCCGCTGCCCAGGTCGACGATGGGTTGGAAGTTGACGGTGAACTCGTGGTCGGCGACGGCCCGGGGCAGTTCCCCACCCAGGGTGAGCCGGCTCAGGTCGGCGGTGTCCCGGGCCGGCGCGTACGTGGCGATGCGGTGACCGGCGCGTTTGGCCTGGTACATCGCGACGTCGGCGCGGCGCAGCAGCTCCGGCATGCCGCCGGTGGCGGGGGCGACGGCGATGCCGCCGCTGGCTTCCACGCTGATCCGCATGCCGTCCAGGTCGAGGGGGTCGTGCAGGGCGGCGAGCAGGGCGTCGGCGCGGTGGGCGGCGACGGCCGGCGCGGGCAGGCCGCGCAGCAGTACGGCGAACTCGTCGCCGCCGAGCCGCGCGACCAGGTCGTCGGGGCGGGCCGCGGCCCGTAGCCGCTCGGCGACCTGGATCAGCACCCGGTCACCGGCGGCGTGGCCCAGGGTGTCGTTGACTTCCTTGAAGTGGTTGAGGTCGATCAGCACGAGGGCGGTGACGCCGTCGGCGTGCCGGATGGTGAGGTGGGTGGTGCCCTCGTCCAGCAGGTGGCGGCGGTTGGACAGGCCGGTGAGGGCGTCGTGGGTGGCGGCGTAGGCGTGTGCCTCGGCGATGCGGGCGAGTTCGGCGTACGCCTGGGCGTTGCGCACCGCGGTGCAGAGCGCGGAGGCGAAGGTGCGCAGGGTGTACTGCTCCCGCTCGGACAGTTCGACCGGACCGGCGAACCGCAGCCGCAGCACGCCGAGGTCGTCGGCGCGGTCGTGGCCCTCCAGCGCGACCGGCATGACCCGGCCGTCGATGTCGCTGGGCCGGGGCGACGGTCCGTCGTACACGATGCCGGTGCCGTTGCCGCGGACTGTGCGTTCGCCCCCGCGCAGCTCGATCTCGACCTCGTCGGCGGAGAAGAGTTCGCCGGCCCCGGTGACGGCGGTGGTGAGCACCTGGTCGAGGTCGACCACGTTGAGGGCGTCGGTGGCGCGGGCGAGTCGTTGCCATGCCTGCTGCTCGGTGCGGGCGCGGATCCGGCTGGAGTAGGCCAGGTGCAGGCTGAGCACCAGCGGCGGCACGGCGAGCAGCAGGCGGGCGTCGACCCGCAGGATGAGTACGGTGCAGACGGCTACCAGGAAGCGGACCGCGAACCCGGCGACCCGCAGGTCGAGGTCGGTCCGGAACTGCCGGAGGATGGGCGTCCCGGAGGCGAGTGCGATGACGGGCATCGCCAGCAGGTCGTCGAGCAGTGCCGCGACGAGGTAGACGACTCCCAGCAGCAGCACGATGTGGAGCGGCTCGCGGGGCGGCCAGGCCTCGCCGAGCAGCAGGGTGACGAGCGTGCCGCCGCCGGCGACGATCGTGTGCTTCGCCACGGCGAACGTCGTCTTGATGGGCGCGAGTCGCGTGACGGATCCGCAGGCGGCACCGAGGCCGGTGGCCAGGATGACCCAGGGGGCCGGGGCGGTGGCGAGGCCGATGACGATCACGGTCTCGACCCAGGCGAAGGCCAGGGTGGTCGACCGGATTCGCAACGGTGTCTTGATGACCGTGGCCAGCGCGACCGTCACCACCAGGGCCGTGATGGTCGCGATGTCGCGGGCGGAGTCGGGCGGTCGGCTCCGGAGGGCGAGCAGGGCGGCGAGCGCGACGAACCCGGCGCACACGCCCAGGGAGTACACGAGTGTGCGCAGCGACGGTTCGACAGCCCGTCGGTCGTCCGCCGTTCGGCTCAAACCGGCATCACCCGCCGCTCACCGTCGGAATGCGATGAGCGGCAGCCTACTCCTTCGCCGGGAAGGCGAGAACTCTCAGTTCCATTCGGTGCTGCGCATTGTGGGCCTCCTCGGATGTCGACGGGTCGTGATTGCCGGTGACCAAAAGGTCCGTCAGTTCCACTCGGTGCTGCGCATTGTCACGACCTCCTCGCGTCTCCGGCGCCGTGGGCGCCCCCTGCCGGTGAGGAGAGGCTAGGGCGAGAGAAGGGAAATAAGGAAGCATTAATGTCGGTATGCGCAATATAAGTAACTATCGCGGATTAAATGACGTTCTGTCCACGGCTCGCATGCGGAGCGAAGCCGGCTGTCTCCTCAGGTACCCAGGTCGTCGCTCAGTGCCATCGCAATGGCCGGGACGACAAGCGCCATGTGTAGCCTCGCTTTGCCGGGCACGCAATACAAGGGTGCTTCGGGCAACCTGTGCGGCCGGGTCGGACGAGGGCGGAGCCCCGGCACCCGTGCCGTACGAGCCGTGGCATCGGCGGCCGGATCGGTGATGCCGGTCATAAGCACAATTGGTTGCCACGAACGGTGACGGATTAGCGGCGACCCGTCAGTCGCCCGGGGCCAATCGCACGAGTCCGCACCGACGCCCGAGGGCCCCGCAGTCAATTCCCCCGGTCAATCCGCGGTGGGTAGGTGCGGCAGGCAGGTGGTGCATCGGCACCGCCGCGAACCGCCCGCCGAGGGCGCGAGTCGCGCGCGGCGTCGTACCCGGCCGATAGGGTCGGGCCGTGACCGAACCCGCGCAGCTCACCCACGTCGACCCGGCCGGTGCGGCCCGGATGGTCGATGTCTCCGCCAAGCCGGTCTCGGGCCGGCTCGCGGTCGCCGCCGGGCGGCTCCGCACCACCGCCGAGGTGGTGGAGCTGCTGCGCCGCGACGGCCTGCCCAAGGGTGACGCGCTCGCGGTCGGCCGGCTCGCCGGGATCATGGGGGCCAAGCGCACACCCGACCTGATCCCGCTGTGCCACCCGATCGCGTTGCACGGCGTCACCGTCGACCTGACGCTCACCGCCGACACGGTGGAGATCACCGCGACCACGCGGACCGCCGACCGGACGGGTGTGGAGATGGAGGCGCTGACCGCGGTGGCGGTCGCCGGCCTGGCCCTGGTCGACATGGTCAAGGCCGTCGACCCGGCCGCCGAGGTGGACGCCGTCCGGGTGCTCCGCAAGGAGGGCGGCAAGACCGGCGAGTGGGTCCGGCCGGAGGACCGGCCGTGATCCGGGCCCGGGTGATCGTCGCCTCCAACCGGGCCGCCGCCGGGGTGTACGAGGACACCAGCGGCCCGCTGCTGGCCGCCGGCCTGCGGGAGTGGGGCTGCGAGGTCGGCGACCCGGTGGTGGTGCCGGACGGCGAGCCGGTCGCCGCCGCGCTGCTGGCCGCCCGCGACGACGGCATCGATGTGGTGCTGACCAGCGGCGGCACCGGCATCACACCGACCGACCGCACGCCCGAGGTGACCCGCCCACTGCTCGACCACGAGGTTCCCGGCATCGCCGAGGCGATCCGGGCGCACAGCCGCGACGCGGTGCCGACGGCCGCGCTGTCCCGGGGCCTGGCCGGGGTGATCGGCCGGATGCTCGTGGTCAACCTGCCCGGCTCGCGGGGTGGCGCGCGCGACGGGCTGGCCGTGCTCGGGCCGATCCTGCGGCACGCGGTCGACCAGCTTCGCGGCGGCGACCACTGAACCCCCGGGCCGCGTGCACCGGCGTTAGGCTCGCCGGATGAGCACGGAAACCGCAGCCGCCGCGGGCGAGGCCGCCGTCCCACCGCCGGCCGGGTGGGAGGAGGCCCGCTGCCGGGTGTACGCCGTCGGCCTGTCCGCCGCGCTTGCCGCGGTCGCCCGGCCGTTGGCCGACGCCGACGGGCACACGCTGGCCGAGCCGCTGACCACGCGTACCGACCTGCCGGCGTTCCCCACCTCCAGCGTGGACGGTTGGGCGGTGCGTGGGGACGGGCCGTGGCAGGTGGTCGGGCGGGTGCTCGCCGGGCACGTCGCGCCACCGCTGGAGTCCGACGGCAGCACCGTGGAGATCGCCACCGGCGCGATGGTTCCCCGAGGCACGACCGCGATCCTGCGGATCGAGGAGTCGACACGTACCGCCGACGGCCGGGTGGCCGGCACGCCCCGCCCGCAGGCGGAATGGCGCGAGCCCGGTGAGGAGGCGCACCTCGGGGAGGAACTGCTGCCCGCCGGCACGCCGGTGGACCCGGCGGTGATCGGGCTGGCCGCCTCCTGCGGGCACGACACGCTGCGGGTCCGCCGCCCGCCCCGGGCCGCGCTGCTGGTCTTCGGCGACGAGCTGCTCACCTCCGGCCCGCCGGGTGCCGGGCGGGTCCGCGACGCGCTGGGCCCGTCGGTGCCGGCCTGGCTGCGCCGCTACGGCTGCCAGGTGCGCGCGGCCGACGTGGTCGGCCCGGTCGCCGACACGCTCCCCGCGCACGTGGCGGCGCTGCGCGGCGCGCTCGCCAACGCCGACCTGGTCTGCACCACCGGCGGCACCATGCACGGCCCGGTCGACCACCTGCATCCGACGCTGGAGGCGCTCGGCGCCGACTACGTGGTCAACACCGTGGCGGTCCGTCCGGGCTTCCCGATGCTGCTGGCCCGGCTGGCGGACGCCGACGGGCGGGTGCGTTTCGTGGCCGGTCTGCCCGGCAACCCGCAATCCGCGGTGGTGGCGCTGGTGTCGCTCGTCGCGCCGCTGCTCGCCGGTCTGACCGGCCGGCCGATGCCGGTACTTCCGCAGGTCACCCTGGCCGAGGCGATCCCCGGCCGCGGCGACCACACCCACCTGGCGCTGGCCCGGTGGGACCGGGTAACCGGCGTCGCGCACCCGGTGCGCCACGTCGGCTCGGCGATGCTGCGCGGCCTGGCCGGCGCGGACGGCTTCGCCGTGATCCACCCCGGCACCAGTGGCACTCCCGGCGACCGGGTGCCGTTCGTGCCGCTGCCACTGACCCCGGGGGAACGCTCGTGAACGTCGTGCTCGGCGCGGTGACCGACCAGCCGCTCGACCTGGCCGCGCACGAGGCGGCGGTCGCCGGCCGCCGGGCCGGCGCGGTGGTGTCCTTCCAGGGCGTGGTCCGCGACCACGACCACGGGCGGGCGGTCACCCATCTGGAGTACGAGGGCCACCCCAGCGCCGAGACGGTGCTGCGGGAGGTGGCGGCGGAGATCGCCGCCGACCCCACGGTGTACGCGGTGGCGGTGTCGCATCGGATCGGTCCGCTGGAGATCGGGGACGTGGCGTTGGTGGCGGCGGTCAGCACGGCGCACCGGGCGGCGGCGTTCGCGGCCTGTGCCCGGCTGGTCGACGAGGTGAAGGCGCGGCTGCCGATCTGGAAACGCCAGGTGTTCGACGACGGCACTGAAGAGTGGGTGAACTGCCCGTGACCGGCGCGGTTCAACGCCTGGTGGCGCGGTTCAACGCCTGGCGGTGAGCGCGGCGGCGCGGTTCAGCCGGTCGTGATAGAACGCCGGTTCGGCGCCGGGCCGCCACGGCAGCGTCGCGGCCAGCACGATCAGCGCGATGGCCAGGGAGTTCTCCATGAGCGCGCCGAAAAGGCCGTCCTGGTAGTGGGACACCTCGGGGAGTTGGTGCTCGTACGGCCAGATCGGCGAGATCAGGAACAGCAGGTAGAGCCCGAGTGCGCCGGCACCGTGCCGGAGCCCGGTCAACGTCGGATACCAGATCGGCGGGCGCAGCGTGGGCACGCCGTTGGCCGAGAGCACGCCGTTGCCGCGCAGGGGTACGGCGCGGCTGGCGTCGCGGCGGCGTACCGCGGCGTCGGCCAGCACGATGATCGCCGGGATGACCCAGATCAGGTGGTGTGACCAGGAGATCGGGCTGATCACGTTGGCGGTGAGCCCGACAAGCGTGAACGCGGTCAGCTCGTCGCCGTCGGCGCGGGCGCTGATCGCCCGGGACAGGCCCAGCGTGAGCAGCAGCACCGAGAAGGCGAGCCAGAGCAGGCCGGGCGTCTCGATCGAGTCGTACAACCGGGCGAGCAGGCCGGCGAGCGACTGGTTGGCGGTCATGTCGGCGGCGCCGACCCGTTCGGTCTGCCAGAGCACGGTGGTGAAGTACGCGCGCGACTCGCCACCGACCACACCGAACGTGGCGAGCGTGACGCCCATGGCGGTGCCGACCGCGACCAGCGCGGCCCGCCACTGCCGGGTGAGCATCAGGTAGGCCACGAACAGCGCCGGGGTGAGCTTCACGGCGGTGGCGAGCCCGATGCCCACGCCGGCCCAGGCGCCGCTGTAGACGAACCGGGCCAGCGGCGAGTCGGCGGTCTCGTGATGGGTGCCCCGCTTGGCCCGCCACCGCAGGCCGATCAGATCGGCCATGATCAGTGCGAAGAGCAGCAGGTTGACCTGGCCGTAGCCGAGCGTCTCCCGGGACGGTTCGATGGCCACGGCCATCGGGGTGGCGATGCCGACGGTGAACCAGAGTGGCCAGCCGAGCCGGTCCACGATCGGACGCAGCAGCGCCGCGAGCACGACCGCGAGCGCGGCGATGCTGGCCAGCGCGTTGACGAACCCGGCGCCGTCGATCGGCAGGAGGGACATGGGCAGCATGACCAGGCCGGCGAAGGGCGGGTAGGTGAAGCCCAGCGTGGTGGACGGCGCGACGAAGTCGTACAGCTCGTTGCCCTCGGCCCACCACAGCACCGCACCGTGGTAGATCTTCATGTCGAAGAAGTTGTACGGTCGGCCGAAGGCGCCGATGGCACGCCAGGCGACGTACGACACGGCGGCGACGATGCTCAGGCGCACCACGATCCGACGGTCGACGCGGTAGGCCGGGGCGGGCCGGTCGGTCCGTCTACCGACTGGCGTCGGCATGGCGTGGCCACCCCCGTACCAAGGTCGTCGTACCCGTCCAGGTCCGGAACGGAGCCTAGAGCGGCGCCTCATGTCGGTGCCTCCCGCGTTACGCGACCGTGTCCGATCCCACACGTCTTCTTGACATTTCCACCGCGTTAACGGATGTCGGACGGTTCAGGTGATTGGTGGCCCGCGGGGGGTGGCGGCCGGGGGTGGTGCGGGTCAGCCGGGCATGCGTCGTGCGGTCGCTGCCGAGCGTACGGCGATCTTCGCCTCCCGGCGGGCGGTACGGACGGCGCGCGTGACCGACCGGCGCGAGTGGTCGATCCGGTGGCTGGCGCGCCAGCGCAGCCCGGGCTTGCCCTCGGTGTCGGAGGCGGCGAGGAGGAGACCGCCGATCAGCCCGACGTTCTTCAGGAAGTGGATCTGGTGGTTCTTGCGCGTCGCCGGCTCGTCGTGCTTCCAGAAGGGGTGCCCGGCGGCGGTCGTCGGCACCAGGCTGCCGGCGAGCACGAGCGCGGCCGGGCGGGTGAACCGGCCGGTGGCCAGCATCAGGCCGCCGACCAGTTGGGTGGCGGCGTTGGCCCGCACGAGCGTCAGGGTGTCGGTGGGCAGGCGGGGGTTCAGATTCCGGATCATCGGGGCGACCTTGCCGGCGACCGGTTCCGCGGTGGGAACCAGGCGTTCCGGCTCGCGCAGATTGCGGACACCACTGACCACGAAGATGCTGCCCAACATGAGGCGGGCGAGGGAGCGCACGGGCTTCATGGCTCAGTCATACCCCGTCCCCGGCCCGGTCATCCCCGCAACACACGAAAGGTATCGGTCGACGTGGACGTCCGAAACGGTATCGGTTTCAGCGACCGTCGCTGATGGACCTGCGGTTTTCGGTAAGGTCGCGCGGGTGACGACGCTGCGACTGCGCCCCGAGTGGCCGGCGGACGAGGCGCCGGTGGCCCGCCTGCTGGCCGCCGCCTTCGCCCGTCCCGACGTGCCCGCCCCTCCGGAGGTCGGCCTGGTCGAGGAGTTGCGGCGCAGCCCGGCCTGGATCCCGGAACTGGCCATGATCGCCGACTACGGCGGCGAGGTGGTGGGTGTCGCGCTGCTCAGCCGGGTGGGGGTACGCACCGACGGCGGCACCTTCCCGGCGCTGGCCCTCGGGCCGGTGGCGGTGGCGCCCCACCGCCGGCGGGTCGGCCACGGCGCGGCGGTGGTGCAGGCGGCGCTGGACGCCGCCACCGAGTTGGGCGAACGGCTGGTGGTGGTGCTGGGCAACCCGGCCTACTACCGGCGGTTCGGGTTCGGCCCGGCGGACCGGCTGGGCCTGACCAGCCCCTGGTCCGGGCTGGGAGAGCCGTGGCAGGCGCTGGTGCTGCCGCCGTCGGCCGGCGAGGACCCGCCACCCCCGGCCGGCGAGGTGGTCTTCCCGCCGCCCTGGTCACGGGTGTGACCGGGTCGCTGCTCGGGCCCGGCCGCTGCTCGGTTCAGGCCGGCTGGGTGCGCAGGTAGCGGCCGAAGTGCGGGACGGTGAACGCCACCGTCCCCCGTTCACCGGAGTAGATCAGCCCTTTCTTGATCAGCGCGTCGCGTGCCGGGGAGAGGCTGGCCGGCTTGCGGGCGAGCGCGCGGGCGATCTCCGCGGTGGGCACCGCGGCGTCCATGTCGTCGCGTCCGGCGTCCTCGCCGTCGACATGCGCCAGCGTGGCCATCGCCCGCATGTATTCGCGTTCGGCGGGGGTGGCCCGCTCGAACCGGGAGCCGAAGAACCCCACCGCCAGTTCCGCCTCCGCCTCCGGCGCGGCCACCCGCACGTCGGCGGCCGTGATCGGTGAGCGGGGCGCGTGGTCCCAGGTGGCCTTCCCGTACGCCTGCACGAAGTACGGGTATCCGCCGGAACACTCGTACAGCAGGTCGAGGGCCTTCTGCTCGTACTCGACCTGCTCCCGCTCGGCCGGTGCGCAGAGCGCCTGGTCGGCGGCGATCCGGTCGAGGCGGTCGATGCGCTGGTAGCGGTAGAGCCGCTCCGAGTAGGACTTGGCGGCGCTGAGCACGGCCGGCAGGTGCGGCAGGCCGGCACCCACCACGATGAGTGGCGCGCCGAGCTGGGACAGTTCGTGGCAGGCGGCGCAGAGCGCGGAGACGTCCTCGGCGCCGAGGTCCTGCATCTCGTCGATGAAGATCGCGATGCCGGTGCCCACGTCGGTGGCGACCGCCGCCGCGTCGGTGAGCAGTTCGACCAGGTCGATCTCGATGTCGCCGGAGTCGGCGCGGCCACTGCTTGCGGGTACGTCGATGCCGGGCTGCCAGCGGTCGCGCAGCTTCGGTGCCGCCCGACCCCGCCCGGCGGACGTGGTGGGCGTGGAGCGTTGCGCGAACGCCTTGAGGACGCCGAGGAAGGCGTCGATCCGGTCGGGGGCGCGGTGTCGCGGGGCGAGTTCCCGGACCGCCATGTGCAACGCGGCGGCGACCGGGCGGCGCAGCGACTGGTCCGGCCGGGCTTCGATCTTCCCGGTGCCCCAGAGGTGGTTGATCGCCTCGGACCGCAGCGTGTTGAGCAGGACCGTCTTGCCCACCCCGCGCAGGCCGGTGAGCATCAGGCTGCGTTCGGGTCGACCGCGGGCGATGCGTTCCAGCACCACGTCGAAGACGTCCAGTTCCCGCCCCCGCCCGGCGAGTTCGGGCGGGCGCTGACCGGCGCCCGGCGCGTACGGGTTGCGGACCGGATCCACGAATCGCACAGTATCGGGTTGTCTAGCGGCCAGGCTAGATGTGCGTAGAGCGGACAAGCGCGTGTCGGCCTCGACCAGAAACTAGGGCTGTCTAGCATTCACGCTAGACAGCCCTAGTTTCGCCTACGGAACCGCCGGTCGGCCTACCGCCGCTTCAGGCACAGCACGAAGTCGAGCGTGTCCAGCTCACTGTCGAAGAAATACCAGTCGGTGTAGCCGGCGACCTTCCCGCACTTCGCCTCGGCGTCCTTCTTGCCGCTGGTCGCGCCGTCGATCCGGCGCAGCACCTCGAACGTCTTCGGGGCACAGTCGGTGATCACCAACTTCGGCTGACCACCACCGCCCTCGTTCGCGACGCACTGACCCGCCTTCACGAAACGCGGATCGTTCGACGCGGCCGGGGCCGCCGTGGGTGTCGCGGCCGGCTCACTCGGCGCCGCCTCGGTCGGCTCCGCGGCCGCCGCGGTGGGCGTCGTCGTACCGGCCGTCGGCGTTCCCTCGTCCCGGCCGAGCATCCAGTACGCCCCGGCGCCGCCGAGCAGCAGCACCGCCAGCACGACCACCACCACCAGCAGCGGACCCCGTCCGCGCTTCGGCGGCGTCGGCCGGGCGTACGACGGCCCACCGGGGTACGCCGGTGCTCCGTCCTGATAGGTCGGCGGCCCTCCGGGGTACGGCGCGCCCGCGTATCCCGGGTCGGCCGGGTGCCCCTGGGCGGGCGGGGTCGGGGACCAGGCCGGCTCGTGGTGCTGCGTCGGCGGGCCGAAGCGGTCGGCCGGCCCGCCGTACTGCTGCGTGGGCAGGCCGTACTGGTCGGTGGGTGGGCCGTACTGGTCGGCCGGCGGACCGAAACGCGGGTCCGGCTGTTCGGCGTAGCGAGGATCGGGTGGTGGTGCGTAACGCGGATCGGGCTGCGGGACGTAGCCGTCCCCCGGGCGGTGCCCCGTCCACGGCTCCGAAGAGCCGCCACCCGGTGGTCCGTAGTTCGACATGAACGCCTCCCGCGTACGTCAGTGCTGAGACGGCAGCCACCAACCGGAGACGCCGACGCCGTGGCCACCGTAGCGTGGTCCCACGATGAGCTCACGCCCTTCCACCGCGACGAACGCCGTCGATCCCCCCGCGCCGCCGGCTAGCACCGCGCTGATCTGGACCGCGCTGGTGCTGGTCTATCTGCTCTGGGGCTCGACCTACCTGGGCATCCGGGTCGCGGTCGAGTCGCTGCCGCCGCTCATCTCCGCCGCCATGCGGTTCGCCGCCGCCGCCGCGGTGCTCGCGGTGGTCCTGCGCCTGCGTCGCGGACCGGGCGCACTGCGGGTGCCGGCACGTCGACTCGGCTCCGCCGCGCTGATCGGCGTGCTGCTGCTCACCGGCGGCAACGGCCTGGTGGTGCTCGCCGAATCCGGCCCGGCCGCGACCGCGGTGCCGTCCGGAGTGGCCGCGCTGCTGGTGGCCACCGTGCCGCTGCTCGTCGTGCTGCTGCGCACGGCCGGCGGGGACCGCCCCGGACCGTGGACGTTCGCCGGAGTGACGCTCGGTTTCGTCGGCCTGGTCCTGCTGGTGCTGCCCCGCGACGGCGTGGACGGGGTGCCGATTGCCGGAGCGGCGATCGTGGTGGTGGCCGCCACCAGTTGGTCCGTCGGCTCGTACCTGGCCGGGCGGATCCCGATGCCCGCCGACCCGTTTGTCGCCACCGTCTACGAGATGATGGCCGGCGCGGCGGCGCTCGCGGCTCTCGGGGCGGCCCGGGGCGAACTGCGCGGCTTCAGCATCGCCCAGGTGACCGGGCGGTCCTGGGCGGCGCTCGCCTACCTGATGGTGGCCGGTTCACTCGTCGCGTTCACCGCGTACGTCTGGCTGCTCGCCAACGCGCCGATCTCCCTGGTCTCCACGTACGCGTACGTGAACCCGGCGGTCGCGGTGGCGCTCGGCGCGCTGCTGGCGGCGGAACCGATCACCCCGCAGGTGCTGCTCGGCGGCGCGGTCATCGTGGCCGGCGTGGCGGTGGTGGTGAGCACCGAGCGTCCCCGCCGATCCGCACCACCAGCCGTGAACGGGACGACCCGGGAACCGACCGGCCCGTAGCGTCCCGTGCCGTGTCGACGGGATTGATGACCTCGGTCGCGCTCCTCGGGGCGCTTGCCGGATGGGTCGCGGTCCCGGTCGCCCGGCAGTTCCTCGCCACCCCGGCAGCGGGAGCCGCTGCGGTCGCCGTCCCCACCGCTGCGGTCGCCGTCCCCGAGGCGGTCGCCGTCCCCACCGCCGTCGCCGTCCCCACCGCGGTCGGCGTCCCCGCTGCCGTCGGGGGTGCGGTGCGGGGGCGGGTGCCAAGGCGGGCAGCCCTCGCCCTCGCCGGTGCCGTGGCGTTCGGCGGGCTGGCCCTCACCCGCGGCGACGATTCCGCGCTGCCGGCCCTGCTGGCGGTCGCCGCCGTCGGGCCGGCCCTCGTGGTGACCGACCTGACCGCCCTGCGGCTGCCCGACCGGCTGGTCGGCGTCACCGTCCTCGGTGGTGGGTGCGGCTTGGCCGCGACCGCGCTGGCCACCGGCCAACCGGGTCGCCTGGCGCTCGCCATGGTCGCGGCTCTGCTCTCGTTCGCCGGGCACGCCCTGCTGGCACTGCTGCCCCGGTGCCGGCTCGGCTTCGGTGACGTGAAGCTCGCCGCCGCGCTCGGGCTGCCGCTCGGGTGGCTCGGCTGGCCGACGCTGCGGCTCGGGCTGCTCCTGCCGCACGTGCTCGCCGGCACGGCCGTCCTCGTGCTGCTGGCCGCCGGCCGGATACGCCGGGACACGCCGGTGCCGTTCGGCCCGGCCATCCTCGCCGGCGCCTGGCTCGCCGTGGTGCTGACCTGACGCCGCCACCGCGCCCGCCGGCCGGCCGGCGGTCACGCTGCTGCTCCCGCCGGCGGCCTCCGGTCACGCCGCGTGCCCGCCGCTGCGCCCGACCGGCGGGTGTTGAGCGGGCCCCCCTCCACTCCGTGTTAGCAAGGGGCCCTCCTCTACCGGAGGCGTTAAGAAGGGGCCCTTCCTTTCAGATCAGGCGGAGCTGGTGGTCCTTGGCGCGGCGGGGCTCGGCCGCGTTGAGACGTTCGAACAGCGCCGGGTCGATCACGTCGAGGAAGGGCGACGGTCGGGTCTCCCGTTCCGCGTCGTGCCGTGCCCGCCGGACGGCGTGACTGACGTAGAGCCGGTCCTGCGCCCGGGTCAGCCCCACGAAGAACAACCGGCGTTCCTCGGCCACCGCGTCCTCGTCCGGCTCGGTGCCGGGCCAGCGCAGCGGCAGCAGCCCTTCCTCCGCACCGACCAGGAACACCACCGGGAACTCCAACCCCTTGGCGGCGTGCAGGGTCAGCAGTGTGACCGCCTCGGCACGCGGGTCCAGCGCGTCCACCTCGGCGCCGGTGGCGAGCTGGTGGAGGAACAACCCGAGGTCGTCCTCGCAGCGGCGGGCCAGCGGGGCGAGCAGGTCCACCGCGGTACGGACGTCCTCCGGGCGTACCGCGCCGGAGCCGTCGAGCGTCGGCACGGCGAAACGCTCGGCCAGGACCTGCCCGGCCTGGCGTACCCGGGCGGTCAGCGAACCGTCCGGGCCGGCGTGGCGCAGCTCGCGGGCGATGGCCGCCACGCCGGGCCGGTCGCGCAGCCGGTTGTGCGAGCGCTTCTGCACCGGGATGTTCGCCCGGGTCAGGGCGTCGACGATCGGCGCGGCCTGCGCGTCGGTGCGGTAGAGCACGGCGATGTCCGAGAAGGACAGCGAGGTGGCCCGGCCGTCGATCCGACCCGTGTCGAGCGACCGGTGCGACAGCCCACCGACCAGCTCGTCGACGGTGCGGGCCACGAAGTCGGCCTCGTCGGCGACCGAGCCGGCCGCGTACCGGCCGACCAGTGGCGCTTCCGGGTCGAGCCGGGCCGGGTCGAGGCGTCGACCCCGGACCAGCGACGACGGCGCGATGGCCTGTACGGCGGTGGCCAGGATCGGCGCCGAGGAACGGTAGTTGCGGTTCAGCCGCACCAGACGGGCATCGGTGAAGTCCTGGGAGAAACGCAGGAAGTAGCCGACGTCGGCGCCCCGGAACGAGTAGATCGCCTGGTCCGGGTCGCCGATCGCGCACAGGTTGCCGTCCGGCGGGCTGAGCAGCCGCAGCAGCTCGTACTGCACCGCGTCGACGTCCTGGTACTCGTCTACGAAGATCCACTTCCACCGTTCGCGGTACTCCCGGGCCAACTTCCGGTCGCCCCTGAGCAACGCCACCGGCAGGGTCAGCAGCTCGTCCAGATCGACCAGGTCCCGCTTGCGCAGCAGCGCCACGTACCGTTGCGCGTCGTCGCCGGCCTCGGCACGGGCCGTCGCCCGGTCGGTGTCGTCGGCGATCCGAAAGTCCGCCGGCAGGCCGGCCGCCGCCGCGTTCTCCCGCAGCACGGTCAGGCCCAGCGAGTGGAACGTACCCACGGTGACGTCCTCGGCGACCGGGCCGAGCAGCACGTCCAGCCGGTGCCGCAGCTCCTCGGCGGCCCGCCGGGTGAACGTGATCGCCAGACACTGGTCCGGGAAGACGTTCAGCTCCGCGCACAGGTAGGCGATCCGGTGGGTGAGCGTCCGGGTCTTTCCGGTGCCCGGTCCGGCCACGATGAGCAGCGGCCCACCCGGCGCGGACGCGGCCACCCGCTGCATCGCGTCCAGCCGGTCCAGCAGACCGGTGCCGACCTCCTCCATCCCGGCGAGCATCGGCTCGAACGGCTCGTGCGGGGACGGCTGCGGCGCGATCGGCGGCGGCGGGGTCCGCTTCGGCTCCGGGCGGGCCGCCGCCGGGCGCTTGCCCTTCGGCTTCGGCGCCGGCTCCACGGGCCGACGCTGCGCGGGCACGGGTACGTCGAACAGCGTCTCCTGCCCGGCCCCGCCCCCCGGACCACCCAGTTCCGCCGGGTCGAACAGCGTGATCACCCCATACTCGCCGTCGTAGCCGGGCACCCGGTGGACCTCGCCACGGCGCAGCCGGCCGATGCCCTCCGCGAGCAGTTCGCCGCCGACCCGGCCGATCTCCGCAAGCGGGGTACGCGTCAGGATCTCCAGCTCCGGGCCGAGCGCGGCGACCAGATCGTGGAGTTTGCCCTCGACCTTCTTCGACCGTGCGCCCACCCGGTTCAGCTCGCCGAGGATCTCGCCCAGCGGCACCAGATGCGCCACCGGGAGTGCGTGCGCCGGACGGTGCCCGAGCGGCCGGTCGGCCAGCTCCTCGACCCGGCTCAGTACGCCCACGGTCAGCGGCTTGCCGCACTCCGGGCAGCGCCCGCCCGCCTCGCGGGTCCGCTCCGGTGACCAGTTGACCCCGCACAGCCGGTGCCCGTCGGCGTGGTACTTGCCCTCCTCGGGGAAGAACTCGACCGTGCCGGCCAGCCCGTCGCCGGTGCGCAGCGCCTCGCGGATCGCGAAGTAGTCCCGGTTCGCGGTGAGGACGGTGGCCTCCCGGGCCAGGGCCGGCGGCGAGTGCGCGTCCGAATTCGACACCAGCCGGTAGCGGTCCAGGCTGCCGACCCGCCAGTTCATCTCCGGGTCGGAGGACAGGCCGGTCTCCACGGCGAAGATGTGGTCGGCCAGGTCGGCGTAGCAGTCGGCGATCGCGTCGAAGCCGGACTTGGAGCCGAGCGCGGAGAACCACGGCGTCCAGATGTGCGCCGGCACCAGGTAGCCGTCCGGGCTCGCCTCCAGGGTGATCTCCAGCAGGTCCCGGGAGTCCAACCCGAGGATCGGCCGGCCGTCGGAGCCGAGGTTGCCGATCCGGCCCAGCGCGGTGTTGAACCGGGCCACCGCGTCCAGGTCCGGTAGGTAGATCAGGTGGTGCACCTTGCGGGTCCGGTCGCCCCGCTTGTAGATCGTGGAGATCTCCACGCTCAGCATGAACCGGACCGGGTCCGCCTCCGCCTCGCTGGCCAGCCGGGGCGGCAGCCGCCGGGCGACGTCCCGCTCCGCCTCGGGCGCGAGGCGGTACAGGCCCGGTTCGGCCGGACGCAGCGTCTCCCGCAGGTGGTCGTACCAGGCGGGATGGGTGAAGTCGCCGGTGCCCAGCACCGCGATGCCCTTACGCCGGGACCACCAGGCGAGGTTCGGCAGGGTGAGGTCGCGGCTGCACGCGCGGGAGTACTTCGAGTGGATGTGCAGATCCGCCACGTACGGGGGGAGGCCACCGGGGGGTGCGGGACTGAACGGAGGCACGCCGCATCCTGTCACGTCGGGTCCGCCGCCCGCCCGTCGCCACGCGAACGCGTGACCTGAGCAATGCGGTGCTGGACTCGACGGCCCCGGCGCGCTATGGGGCGCGCAGTTCGACGAGCGTCACCTGGGGCGGCGCGCCGACCCGTACCGGCGGACCCCAGAAACCGGCGCCGTTCGTCACGTAGACCTTCGTGCCGTCCACCTCGCCGAGACCGGACACGACCGGCTGTTCGAGCTTCACCGCCAGGTTGAACGGCACGATCTGGCCGCCGTGGGTGTGCCCGGAGAGCTGCAGGTCGACGCCGAACTTCGCCGCCTCGTGTGCGGCCACCGGCTGGTGGGCCAGCAGCACCACCGGTCGGCTCGGATCGCGGTCACGGAGCGCGGCGGCGTAGTCGGCGGGTGCCGCCAACCCGGTGCCGTCGGCGCTCACGTCGTTCACGCCGGCCAGATCCAGCACGCCACCGCGCGCACGGATCTCCTGCCGTTCGTTCTGGAGCACGCGCAGGCCGAGCCGGTCCACCTCGCGGACCCACTCCTCCACGCCCGAGTAGTACTCGTGGTTGCCGGTGACGAAGAAGCTCCCGTAGCGGGAACGCAGGTCGCGAAGCGGCTCGGCCGCCTCGCCCAGTTCGGCCACCGTGCCGTCGACCAGGTCGCCGACCACCGCGACCAGATCCGCGTCCAGCTTGTTGATCATCGAGACGATGCGCTCGGTGTGCGCCCGGCCGCGCAGCGGCCCGAGGTGGATGTCGGAGACGGTGGCGATCCGGAGACCGTCCATGCTCCGGGGCAGTTTGGCCAGCGGGATGCGCACCCGGTCCAGTTGAGGCGGGCCCATCGCGGTGCGCACGCCGTAGCCGGTCAGGCCGGCGGCGGTGAGCCCGGCGAAGATGGCCGCCCCACGGGCGAGCAGCAGGCGGCGGGACGGGTCGTGGTCGGTAGTCCCGGCGGTGGACGACCCCTCGACCGGCGGTGTGGCGGACGACGTGCCGTCCGGTGGCGTCCCGGTCCCGCCGGCGGCGGACGGTGCGCCGACCCGGTCGGGGGCGGTGGGCGGCGTGGCGGGCCGGTCGGCGGTGGACGGCGTGGCCGTGTCGGCGCCGACACCCACGAGCGTCGGCTCGGGCTCCGGGACCGCGGCTGAGCGGGCCCGCCGTCGCAGCACGAACCGGGCCAGCGCGGTCGGCACTTCGAGCACCACCAGCAGCACCAGCAGGTAGAACATCAGCGCCAGCCAGAGGTAGCCGGGCCAGGCCAGCCAGTACCAGCCGGAACGCGTGCCGGCCATGGTTACCGGGATGAGCACGGCGAGCACCGTCAGCGCCACCGCACCGGTCCGGCGCCAGCGGCCGGGGCGTGTGGTGTCCCGGACCAGCCGCCGCCACAGGTAGTAGTGGATGAGGGCGATCACGAGCACGACGACACCCAGGAATGTTGCCATCGCCAGCACGCGAGCCTCCCTCAGCCGCCCGCGAAGGGGGGCAGCACGTCCACCGTCACCCCGGCCGGCAACAGCACCTGACGATCATGACAGGCGATCCCGTCGACCAGAAAACTCGCCGCCTTCAGCACCACGGCGAGGCGTTCACCGTGCCGGGCGGTCAGCTCATCCAGGAGTTCGTCGAGTGACCGGCCGGCGGATGCGGTCTCCTCGGCCCGGCCGGCAGCCGCGCGGGCGCCGGCGAAGTAGCGGACGGTCAGCTCCACCCTCATCCTCCGATCGCCGACATCGACCGCGCGGGTTGCAGGAACGTCGGATCGTCGATGCCGTGCCCGGCCCGCTTGGTCCACATCGCGGCCCGCCAGCGCCGGGCCAGTTCCTCGTCGTCGGCACCGGCGCGCAGCGCGCCCCGCAGGTCGGACTCCTCGGTGGCGAAGAGGCAGTTGCGCACCTGGCCGTCGGCGGTGAGCCGGGCACGGTCGCAGTCGCCGCAGAACGGCCGGGTCACGCTGGCGATCACGCCGACCCGAGCCGGCCCGCCGTCCACCAGCCAGGTCTCGGCGGGCGCGGCACCCCGTTCCGACGGGTCCGGCGCGAGCGTGAAGCCGGTACGCAGGGAGGCCAGGATCTCGTCCGCGGTGACCATCGTCGAACGGTCCCAGCCGTGCTGGGCGTCCAGCGGCATCTGCTCGATGAACCGCAGCTCGTAGTCGTGCGCGAGCGCGAACCGGAGCAGCGCCGGCGCCTCGTCGTCGTTGACCCCCCGCATCAGCACCGTGTTGATCTTCACCGGGGTCAGCCCGGCGGTCGCGGCACCGGCCAGTCCGGCGAGCACGTCGGCGAGCCGGTCCCGACGGGTGAGCGCGGTGAAGCGGTCCCGGTCCAGCGTGTCGAGCGAGACGTTGACCCGGTCCACCCCCGCGGCGCGCAGCGTCGGGGCCAGCCGCGCCAGACCGATGCCGTTGGTGGTCAGCGAGATGCGGGGTCGGGGCGTCAGTGCCGCGACGGCCGCCACGATGGTGGGCAGGCCCGGCCGGATGAGCGGCTCACCGCCGGTGAAGCGCACCTCGGTGACACCGAGTTGGCACACCGCGACGCTCACCAGGCGGATGATCTCCTCGTCGGTGAGCAGTTGCGGACCGGCCAGCCAGGGCAGCCCTTCGGCAGGCATGCAGTAGGTGCAGCGCAGGTTGCACTTGTCGGTCAGCGAGACCCGCAGGTCCCGGGCAACGCGACCGTACCGGTCGGCGAGAACGCCGGCCGTCGTGCGCGGGGCGGTCATCCGTCGACCGTAGCGCGTCGGACGCCGCTGAGGGCGGCCCGTGCGGTGGAGACCACGGCGTCCGCGTATGCCGGGCCGAAGAGCGCGGTGTGCACCAGCAGCAGGTGCAGTTGGTGCAGCGGCACCCGCTCACGCCAGCCGTCGGCCGGTGGCCAGGCCTCCCGGTAGGCGGCCATGATCCGGTCCAGGTGGGGTGGGCCGCCGAAGAGGGCGAGCTGAGCCAGGTCGGTCTCCCGGTGGCCGCCGTGCGCCGCCGGGTCGACCAACCAGACCCGCCCGTCGGCGCCCCAGAGCAGGTTGCCCGGCCAGAGGTCGCCGTGCACGCGGGCCGGCGGCTCGTCGCCGCCGAACTCGCCGATCCGGTCGACCAGCTGCTCGACGAGCGCCGCCCCGGACGGGTCGAGCGCATCGCGATCCACCGACATCCGCAGATAGGGCAGGAGACGGGACCGGGCGAACCAGTCCGGCCAGGGACCGGGGTCGGGCGTGTTGTCCTGCGGCAGCGCGCCGATGAAACCGGTCCACTCCGCCCCGAAGGCGGGCGCGCCGGCGCGGTGCAGCCCGGCCAGGTCGTGACCGAACGCCGCCGCGGCCTCCCGCGTCGGCTCGCCGGGTTCCACCCAGTCGAGCGCGAGCAGGTCGGGCAACGCGACCAGCACCTCGGGCACCGGCACCGAGCCGGCCTCGCGCAGCCAGCGCAGCCCGGCCGCCTCGGTGGCGAAGAAGTCGTCCGGCCGAGGGCGGGTCGACCGCTCCGGCCAGGCCTTGGTGAACAGGGAGTGCCCGTCCTCCAGGGTCAGCCGGGAGGCGGTGCAGATGTCACCCCCGGCGACCGGCGTCTCCCGGATCCGCTGGTGGGTCAGGAAGGCCGGTAGATGCTCCGGGTGTGCCCGCAGGTACGCCACGTCCATGAGCGCAAGGTAGCCGGTACCTGGGACAACTCGCGGGCTGGTCGTCATCGCGACCGGTGACGTTCGCCGCCGACCTGCAAGAACACGGTGCGTATCTGTGGACGAACCGCGTGTCGTCCACAGGGGGCTGCCGGGGTGGTTCGCGGCGGCGCAGTCTCCCGGCATGAACTCGACCGAGCGCCCCCACCTCTCCGTCCGCTCGCCGGCGGACCTGGTCGCCGCCGTGCCCTACCTGCTCGGCTTCCACCCGGCCGACAGCGTCGTCGTGATAGCCGTACGGGATCGACGGGTGGTCTTCGCCGCCCGCGGTGACCTGCCCGAGCCGGACGCGGAGCCCGGCCCGGCGGTCCGGCACCTGGCGCAGGTGGTGGCCCGGCAGGACGCCGACTCCGCGACCGTCGTCGGATACGGTCCGGCGACCCGGGTGACCAGTGCCGTGGACGCCCTGGGCGAGGCGCTGGACGCGGCCGGGCTCGTCGTCCTCGACGTCCTGCGGGTGACCGACGGCCGGTGGTGGTCCTACCTCTGTGCCGAGCCGACCTGCTGCCCCGCCGAGGGCACCCCGTACGACCCGTCGGCCAGCCAGGTCAGCGCCGCCGCGGTCTTCGCCGGCCAGGTCGCCCTGCCCGACCGGGCGGCGCTGGCGGCGCAGGTGTCCCCGATCGACGGGCCGGTCCGACTCGCCATGCGCCGGGCCACCGGTCGGGCCCGCCGCCGCCTGGCCGCGCTGACCGGGACCCTGCCCGGCAGCGGCCCGGGCGACGACCCCCGACCGGGTGACGACCCCCGACCGGGTGACGACCCCCGACCGGGTGACGACCCCCGACCGGCCGACGACCCCCGACGGGGCGGGCAGGCGCGTGCCGTGCGGGCCGCCGGCGCGGCGGCGGTGCGGGCCGCCCTCCGCCGGCAGCGGCGCGGCGAGCGGCTCGACGACGACGAGGTGGCGTGGCTGACCGTGCTGCTCACCCACGTTCCGGTGCGCGACCACGCCTGGTCCCGCACCGACGGTCGGGACGAGGACATCAGCCTCTGGACCGACGTGCTGCGTCGCGCCGAGCCGGACCTGATCGACGCGCCCGGCACGTTGCTCGCGTTCGCCGCCTGGCGCGCCGGGCACGGCGCGCTGGCCGCGGTCGCCCTGGAACGGGTGCTGACCGCCCACCCCACCTATTCCCTGGCGGTGCTGCTCGATGACGTGCTGCGTCGCGGGGTGGCACCGTCACGGTTGGACGACTGGCCCGCGTCGGCCGGTGACGGGGTGCTGCGACCTCGCCGCCGACGCCCCCGCCGGTGAGCCGGCGGGTGTCCTCGGTTCACTCGGCGAGGCGCTGCGCACCCGCGTAGACGTTCATGGTGGGGCCGCGCAGGAACCCCACGAGTGTCATCCCGGCTTCCTCGGCCAGCTCCGCGGCGAGCGTGCTGGGCGCGGACACCGCCGCGAGCAGCGGCACCCCGGCCATCCAGGCCTTCTGGGTGAGTTCGAAGCTGGCCCGGCCGGAAACCAGCAGCACGTGCCCGGCCAGCGGCAGCCGGCCCTCCCGGGTGGCCCAGCCGAGCACCTTGTCCACCGCGTTGTGTCGCCCGACGTCCTCGCGCAGCACCACCAGTTCACCGTCGGCGGTGAAGAGACCCGCCGCGTGCAGTCCCCCGGTGCGGTCGAACGCGCGCTGGGCGGCACGCAGCCGGTCCGGCAGCCCGGCCAGCAGTTCGGCGGTGACCACAAGCGGGTCGTCCCGCACCGCGAATTGCGACCGGGTACGCACCGACTCGATGCTGGCCTTGCCGCAGACGCCGCAGGAACTGGTGGTGTAGAAGTTGCGCGCCGGGTCGGTGGCCGGTTCCGGCACACCCGGGGACAGCACGACGTCCACGACGTTGTAGGTGTTCGGGGTTTCCGCCCCGGCGCAGAGCTGCGCGGTGTGCACATCCTCCGCCGACCGGATCAGTCCCTCGGTGAGCAGGAACCCGATGGCCAGGTCCAGGTCGTCGCCGGGCGTACGCATCGTCACGGCGAGCGGCCGGCGTCGACCCGGCCCGGCGGCCCCGACCCGGATCTCCAGCGGCTCCTCGACCGCGAGCGTGTCCTGCCGGCGTATCCGCGTCCGGCCGCCGCCGCCCGCCGCGTCGAGGTCGATCCGGAGTACGCCCCGCTGGTCAGTCGCCCGTCCCATGCCGCCATCCTTCCCCGGCCCCGCCCACCCCGCACCCGCACCCGGCCTGTTCCGCTCTCGCGCCGCCGCCTTCGGGGCGTGGCGGCCCGGCCGCGCCTCGGGTCCGGCGTGCCGGCCGTCGATAGGGTGGGGCGGTGACGGCGTACGCGGCGGTCGTGCTCGCCGGTGGGGCGGCGCGACGGATGGGCGGTGTGGACAAACCGGCCCGCCCGGTCGGTGGCCGACCGATGCTGCGCCGGGTGCTGGCCGCGGTGGCCGACGCGGACCAGCGGATCGTCGTCGGCCCGGTCGGGCCGGTGCCGCAGGGCGTCCGGGTGACTCGTGAGGTGCCGCCCGGTGGTGGCCCGGTGGCCGCGGCGGCGGCCGGGCTGGCGCTTGTCGACCCTGGCATCCGCGTGGTCGCCCTGCTCGCCGCCGACCTGCCCCTGCTCACGACCGCCGCGCTGGCCGAATTGCGGTACGCGCTGGAGGCGTCGACCGCCGCGCTGGCCTGTTACGTGGACGGCGAGGGTCGCCGGCAGCAGCTCTGCGCGGTGTGGCGGGCGCCAAAACTGCGGGCCGCCCTGGGCCGGCTCGCGGCACAGCGCGGTGGCGGTGTCGACGGAGCGCCGGTGCGCGGGCTGCTCGCCGGTGCCGCCGTCCGCGAACTGTCCTGGCCCGGCTCGGGGCCGCCGCCCTGGTTCGACTGCGACACTGACGAGGACGTACGCCGGGCGGAGGAGTGGGCGCAATGACGGTGCTGGACGACTGGGTCACGGCGGTCTGCGCCGAACTGGAACTGGATCGGGCCGAGGTGCCCGTGTCGACGGTGCTTGATGTGGCCCGGGACGTGGCGCATCAGGTGGCCCGCCCGGGAGCGCCGGTCACCGCGTACCTGTTGGGGCTGGCCGTGGGGCGTGGTGCGGACCCGGCCGTGGTGGCCGACCGGCTCAGCGGGCTGGCCGGCTCCTGGCCGGTGGGCCTGGACGGGACGACCCCGGCCGAGTAGCGGCCGCCCGGTCACCCCGACAGGGCTCCGGCCGCCTCGTGGAGCCGCCCTGACCGCGCCGCGCGCCCGGCCCGGCCGTGTCGCCGAGCGCAGGGGGTCCGTGACCACCGCGCGTGGGTAGGGTGACGGGAACGGACGGAGGCGATCATGACGGCAGACCACCCCTCGGCGCCGGTCGAGCAGCCTTCCGGCGGTACGCCGGAGCATCACGAGTCGATCCTGCTTGACGAACCGACGACGGCCGACCTCCGGTCCAAGGTGACGGAGGCCTGGCGGGAGTTCGCCCGGGCGCTGGCCGACCGGCTGCGTGAGCTGCCCGCCGGGGCGCACCTGGAGGTCACGCTCGACCCGACCGCCTCCGGCACCGGGGACGCCGTCTACTCGGTGAGCGTGGACGCGGGCGAGGAGGGGCGTCGTTCGGCTCGGGCGGTCGGCAACGCCACCCTGCCGCAGGGCTACCGGCTGGACCGGGCGGCGGTGGCGGACATGGTCGCGTTGGGTTGGTCGCCGCCCGGCGTGGTGCCGGATTCGGGCGAACGGTTCGGTCTGGACTGCGGCGTCGACGAGGCCACCCGGTTGTCGGCGGTGCTGTCCCGGACCCTGCGCGACGTCTACGGCGCACCGCATCCGGCCTTCCTGGTCTATCTGGTGCACGACGCCGAGGACGAGCCGCTGCCGGTGGAGGCGCTGGGCACCGCCCGCAGCGAGTTCGGCCCGGACTCGGACGTGGAGGCCGACCTGGACGAGGCGCTGGCCGCCGCGGCGGCGGCCCAGGCGGACGAGAACGACGTGCTGGCCCTTGAGGAACGGGTACGCACGGTGGTGTCGACCATGCTGAAGTCGAAGTCCGACCAGATCCAGGTCGACTCCGACGGTGACATCAACATCCGGGCCGGCTCGGCGATGGTGTTCGTGCGGGTCCGCGACAATCCGCCGCTCGTCGACGTGTTCTCGCCGGTGCTGACCGAGGTGGAGCCGACCGAGCGGCTGTACGTGAAGCTGTCCGAGTTGACCAACCGGATGCCGATCGGCCGGCTCTACTGCGCCGACGACACGGTGTGGGCGTCGATTCCGGTGTTCGGCCGCAACTTCCAGGCCACCCATCTGATGCTCGCGGTGCAGGTGATGACCGGTCTGGCCGACGAACTGGACGACCGGTTGCACGGGGAGTTCGGCGGCAAGCGCTTCTTCGGCGAGGGCGACAAGCCGGCCCGGTCGTCGGAGCAGGAGCCCCGCACCGGCATGTACCTCTGAGCCGTCGGCGGCCGCCGATGCGGCCCCACCGTCGACGCCGCTCACCGTCGACGCCGCGGGCGTGAGGTCAGGTGGTGGACGGCCCGACGCCGGGGGACTCGACCAGCCGGGAGAGCACGATCGTGCTGCGGGAGGACGTGACGAACGACTCCGCCCGCAGCCGTTCCAGCGCGTCCTCCAGGTGCGAGATGTCGGCGGCGCGCAGGTGAACCAGCGCGTCCGCCTCGCCGGAGACGGTGTACGCGCCGACCACCTCGGGGTGTCGGCGGGCGGCGGCGCCGATCTGCGCCGGGGTGGTCCGGCCGGCGCAGAACAGTTCCACGAACGCCTCGGTGGTCCAGCCGACGGCGGCGGGGTCGACGACGGCGGTGAATCCGCGGATGACGCCTGTCGCGCGGAGCCTGTCGACCCGTCGTTTGACGGCGGGGGCGGAGAGTGACACCCGGGTGCCGATGTCCGCGTACGAGGCTCGGGCGTCTGCCACAAGCAACGCAATGATTCGCTGGTCGACCGCGTCTATCTGCAACGTTCCGCTCCGGGGAAGCAATGCTCGTGGCTGTTACCAAAGTTGTACCCTACCTACCCTTGGTGACCGTGAACCAGCAGCGAGTCCCGCGAAAGCGGACATATCTCATGTGCTCGCCCGAGCACTTCACGATCGAGTACGCGATCAACCCGTGGATGGACGTGACCACCGCGGTGGACACCGACCTGGCGGTCAAGCAGTGGGACCGGCTGCGGGAGACGCTGCTCGGGCTGGGTCACGAGGTGCACGTGCTCACCCCGGGGGTCGGACTGCCGGACATGGTCTATGCGGCCAACGGCGCGTTCGTGGTCGACGGCACCGTCTACGGCGCCCGGTTCAAGCACGAGCAGCGGACCGCCGAGGCCGGCGTGCACCGGGCCTTCTACGAGGCGCGGGGCTGGCGGTTCATCGCGCCGAGCGAGACGAACGAGGGCGAGGGCGACTTCGCCTACCTGCCGGGCGCCCACGGCGGCCTGGTCCTCGCCGGTCACGGTTTCCGGACCGATCCGGCCGCGCACGCCGAGGCGCAGGAGGCGCTGGGCCGTCCGGTCGTCTCCCTGCGGCTGGTCGATCCGCGCTTCTACCACCTGGATGTCGCGCTCGCGTCGATCGACGACGGGAACATCGCCTACTACCCGGGCGCGTTCTCCGCCGCCAGCCAGCGGGTGCTGGCGCAGCTCTTCCCGGACGCGCTCGTCGCCGACGACGAGGACGCGTTGGCGTTCGGCCTGAACCTGGTCAGCGACGGCCTCCACGTGGTGTTGAACCACGAGGCGAGCCGACTGGCCGGCAAGCTGAAAGCAGCCGGCTACCAGCCGTTGCCGGTGGAGCTGACCGAGCTGAAGAAGGGCGGCGGCAGCGTGAAGTGCTGCATCGCGGAGCTGCGCCACTGACCGACGTCGTCGCGCCGCCCACCGCGGACCGGCGGGCGGCCGCCGGTCCGGTCAGCCCAGCGTGGCCAACTCGTTGATGACCACGTTCGCCAGCAGCCGGCCGTCGGTCTGCACCCGGCGCAGGTACCACTTCTGCTGCGGGGTGCGGGTCTGGTTGAACTGCCAGGTGCCACGCGGGCTGTCCACCTGCCCGATCTTGCCGAGCGCGAGGTTGACCTGCTGCGCCGACGGGTTCACCCCGGCCAGCCGGATCGCCTTGTCCAGCACCAGCGCGGCGTCGTAGGAGGCCATCGCGTACGTGGTCGGGGTGGCGTTGAACGTCTTCCGGTACGCCGAGGCAAAGATCCGGTTCGCGGTGTTGTTGAGGTCGGCCGAGTAGTTCAGCGCCGTCTCGATGCCGTTCGCCTGGATCAGCCCTCGCTCCCGGCCCTTCTCGCCGTCGTCGAGCTGTTCGAGCGTGGCGCCCTCGGTGAGGAACCCGGGGGCGTAGATCGGCCCCCGGTAGCCCTGGGCGTAGAGCTGTCTGACGAACTGCACGGCCTGCGCGCCGGAGTAGTGGCAGAAGACCGCGTCGGTCTTGCGTTCCAGCGCCTTGCGGATCGGTCCAGAGTAGAGGGTGCGCGGCGGGTTGGGGTCGTCCTCGGTGAGGACGGGGTCCCCGGTGAGCCGCCGACCCTGCTCGTACGCGCGGCGCAGCCCTTCGATGACGTCCTCGCTGCCGGGGCCGCGGGTGCCGAAGACGGCGATCCGGCTGGACTCGTCGAGCTTCTCCCGCAGGTACTGCCCGAGTGCCTCGCCGGGCTCGGTCAGCACGTACGACGTGCGCCAGATGTAGAAGGCGCCCTGCAGGGTCGAGGGGGAGGCGTTGGAGCCGAGAAGCGGCACCCGGGCCTGCTCGACGGCGTTCTTGATGCCGTCCATCACGACCGGGTTGACCACGCCGGTGAGCGCGAGCACGCCTTCCTTGACCAGCCGGTCGACGGCGGCCTTGCCGCTGGCGGCGGTAGTGCCCTCCTCGGCGGTCACGACGGTGACCGGGTGCCCGCCGATGCGCTCGTCGCGCATGTTGAGGAATAGCTGGAGGCCGTTGGCGAGATCGTCGCCGATGGCCTTGTTCGCCCCGCTACCGGGCACGATCAGGCCGATTTTGATCGGTTTGCCGGACCCGGCCTCCTCGTCGGCGTCGTCGCCCGGGCCGCAACCCGCCGCGAGCCCGGTGGTGCCCAGCGCGGCCAGCAGTTGCAGGGCCCGCCTGCGGTTCATCTGTGCCACCGATTTCCTTCCCGACGGGGCGGCCATGGTGCACGCCCCTTCGGCGTTCTACCTGCTGGGCGACGCTGCGTCAATGGTGGGAAGAGCATAGTGAAGGGACCGCAACGCCTGGACCACACGTGGCCACGCCGCCGAGTCCGGTGCGATCAGCCCGAAATGCTCGCATTCGGACAGCTCCACGAGCGTGGCGCTGCCACCCGCCGCCCGGTCCGCAGCCCCCCAGGAGCGGCTGATCGTCACCGGCACCTGGGCGTCCAACTTTCCGTGCATGACTACGATGCGTGATCGAATGGGCACGGATGCCGACGGATCGGCGAAGGCGTACCGGTCCGGCACGTCGGCCGGCCCGCCGCCGAGCAGCGCGGCCACCGCCCCACCGTCCAGATCCAGCCGGTACGCCTCGGCGAGGTCGGCCACCGGTGCCAGGGCAAGCACCCCGCCCACCGTGTCCGGGGCGTGCCCGGCCACGTGCAGCGCCAGGTGCCCACCGGCCGAGTGGCCGACAACGATCGGAGGGACCGGCGACACCACGCCGGGCAGCGCCGCGGCGGCCAGTGCCGGCAGTGCCGCGATCCCGGCGCGCACGTCGGTGAGGGTGTGTGGCCAGCCCTCGCCCGGCCGGCCGGTACGGCGGTATTCGAGCTGGGCGACCGGATGACCGAGCGCGGCCAGCGCCGCCGCCATCGGACCGGTGTGCCCGCGGTCGTACTCGGCCCGCCAGAAGCCGCCGTGCACCACGACCACAAGCGGCCGGGGTGGCCCTTCGCCGGCCGGCCGCCGCAGGTCCGCGCACTGGTCGGGGTGGTCGCCGTAGACGACGGTCGCGTCCGGGGGCGGGGACGGTCGGGTCAGCACCTCGCGGGGGTCGGTGGGCATGCGGCGACCGTAGCGTGCCCGGCGGACCCGGCGCGTGGGCGTCGGCGGGGTGGGCAAAGATGGGAGCCATGACCCAAGCGCATTCCGCCGGACACGACGACGAACAGGGCAACGACGGCATCCCCGGCACCGTGGTAGTGGTCGGGCCGGACGGCCGCCCGGTCGGCACGATGCAGACCGACGAGGGCAAGGGTGAGGATCCCACCCGTCTGGTCGAGCAGCCGGCCAAGGTGATGCGGATCGGCAGCATGATCAAGCAATTGCTGGAAGAGGTGAAGGCGGCGCCGCTCGACGACGCGAGCCGGCACCGGATGCGGGAGATCCACGAACGCTCGATCGTCGAGCTGAAGGACGGCCTCGCCCCCGAGCTGCGCGAGGAGCTGGAACGGATCTCGCTGCCGTTCACCGAGGAGCAGGCGCCGAGCGAGGGTGAGCTGCGCATCGCCCACGCCCAGCTGGTCGGCTGGCTGGAAGGGCTGTTCCACGGCATCCAGGCCGCGCTGGTGGCCCAGCAGATGGCCGCCCGCGTCCAGCTCGAACAGATGCGCTCGGGTCGCCAGGCGCTGCCCAGCGGGCCCGGCGCGATGATGCCGGGCATGCCCGGGATGCCCGGCGCCGCCGAGGGCCACACCCCCGGTCAGTACCTGTGACCCCCGCCGGCCGGGGCGCGCCGCCGGTCAGTCCACCTCGAAGACCTGCTCCAGGTACGCCGCCACACCGTCCTCGGTGTTCGGCCCGGTGACCTCGTGGGCGATCTCCAGCACGGCCGGGTGGGCGTTGGCGACCGCCACCGCCCGTCCGGCCCAGGTCAGCATCGGCAGGTCGTTGGGCATGTCGCCGAACGCCAGCACGTCCCGCTCGTCGATGCCCAGCCGAGCCGCGTACCAGGCCAGGCCGGCGGCCTTGGTCACGCCTGCGGCGGAGATCTCGATCAGCCCGCTGTACGACGAGTGGGTCGCCTCGGCCAGCCCTTCCAACGCGCCGGCCACCACCCGGACGAACACGTCCGGGTCCTGCTCACCGGCCCGGACCAGCAGCTTCACCGCGGGCGCGGCCAGCAGCTCCTCAGGCGACTCGATGGCCCGGATCGCCTCCGCGTCGGCGTCCCACCGCATCGGGTAGTGGGTCTCGTGCCGCATCTGTCGACTGTCCACGATCTCCACCGCGAAACTCACCCCGGGCACCTCGGCGCGCAGCCGCCGGGCCACCTCGGCCAGCAGTTCCGGGGCGAGCGGGTCGGCCCGCAACACTTCGTCGGTGGCCGGGTCGTACACCACCGCGCCGTTCGCGCAGATCGCCGGCAGCGGCGCGGCGAGCTGGTCGTACACCAGTTGGAGCCAGCGGATCGGGCGGCCGGTGACCAGCACGACAGGCGTGCCGGCGGCGGAGATGCGGGCCAGCACCGCCGCGGTACGCGAGCTGAGGGTCCGGTCGTCGCGGAGCAGCGTGCCGTCGATGTCACTCGCGACGAGCCGAGGTTGATCTCCCATCACCGGGAGAGTAGTCGGTCCAGGTAGACGGCGACGCCGTCGTCGTCGTTGCGCAGTGTGATCTCGTCCGCGGCGGCGCGCACCTGCGGGTGGGCGTTCGCCACGGCCACCCGCGCCCACCCGGCCCAGTCGAACATCGGCAGGTCGTTGGGCTGGTCGCCGAAGACGAGCACGTCGGCCGGGTCCACCCCGAGCCGCTCGGCGATCACCGTCAGCCCGCTGGCCTTGTCCGTGTCGGGCGGGCAGATCTCGACGAAGCCCAGCCCGGCCTGGGTGAGCGTGGCCACCTGCGGCGGCACGATCCGGCGGGCGGCGGCCAGCAGTTCGTCGACGTGGTGGTCGGCGGTCCGGGCGAACGCCTTGATCACCTCACCGGAGAGGCAGTCGGCCCGGGTGCGTGCCTCGAACCGGTCCGGGTACGGCCAACTCGGGTGGTAGTCGCCCCAGAGGGGCGCGTCGTGTTCGTCCGATGCCTCCACCATGACGGTAAGCGGCCCGACGGCGGCCTCCAGGTCGGCGAGGATCCGGGCGAGCACCGCGCCGGACAGGCGTTCGTCGCGCAGCACCACCGGCCCGTCCGGGTCGCTCTGGTCCACCACCCGCCCACCGCCGGCCAGCACCAGGAAGTCGGCGGCCCGGATGTCGTTACGGGTGAGTTCGGTCAGGCGGGGGCCGCGCCCGGTCGCACCGACCACCGGGATGCCCGCCGACCGCACCCGGTCCAGCACCTGGTGGGTGTACGCGGAGACGGTCTCGTCGCTGCGCACGAGCGTGCCGTCGAGGTCGGTGGCGATCAGTTTGGGCAGCCCCGGGCGGGTCATCGTTCCTCCTTCGCCCGCCGCCGTCACACCGGTCGGTCAGGTCCTCGGTGCCGCGACCGTCGAACGGCGGGCAGCAACCGTATCTCGCCCCAGAGGCGGCAACCACGGCTTTCCGGCGAATCGGCGGCCAACCGGTGGCGGCCATCCGATGACCACCGCGGCCGGGTCCACGGCCGTCGCGCGACGGCGGCCGGTTCAAGCGCGACGGTGGCCGGCTCAGCGGGTCCGCTCGGGGCCGGCGAACGGCACCGTGGGCTGCACGGTCAGATCGGCCGGTGCCGGCGGGAGGTCGTCGTCGGCCGCCCGGAGCCGCCGGGCGGGCCGGTCGTCGGCCGGTTCGCCGTCCGTCGGCCGTCCGTCGCTGGGCTCCGCATCCCGGCCGGCCAGGTGCAGCGCGGCGGCCAGCAGCGCGACCGTGAGGAAGCCGGTGACCAGCCCGCGCCCGTGCTCGGCCTCGATCGGCTGGTCCGCCAGGAAGTAGAGGATCCGCCGGGCGATCTGCTCAAGTGCGGAGGCGGTGGCGCCGAGCACGCCGAACAGGCCCACCACCAGACCCAGCCCGGCGAGCCGGGCATGCCGTCGCACCCCGGGTGCGCCGCGCAACGCCAGCGCCAGCACGGCCGCCAGCCCGAGCAGCCCCACCAGGTACGCCGCCCCGAAACCGCCGATCTCGGAGACCCCGTTGGTCAACCGGCTCGGCGCGTCGCCGTCGCTCGGGTTCTCGGGGACCGGCACCGTGATCACCACCCACTCGCCGATCAGCGAGGCGACCGCAGCCACCGCGCCGAGCCCGGCCAGCACCGCCGGCAGGCGACGGTCGCGGCCCAGCGCGGTCAGCGAGCGGCTCACCCGGCCCGGGCGGGCCGACTCTGCGTCACCCCACTGGACGACCGTGGTGTCGTCGGGCCGGTCGTCCCGGGTGGAGATCCGCTCGTTCTGCCGGGGGACGGGGAGATCCTGCGACATGGCCACCCTTCCCGTACGCGGGCCTGCGTCGAAATCATGGCACAGCCGGCACCCGCCCGCCCGGATCGAGGCGTGCGGGTACGGTGCGGGGCGGCGGGCTTTCGGTTAGCGTCGGTGCCATGCCTATCCGTACCGCTTCCGCACGCTGGCAGGGCAACCTCACCGAGGGTGCCGGAACGCTCCGCACCGGCAAGGGCGGCCTGTCCGGCAACTACTCCTTCAAGTCCCGGTTCGAGGAGGGCGAGGGCACCAACCCCGAGGAACTGATCGGGGCCGCGCACGCCGGCTGCTTCTCGATGGCCCTGTCCAAGCAGCTCGCCGACGCGGGCGCCGCCGACACGGCGGTGGAGACGACCGCCAAGGTGCACTTCGACAAGACCGACGCGGGCATGACCGTGACCCGCATCGACCTGGAGACCGTGGGTCAGGTTCCCGGCCTCGACGAGGCGCAGTTCACCAAGCTCGCCGAGGCGGCCAAGGAGAACTGCCCGATCTCCCGCCTGCTCTCGCCGGGCGCGCAGATCACACTCACCGCCCGTCTGGCCTGACACCACGTACGACACGGCGGGGCGTTCCGCGCGGACGCCCCGGCCGTGGTGCGTGCCGATCGTGAGGGAGTGACCGGGCGCGTGGCCGTGGAGATGAGCCGGGACCGGTTCGAGGAACTGGTCGGCGAGGCGCTCGACGAGGTGCCCGAGGAACTGCTCGGGCTGATGAGCAACGTGGTCATCCTGGTCGAGGACAACCCGCCGCGGGGGGAGAACCTGCTCGGGCTCTACGAGGGTCATGCGCTCACCGCGCGCGGCTGGGACTACTCCGGCGTGCTGCCCGACCGCATCCTGATCTACCGCAACCCCATCCTGGCGATCTGCGACACGGACGACGACGTGGTCGAGGAGGTCGCGGTGACGGTGGTGCACGAGATCGCCCACCACTTCGGCATCGACGACGAGCGGCTGCACGAGCTCGGCTGGGGCTGACTCGTCCGGTTCCGGCACGCCACGCTTCGGCTGACCTGCGGTTGCGTCGGTGCACTAACCTGCTGGTCAGGCACATCCTGACCCGGGAAGGAAACCCATGCGCAGCGCCCTGTTCTCCGCGGAGAACCTCGAGAAGGAGTCCCAGCAGCCGGGCATGCGGCTGCAGAACTCCAAAATGCTGAAGATCGAGCTCAACGGCGAGGCGATGGCCCGGGTCGGTTCGATGGTTGCCTACCAGGGGCAGGTGCAGTTCCAGGCCCTCGGCTCCGGCGGCATCGGCAAGTTCATCAAGCAGCGCCTCACCGGTGAGGGCGTGCCGCTGATGAAGGTCTCCGGGCGCGGCGACGTCTTCCTCGCCGACTTCGCCAAGGAGGTGCACATCATCGACCTGGAGCCCGGCGACGCGCTGTCCATCAATGGCTCCAGCGTGCTGGCGTTCGACTCGACCCTGAAGTACGACATCAAGATGGTCGGCGGCGCCGGCATGGCCTCCTCCGCTGGCCTGTTCAACTGCGTCTTCACCGGCCACGGCCGGATCGCGATCACCACCAAGGGGCACCCGGTGGTGCTCAACGTGGACGCACCGACGTACGTCGACCCGCAGGCGGCGGTCTGCTGGTCGGCGAACCTGCAGACCGGCTACCACCGGGCCGAGCAACTGGGTCTGGGCACGCTCCTCGGCCGCACCACAGGTGAGGCGTTCACGATGAGCTTCGCCGGCCAGGGGTTCGTGGTGGTCCAGCCCTCGGAGGAGCCGCCGACGGCCGGCAGCGGCTCCCAGCAGTCCAGCGGTGGCATGCTCGGCGGCCTGCTGCAGTGACCGTACGGTGCCCGGGGCGCCCGTGCGGGCCGCCCCGGGCAGGTCAGCTCAACTCGCCCGATCGCAGCCGGGCCACCCACGCCGCCGCGTCGGCGTAGTCGCCGTCGGAGAGCCCGGCCGGCGCCGGGGCGGGCCGGTCACCGGCCGCCGCGCTCCACCGGTGCCGGGGGTACGACCCGAGGAAGCGCACGTCGGCGCAGACCCGGCGCAGCCCCTGCAACGCCTCGCCGAAGCGCACGTCGGCGACGTGCCCGGCACAGTCCAGGAAGAACACGTACCTGCCGAGCGCCTCCCCGGTCGGGCGGGACTCGATCCGGGTCATGTTCACCCCGCGTACCGCCAGTTCCATGAGCACCGCCAACAGGGCGCCCACCCGGTCGTGTGCGAGGCAGACCGCCAGCGAGGTGAGGTCGTCCCCGGTCGGTGGCGGAGGTGGCGCCGGGCGGGACACCAGCGCGAACCGGGTCACCGCGTCCGGGTGGTCGGCGATCTTGTCGGCGAGGACGGTCAGCCGGTGCCGGATCGCCCCGATCGGGGCGCAGATCGCCGCGTCGTACTCGCCTGTCGCCGCGCCGGCCGCGGCGGCGCCGTTGGAGAGCACGTCCACCACGGCGGCGTCGGGCAGGTGGTCCCGCAGCCAGCCCCGGCACTGGGTGGACGCCTGCGGATGGGCGGCGACGCCGCGCACGTCGGCCAGCGCGATCCCGGGCCGGGCGGCCAGCACGAACTCCACCGGCAGGACCACCTCCCGGGTGATCACCAACGGGTCGCCCTCGATCAGCTCGTCAAGCGTCACCCCGACCGCCCCGCCGATGGAGTTCTCCAGTGGCACCAGCGCCGCGTCCGCCTCGCCGGCGCGTACCGCGTCCAGCGCCTCACCGACGCTGCGGGCGGGCCTGCGGTCCCCCCGCTCGGCGGCGGGCACGGTCCGCAACGCCTGCTCGGCGAAGGTGCCCTCGGGACCGAGGTAGACGAAGCGGGTCGGTGGTGTTCCCGGCATACCGGCCAGCCTACGCACCCGGGCCGGCGTCGCAGGCCAGGGTGCGGATGCCGGCCGGGGCCACGGTCCGCACCTCGACGCCGCACACGTCCGTGCCGGCGGTCACCAGGATCGGCGTGCCGCGGCCGCCCCGGGTGACGACCTGGAGTTCCTCGTGGCCGGCGATCGCCAGCACGGTGTAGTGCCAGTCCTCGGCGCAGAGCGGACCGGTGGTCACGGTGACGCGTACCCCGCGGGGCAGCACTCCGGCGGAGCCGCGCAGCACCGCGACGATCCGATCGGCGGACGGCCCGCTTCGGCAGGGCGTCGCCGGGAGGCCTGACGGGGAGACGGTGGGCGCCGGCACGACAGGCGTCACCTGTGTCGTGCTCGGTGCGGCCGTCGGTGTGGCGGACGCCGGTGCGGTGGTCACCGCGGCGGTGGGGCTCGCCGGTGGCGTCCGCAGTTCCGGCGGGGTGCCGCAGGCCGCGAGCGTGAGCGGGACGAGTAGCGCCACCGCGAGGTGGTGAGGGGTGCGGGGCACGTGTCATGTCCTCCGCGTCGAGGGGTGTCGGTTCACACCACGGAGAGGAACGTGAGCGAGCCGGCGACCGTCCCGTCGGTGAGCACCGGCGTGGAGATCGCGTCGACCGTCCGGCCGGCGTCGGAGCCCGGCCCCTGGACCCGGAGCAGCCCACGGGCCAGGCGGCCGGAGTGCAGTGCCAGGAGCGGTGGAATCTTGTCGGTCTCCTGTTCGGTGAGCTCGCTCGGGCTGGCCGTGAAGTCGACCAGGCGCAGGCTGCCCTCCAGCAGTGGCAGGCCGATCACGTCCTCGGGCGCGCCGAGGCAGAGCATGCCGCAGCCGGACGAGGAGATCGCCACGACCGTGGTGTAAGTGTCGATCAGCAGACACGGCTCGGCGGCCCGGAAAACCATCGCGGACCACTGCCCGAAGTTGTCGGACCCCGGCTCGGTGGGTGTCTCCGCCGCGGGCACGAACACGTCCGAGATTGAGAGTTCGACGTGGGCCACCGCGCCTCCTATGTACACCGACGGTCTGTCCACGCTAGCCGGTCGGTGTGGTGCGAGCCCTCGGCTGCCCGGGCGGCCGGCGACGACGCGGACGGACGGAACCAGTCGGGGGCGGAGCCGTGGGCCGCGTGGCGTCGCCGGAGACGTTACCGGCGGGCGGCTCGCTTGTCAGCGGCCGTTCGGCCCTCGTCGTACCACCGGTAGTCGGCGGTGGGACGGTACGTGCCGTTGAGCCAGGTCGACGGCGTCTGGGCGACCCGGGAGAGCTTCTCGGCGGTGGCCGGGCTGATCCGGTTGCCACCGGCCACGAGAAGCCGGTCCAGCTCCCGGTGGGTGGCCATGAGACAGTCCTTCGGCAGTCCGTAGACGCTGATCACGCCGGAGCCGACGAACGTCAGCACCGGGCTGACCGGGATGGGCAGGCCGACCGCCTCGGAGAGGGCCTTGCTGGCCCGCTTGGCGTCCCGGCGGGCCTCGGCCACGTACGGCGGGCGTTTCCCGTTGATCTGCACGACGTCACCGGCGACGAGCACCCGGGCGCGGCCGTGGTCGGCGATGGTGACCGCGAACAGACCGCTCGGCCCGATGGCCAGGAAACCGGCCCGATCGTCGCGCCCCTGGTCGAGGGGGAGCATGTCCGCCGGGTCCGTCCGGGGCCACTCGATGACGTGCCAGGCGGGGCCGAGGTGGTCGAGTTGGCCCAGGGCGCGGGCCCCGGCGGCCTCCAACCGGCGGGCACCGCGCTCGGCCCGGCGGCGTCGCGCCCACTCCAGTGGGGTCGGCCGCGCCGGTTCGAGCACCGAGGTGGTCTCGACCCTAGGGGGCGGCGCCGGGTGGGGCGGCAGCGCCCGACTCGGTACGGCCCGACGAGCGGGAAAGACAGTCATCGCGACCTCCGGCAAAAGGTCTCTCGAAGTTATGTCTCCACTACCCTACGTTGCCCACCCGGGGGCTCGGCAAGTTGCAGCACCGGAGTGAGTGCGGATGAATGCCATATTCATTCCCACTACTTTTCCGGATGGTGCGCCAGCCTGCCCTACGCTGCGAGGGTGACCCACTATGTGGACAGCGAGGTCGCCCAACTCGGGACGGTGCTCCTGCACCGCCCGGGACCGGAACTGGCCCGCCTCACCCCGCGCAACAACGACAGTCTGCTGTTCGACGCTATCCCATGGGTGGGACGTGCGCAGGAGGAGCACGACGCCTTCGCGGCGGCCCTGCGCTCCCGCGGCGTCGAGGTGCTCTACCTGGCCGACCTGCTCACCGAGACACTCGCCGTGCCCGAGGCCCGGGCCGAGCTGACCGAGCAGGTGCTGCGCTCCCGCCGGCTCGGTCAGACCCTGCGACGGCGGGTCGCCGACCACCTGACGTACCTCGACCCGGCCGGGCTGGCCGACGTACTCACCGCCGGGCTGGCCCACGAGGAGCTGCGGCTCGGCGCCGACCGTCCGGGCGGTCTCGTCTGGACACTCATGAACCGGCACGACTTCGTCATCGACCCGCTGCCCAACCTGCTGTTCACCCGCGACTCGTCGGTCTGGATCGGCGACCGGGTCGGCGTGACCAGCCTCGCCATGCCGGCGCGGCGGCGGGAGACCACACTCACCGACGCGATCTACCGCTACCACCCGCGTTTCGTCGGCACCGAGTTCGTCTACCACCCCCGCATGGAGCATCTGGAGGGTGGCGACGTGCTGTTGCTCGCCCCGGGGGTCCTGGCCGTCGGCGTCGGTGAGCGCACCACCCCGGCCGGCGCGGAACGGTTGGCCCGGCAGGTGTTCGCCGCCGGGCTGGCACACACCATCCTGGTGGTGCCGATCGCCCAGGAACGCGCCACCATGCACCTGGACACGATCTGCACGATGGTCGACGCCGACACCGTGCTGATGTACGCGAACGTCGCCGACGAGCTGTCCGCGTACACGGTCATCGCCGGCGCGGACGGCGAGGAGCTGCGGGTCGACGGCCCGGCGCCGTTCCTGCGGGCCGCCGCCGACGCGATGGACCTCGACCAGGTCCGGGTGATCGACACCGGCCTGGACCCGGTCACCGCCGAACGCGAGCAGTGGGACGATGGCAACAACACCCTCGCCCTGGCACCCAGGCTGTGCGTCGGCTACGAACGCAACGTCGAGACCAACGCGCAGTTGGAGCGGGCCGGCATCGAGGTGATCGCCATCGCCGGCTCCGAGCTGGGCTCCGGCCGGGGCGGCCCGCGGTGCATGTCCTGCCCGCTGGTGCGGGAGCCCGGCGGGGCCGCCGCCTGACCACCGCCGGCCGGCGCGAGCCTCAGCGCAGCGTCAACTGGCGGCCGAGCAGACCCTGACGGGACCGGCGCCCGGCCGCGTCCAACGGCTCCGGGTCCGCGACCGCCTCGGCGTAGCGCTTGCCGAAGTCGGCGACCGGCCCTTCCCAGTCGGCGGCCGGGGTACCCTCCGGCAGGTCCCACACCGGCGCCAGCCGTCCGTGCGCCCGGAACATGCCGGCGAACTTCGTGTCGTCGCCCAGGGTCAGCGCGCCGGCCGCACCGAGCCGGGACAGCGCGTCGAGCGCCACGTCCTCGTCCTCCGGGAGCACCCAGCGCACGTGTGCCTTCTCCGGCACCTGACACCAGTACGCGGCCCGCGCGGCGGTCAGCTTCACCGTCGGGTAGACCGCCGAGTTGGCCCGATCCAGCGACGCCTGCACGTTCGGGTCGTCGGCGGCCCCCGGGTCGAGCCAGAACTCGAACCCGTCGTGCATGCTGATCTCCAGCGGGCCGTCCACCAGGACGTCCTGGAGGCGGGGACCGGGTCCGGGCAACGGGGGCACGGTCACCTGGCCGCCCGGCTCGGTCCTCAGCGCGCACAGCAGCGCGTCGGCGATGTCCCGCGAGACGTCACCGGACTGCTGGTGCCGCTGCAGGCCGATGAGGATCCGCCCGTCCGGCTTGGTCATCGCCGGCGCGGCCATCGGCAGCACGGTGGCCAGGATGACCGGCCGGTCCCCGTACTCCTCGACCAACTCGGGGGTGAGCCGCAGCGGCGCGGAGGCGGCCGGCACCAACTCGCGCAGGGCGATCCACTCCGGTTCGTCGGTCAGGCCCTCGAACGGCCGGGGCACGAAGACGTCGCGTACCTTTTCCCGCTTGCCGGTGGCCTCGCCCGCCCGCTGGTTCTTCCGACGCTTGCTCATGGCGAGACAGCCTAGATGCCGGGGCGGCGGGGCGAGGCCGGGACCCGCCCGCGAGCCGTCGGGCCGCCGGTGGTCAGCCGGCGGTGACCAGGTCCGGCCGCTGCGCGGAGGCCGGGTCGAACTGCGCCCAGACGCTCTGGCCCAGGCCGTCCCGCTCGACGCCCCACCGGGTGGCCAGGCCGGAGACGATGTGTAGCCCGCGCCCGTCGCACGCGTCCGGGGAGGCGGTCCGCAGGCGCGGACCGGCGCCGGAGCCGCCGTCGGTGACCCGCACCTGGACGCTGGGACCGTGCTCGGTGAGCCGCAACCGCCAGGCGACCCGGATCACCCCGCCGGGCAGGGCGTCGGCGTGCCGGACCGCGTTGCCGACCAGTTCGGCGAGGACCGCGACGAGGTCGGCCAGCAGGGCCGGGGCGACGACACCGGCCAACTCGTCGGCGAGCCGGTGCCGGGCGAGGCGCGCGCCGGTCGGATCGTGGGGCACCACCAGGCACCACGAGCGTTGGGCGGGACCAGTCGACACGTCGTTCCTTCCACCCGCGGGGCCCTCGGTCAACCCCGGGGCAGCCGCACCTCTGCGACCGTACCCCCACCGGGGCGGGGCCGGAGGGACACCCACCCACTCTGCTGCTCAACGATCCGGCGGACCAGATAGAGACCGAGCCCCGCGCCCGGGTAGCGCCGGCGGTCGCCGGACTCGCCCTGCCAGAACCGGTCGAATGCCCGCTCCACGTGCTCGGGGCGGATGCCGATGCCCCGGTCGGCGACCCGGAACGAGACGGTCCGTTCGTCCGCCTCGGCGCTGATCTCGATCGGTGTGTCCGGCAGCGAGTACTTTCCCGCGTTGGTGCCCAGTTCGGTGAGCACGGTGGTGAGGGTGTGCCGGTCGCCGAGCGCCTTGGGCAGGTCGGTCGGCAGGTCGAGCACCACCCGGTGGCGGATGTCCGCGGGCAGGTCAGCCACGGCGGCCCGCAGCCCGTCGGCCAGATCGAACGGGGCGGTCGGCTCGCCGCCGGGGCGGTTCTCGGTGGCGGCGGTGAGCAGCCGGTCGACCAGCCGGGCCAGCTCGTTGGCCCGCTGGCCGATGATCCGGGCGGCCTGCCGCCGGTCCTCGTCGCTGAGCGACTCCCAATGGTCGGTGAGGGTGTCCGCGTACCCCTTGATCACGGTGACCGGGGTACGCAGCTCGTGGCTGGTCACCGCGACGAACAGGTCCCGGCCGTGGTCGCGCCGCTGCTGGTCGGTGATGTCGCGGAAGGTCACCACGCGCAGCGCGTTCGGGCCGGGGGGCCCGCCCGAGGTGATCCGCAGCCAGTGGCCGTCCGGTGTCCGGTGGTCGAGCGCCTGACCGGCGGGCGGCAGCGGGAACGGCAGCGGGCGGCTCAGCGCCTCGTCGGCCGTCCGACCGGTCAGCTGGGCGGCGGCCGGGTTCCACAGCCGGACGTGTTCGTCGCGGTCCACCACCGCGAGCCCGTCGGCGAGCGCGGACACGACCGGGCCGTCGCCGTGCACGGGCAGGCCGGCCTGGCCGCCGTACATGTGCGCGACGCAGGCGGCCACGTAGCCGATGACGGCCTGCTGCGCGGGTTGCAGCGGCTCGGCCGCCGGGTAGAGCGCGTGCAGGCTGCCCACCGTCAGACCGCCGATCTCGGCACGTGCCACGATCATCCGGTGCAGCCCTCGGCCGGCCACCTCGTCGGCGAGCGCGCCGGGGACCGTGTCGACCCGGACCTCACGCACCGGAGGGCCGGCGAGCAGGCAGACGGTGGCCGGGTCGGTGGCGGGCAGCGGACGGCCGAGCAGGAACTCGGCGGTGCCGGTCGCCGCGATCACCCGTCCGCCCGCCTGGGTGAACTCGACGAAGACGATGCCTGTCGCCCCGACCGCCGGTTCGACCTCACGCAGCAGGCGGGTGAGCACGGCCAGGCCCGACTCACCCGAGTTGATCATTTTGATCGCGGTGGTGTGGCCGGCGATGAGGGCGGGGTAGTCGGTGAGCTCCGGCATGTCCCGAGTGTGCCGCGCGGTCCGCTTCCCGGACACCCCCGGCCGGGCGAACGTCTCGAAGTCCGGTCGCCGGGGCTCACCGGCCCAACCGCGCCAACGCGTGCGCCGGGCGGTCGGTGATCACGCCGTCCACCCCGGTGGCCAGCACGAGTTCCAGATCGGCGGGCTCGTTCACGGTCCACACGTAGACCGAGTTGCCGGCGGCCCGCAGCGCGGGCACGAGGCGCGGGCGGTTCCGGACCAGATCCACGCCCGGGCCGGCGATCCGGCTGCCGAAGGGCAGCCGGCCCACCGGCCACCAGCGCGGCAGCACCTCCAGCAGCAACACCGTGGGCAGCGCCGGCGCGAGTTCCCGGATCCGGCGTACGGCCAGGGGGGAGAACGACATCACCGTCACCTGGACCGGGTGGTCCGGCCGGGGCTCGGCCAGCCCGTGCCGGCGCAGCAGCGCGACCAGCTTCCGCTCGACCTCGCCCCGGTAGCGGGACGGGTGCTTGGTCTCGATCAGCAGCCGGACCGGCCGCCCGGCGGACCGCACCGCGTCGAGCAGCCGCTCCAGCGTGAGCAGGCGGGTGTGGGACTCGTCGAGCGGGTCGTCGTCGGCGGGTGCGTCGGCCCGGTGCCAGGAGCCGAAGTCGAGCGCGTCCAGCTCGGCGAGCGTACGCGCGCTGACCAGCCCGTGACCGTTGCTGGTCCGGTCCAGGCGCCGGTCGTGCACGCAGACCAGGTGCCCGTCGCGGGTCAGCCGGACGTCGCACTCCAGCCCGTCCGCGCCCTCGTCGAGGGCGCGCAGGTAGGCAGCGAGGGTGTGCTCGGGCAGGTCGTACGAGGCGCCCCGGTGGGCGAAGACCAGCGGGGTGGTCATGGCCGTGCCACGCCTCAGAGGACCCGGCCCGGCTGCCCGTCGTCGGTGACCACCGGGCGACCGGCCGTGGCCCAGCCACCCATCCCACCCTCGACGTTGCGTACCTGGTCCCAGCCGTTGCGCAGCAGGTAGCCGACGACCTGCCCGGATCGGCCGCCCGAGCGGCAGATCACCGCGACGTCGCGGTCGTCAGGGATCTCGGCGAGGCGGGCCGGCAACTCGGTCATCGGCAGGTGGTGGGCGGCCGGCGCGTGGCCGGCGGCCCACTCGTCGTCCTCCCGGACGTCGAGCAGGTAGACGTCGTCGGGCACGGCCGACGCGGGGACGCTGGGAAGTTGGGCTCCGAACACGGTAGCCAAGCCTAGTCGCTCGGGCGGCTCAGAGTCGGTTGACCCAGCGTGGGTTCGCCCCGGCCCACTCCGGCATCCGGGTGTCACGCACCGCGGCGAAGAGCCCGCCGCCGCCGTTGTCGAGCACCACGAAAGAGATCCCGTCGATGGTCTGCGGGTAGGAGGGCACCTGGACCCCGTGCAGGGCGTCCGCGGGCAGCCCGCGCAACGCGAACAACAGGTCGTCGAGCGGTACGCCGTTGGTGTCCACGGTCAGCGCCCCGCCCGCCGCGCGCAGTACCCGGTCCAGCTTGACCGGGTCGGTGCGCAGGCGCGTCTCCCCGGCCCGGTCGAGCACCGCCCGGAGCATCTGCTGTTGGTGCCGCTGCCGGTCGTAGTCGCCGCCGGGCAGGTCGTAACGTTGCCGCACGTAGTCGAGCGTCCGCGCCCCGTCCATCTGCTGGCACCCGGGGTTGAACTGGGTCTGGGTGTGGATCGAGCGCACCGGCGTGTCCACGCACATCCGGATGCCGCCGAGCTGGTCGATGACCTGTTTGAAGCCGGAGAAGTCGACGAGCGCCGCGCCGTCGAAGCGGATGCCGGTGAGCCGGCTCAGGGTGGTGCTGAGCAGCCGTGCGCCGCCCTCGCCGCCGCCGCCGTGCTCGTACGCGGCGTTGAGCTTGTCCTGGCCGCCGGGGAAGCCGGGGGCCGCGGGGAGCGCCACCAGCAGGTCGCGCGGTACGGAGATCAGGTATGCCTGCCGCATCCCGGCCGGCACGTGCACGATCAGGATGGTGTCGGAGCGTTGGTCCTCGGCGCGCGCGCCGGGCCGCTGGTCGGAGCCGATCAGCAGGTAGTTGAGCGCGCCGTCCAGGTCGGTCCGCTGCTTGCGGGCGGCCGGGTCGAGCAGTTGCTCCTTGGCGACCGTGCGGTCGTAGCGGTGGGTGAGCCAGTTCAGGCCGGCGACGCCGAGCGCGGCGAGCAGGATCAGGACGAGGCCGGTGCCGAGCAGGAACCGGGGCCAGCGGGCGGATCTACCCCGCCCGCGTCGGTTCCGTGCCGGTCTGGACGTGACGATCCCCCCGTAGCCGCGGCATGAGACTCGCTCACGTCCACGCTACGGGGGGATCGGCCGGCCGGTGCCGCTTTCGCGCAGGTCAGCGGGTCACTTGCGGGTGGAGAGGACCTCCGGGTTGGTGATCACGAAGTCGGCCAGCTTGTCGTTCTTGACGGCCTGGAACATCTCCATGCTGGTCTGGTTGAACGTCTCCCGGCCGTTGCTGTTGCCGGCGAACGTCCCGCCGTTGGTGCGCAACGTGACCAGGTCGTTGCCGCTGAGGTTCTTGAGGGTGTAGATGAAGTCGGCGATCGGCACGCCGCCGGTGTCCAGGACGAACGCCTTGCCGGCGGCCTTCATCAGGCCGTTCAGCTTGATCGGGTTGGACAGCATGCCGCCGTCGGTGGCCTTCTTCGCCATCGCCTTGATCAGCTGCTGCTGGTTCTGCTGCCGGTCGTAGTCGCTGTTGGGCAGGCCGTAGCGCTGGCGGGAGTAGTCGAGCGCCTCCCAGCCCTCCATCTCCCGGCAGCCCTTCTTGTGCACCACGGTCTTGTAGGGCTTGCCGGTCTTCTTCGCGTCCGCGTTCCACATCGGCTTGCCGTCGACGTACGACATGTGGTGCGACGGGACCTCGTGGCTCACGCAGATCCGCACCGTGCCGAGCGCGTCGATCACGTTCTTGAAGCCGCCGAAGTTGATGATCGCCGCGCCGTCGAAGCCGATCCCGGTCATCGACTTGATCGTCTTGGCCATCAGTTGGGCACCGCCCTCCCAACCGCCGCCGTTCTGGGCGCCGTGGAAGAAGGCCGCGTTGATCTTGTCGGTGCCGCCCCGGTAGCCGCTCTTCTGGAACGCCGGGATGCGCGCCTCGGTGTCCCGGGGGATCGAGATCAGGTACGCCTGGTCGTGGCTGGCCGGGATGTGCAGGATGATGATCGTGTCCGAGCGGACGTCGTCGGCGGCCCAGCGCTCCCGGGCGTCCACGCCGAGCAGCAGCATGTCGATCGGGCCTTCCAGGCTGCTGCCACCTTCGGCCTGGCTCTTGCCGGCCCCGCCGAGCAGGTCACGCTGGGCGATGTTGTTGGTGGCCTGGCCGATGACCGCCTTGCTGCCGACGATCGCGACGCCGCTGGTCACCATCAGCACCGCGCCGAGCACAAGCGTGAGCTTCGCCCAGAGCGGGTCCTTGCGCTTGGTGCGCTTCTTCTTCCCGCCGCCGGGACCGCGACCGCCGGGACCGGGCTGCGAGGGAACGACCGGAGGGACCCGCCCGGATGATCCGGGTACCGGTGAGTGCGGGCGACGGCTGGTCTGGACCGACATGCGTGCTCCAGCTCGGTGATCGGGGGCGGGACCACTTTACGTATCTGCTCGCGTTCTGGCGACCTCGCGAGGCGGTCATTCCCGTCAATACCGGCCTACCCCCCAGGGATGTGGCCGAATGGGTAGGGGTAGGGGTAAGGGCCTGGTCGGCGGTTGGCCTCGGTGGTACGAAGCGTTTCACCGTGGGCTTACGCCGTGCCGCGCGCTGCCGTCAGCCGCCGGTGTTGTCGCCCGAGCCCTTCTGGTTGGCCTGCATCCACTCGGCCATCTTGTCGGCGGCGATGGCCTGATACATCGTCAGCGCCTTCGCCCGGTCGGACACCACCACCGACTGGCCGTCGACGGTCTGACCGCCCAGGTGCGGGCTGGTGACGAACGTCAGGTTCTCGCCGCGCAGGCTGCGGAACTGCACTGCCATGTCGGTCAACGAGAATCCCTGGTCGACCGTGACGGCGGCGGTCACCGCCTTGAGGAAGTCGTTCAGCTTCTTCGGGTTGGTCAGCGTGCCGGTGCTCGCCGCCTTGTCCATCAGTGCCTTCAGGAAATCCTGCTGGTGGCGCATCCGGGCGAAGTCGCCGTCCGGGAACTGCTTGCGCTGCCGGACCCAGTCCAGGGCCTCGGCGCCGTTCATGTGGTTCACGCCCTTGGTGAACGTCCGGTACGGCTTGTGGATCGAGGTGACGGTCCGCTCGACCTTCAGGTCGACCCCGCCCAGGGCGTCGGTGACCTCCTTGAAGCCGCCGAAGTCGATGGCCATCACGTGGTCGATCCGTACGTCGGTGAAGCACTCGACGGTCTTCACGGCGAGCGGCAACCCGCCGAACGCGAACGCGGCGTTGATCTTGTTGCGGGAGCCGGAGTCGCAGGACGCGCCGGCGTTCTCCGGGATCGGCACGTACAGGTCACGCGGCACCGAGACCAGGTAGGCGCTCTTGTGGTCGGCCGGGATGTGCATGACGATCACGGTGTCCGCGCGCCACTTTCCGCTCCCGTCGACCGGGGCGTCCGGATCCCGCGAGTCGCTGCCCACGAGCAGGATGTTGAACGCGCCGTCGACCTTCTTGACCGGCCGTCCCCCGGTGAGCCCGGCGAACGGGTCGGTGCGGGCCAGGTCGTCGTCGAGGTTGCGGGCGTAGAACCACGCGCCGACGCCGCCGAGCAGCGCCAGCACCAGCACCGCGACGCCGGTCACCAGAGCGATGCGCCCCCAGCGCGGTCGCGGGCCACGGCGGCCCGAGCCACCCGGACCGCCGCCGGGGCGGCCGGGGCCGCTCGGCCCACCCGGGCCGCCCGGGCCGCCCGAACGCGGTGCCTCGTCGGACGGGGGGTACCAGCGGGCATCCGTGGCGCGAGCGCGCGCGGTGGCCCGACCGGAGTCGGGCACCTGGGCACGCCCCGCGCCCCGGTTGAGGGGGCGGGGAAGCGGGGCGCCGGCAGACGAAGTGGCGGACATGTAACCGAGGGTAGGTCGGCCGAGCCACCGATGCCGTGGTACGCGCGCCGATGTCAGCCGGCAGCCGCCCGGTTTCAGTAGCCGAGCCGGCCCCGGAAGTAGTCGATCGTGCGCCGGAGACCGTCTTCGGGTGTGACGCTCGGCTCGTATCCGAGCAGGTCGCGGGCGAGCGTCAGATCCGGGCGACGCATCTCCGGGTCGTCGGATGATCGAGTGATGTAGCTCACCTCGGACGTGCTTTCGGTGAGTGACACGATCGTCTCGGCGAGTTGCCGCATCGACATCTCGTGCTCGGTACCGCAGTTGATCGGCCCCGTCTGGGTGGAGTCGAGCAGCAGCAGGATGCCGCGCACCAGGTCGTCGACGTAACAGATCGAACGGGTCTGGTTGCCGGTGCCGTGCACGGTGATCGGTTCCCCACGCAGCGCCTGGGAGATGAAGGTCGGGATGGCCCGGCCGTCGTCCGGGCGCATCCGCGGGCCGTACGTGTTGAAGATCCGCACGATCGCGGTGTCGGTGCCCCGGCTGCGGTGGTAGGCCATGGTGGCGGCCTCGGAGAAGCGCTTCGCCTCGTCGTAGACGCTCCGGATGCCGATCGGGTTGACGTTGCCCCAGTACGTCTCGCGCTGCGGGTGCTCCTTCGGGTCCCCGTACGCCTCGGAGGTGGAGGCCATCAGGAACCGGGCGCCGTCGTCGGTGGCCCGCTCCAGCAGGGCCAGCGTGCCCACCGAGCCCACCCGGAGGATCTCCACCGGCAGCTTCTCGAAGTCGGTCGGGCTGGCCGGGGACGCCATGTGCAGGATCGCGTCGAACCGCTCGGCCATCGCCGGGTGGGCCGGCACGCCCTCGGAGATGTCCGCCTCGACGAGGGTGAAGGTCGGCGTGTCCAGCAGGTGGGCCACGTTGTCCTTGGAGCCGGTGACGAAGTTGTCCAGCACCACCACGGTGCAGCGACGCTCGACGAGCCGGTCGACCAGGTGGGACGGGACGAAACCGGCGCCGCCGGTGACGAGGATGCGGTGTCCGGTACCGAAGCGGGGAGCGACCTTCATGGCGGTCAGCCTATACACGCGAGGCGGGGCCCCGCCTGTGGCAGGGCCCCGCACAACCGCCGTGCTCAGTGGGCGCCGGCTCCGGTGAGCGAGCGCACCTCCAGTTCCGCGTACTTCTCCTCGTCGCTCTCCTTCGACAGGATCGTGCCGAGCCAGCCGCACAGGAAACCGAACGGGATCGAGATGATGCCCGGGTTCGACAGCGGGAACCACTGCCAGTCGTGGTCGGGGAACATCGCCGTCGCCGCGCCGGAGACGACCGGGGAGAAGAAGACCAGCACCACGGCGGCGAGGAGGCCGCCGTAGATCGACCAGACCGCCCCGGAGGTGTTGAACCGCTTCCAGAACAGGCTGTAGAGGATCGCCGGCAGGTTGCCCGAGGCGGCGACCGCGAACGCCAACGCCACCAGGAACGCCACGTTCAGGTTCTGCGCGAAGATCGACAGGACGATCGAGACCGCGCCGATCACCAGCGCGGAGATCCGGGCGACGTTCACCTCCTGCCGTTCCGACGCCTCCCCCTTCTTCATCACGTTGGCGTAGAAGTCGTGCGCCAGGCTCGACGACGACGCCAGGGTGAGGCCGGCGACCACCGCGAGGATCGTGGCGAACGCGACCGCCGCGATGATCGCCAGCAGTGTCGCCCCGCCCAGGTTCCCGCCGAAGAAGTCCACCCCCAACGCCTCGGCGAGCTGTGGGGCCGCGGTGTTGCCGGCCTTGTCCTGCGCGGTGATCGCCGGCCCGCCGACGATCGCCGCCGCGCCGAAGCCCAGTGCCAGGGTGAGCAGATAGAACGCGCCGATGATGCCGATCGCCCAGAGCACGCTCTTGCGGGCCGCCCGCGCGGTCGGCACGGTGTAGAAGCGGATCAGGATGTGCGGCAGGCCGGCCGTGCCGAGGACCAGCGCGATGCCCAGCGAGAGCAGGTCCATCTTGCTGTAGAACGTCTTCAGCGCGTCACCGGGTGTCTCCACGCCGTAGCGCAGCCCGGGTTCGAGGAAGGCGGCGCCCTTGCCCGACGCGGCAGCCGCGTCGCCGAGCAGCGACGACAGGTTGAACTTGTACTTGGCGAGCACCAGCAGCGTCATCAGCAGCGCGCCGCTCATCAGCAGGAACGCCTTGACGATCTGCACGTACGTGGTGCCCTTCATGCCGCCGACCGTCACGTAGATGATCATCAGGGCGCCGACCAGGATGATGGTGGCGACCTTGGCGGTGTCGGCGTCCATGCCGAGGAACGTGGTGCCCGGCTTGATGCCGAGCAGCAGGGCGACGAGCGCGCCCGCACCGACCATCTGGGCCAGCAGGTAGAAGATCGAAACGGTGATGGTGGAGACCGCCGCCGCGGTCCGGACCGGCCGCTGCCGCATCCGGAACGCCAGCACGTCCGCCATCGTGTATCGGCCGGAGTTCCGCAGCAGCTCGGCGACCAGCAGCAACGCCACCAGCCAGGCGACCAGGAAGCCGATCGAGTAGAGGAAGCCGTCGTAGCCGTACAGCGCGATGATGCCGGCGATGCCCAGGAAGGACGCCGCCGACATGTAGTCGCCGCCGATCGCCATGCCGTTCTGGAAGCCGGAGAAGGAACGACCGCCGGCGTAGAAGTCGGTGGCGGTCTTGGTCTGCCGGCTGGCCCAGACGGTGATCGCCAGCGTGATCGCCACGAACACCAGGAACAGCGTGATGGTGAGGTTCCGGGCGGTGGTGCTGCCCGCCTCAGCCGCGAGGACCGTGTTCATGGGTCACCTCCCCCATCTCGTCGCGGATCCGGTCGGCGACCGGATCGATCCGGCGGTTGGCGAACCGCGAGTAGAGCCAGGCGATGACGAACGTGGAGACGAACTGGAGCAGGCCGAAGACCAGGGCGACGTTGATGTTGCCGATGAGCTTGGTGCCCATGAATCCCCGCGCGTACGCGGAGAGGATGACGTAGAGCGCGTACCACAGGAAGAACGCGACAGTCATCGGGAAGATGAAACCGCGCAGCGCGCGCCGCAAACCGGCGAACTCGTCGGACCGCTGGACGGCGACGTACCGTTCCGCCGTCGACTCGGCGGGTGCGGACGCGGGTGTGTCCGTGGACATCTGTGGATCACCACCTTCGCAGGCATGGGGGATTTCCGCGCACGCTAGGAGTGCGGAACCCGTCGCGAAAGGCTCGGACGGGTGCCGGTCGTCCGGTGCGCCCAATGGCGCCTCCACTGCGCCCAGTGACCCAGGTCACTCCGCTAACCGGTTCACCCGCCTGCGCTGATCATGAACTTGGTGACGACAGGTCGGACGACGAGCACCGTCAACCTGATGATCGTTAGCGGGTACCCGTTCGTCAGGGACGGGCGAGCAGCGCCGCCAGTCGCAGACCGGTGTTCCGCAGCCGGAGACCGAGGCCCGTAGCGGGCACCAGCAGGCTGATCGCGCGCTGCATCGAGGAGGGCGCCGGCGAGAACGGACCGGGCTACCTCGACCTCCGCCGCGGGGTCAGCCGTCTGCCGGGTGCCGACCACGGCCGCCGCCGGCCGGCGGCATCCAGGACCACAAACCGGCTCACGCCGGTCGCGGCCTGCTGGAGTCGGGGCCAGGTGACTAGTCGGTCAGGTCGCGGTAGCGGCCACGGTAGTGCAGCAGGGGCGCGGTGTCCCCGGCCAGGTCGACCGTCTCGATGGTGGCCTCCATCAGCAGCCCCCAGCCGTACTCCCGGGCGGCGTCGAGCCGGCAGCCGGCCCACCCGCCCGCGTCGGACGGCACCGGCCCGTAGGGCGTTTCCGTCCAGGCGTCGATGGCGAACAGGCCGCCGGGCGACGGGAACAGGCCGGCGAAGCGGTCGGCGAGCTGCCGGTGGCGCGGGCCCAGCGGGGCGACCGCGAATCGCCCGGCGTCCTCGACCGCCGCCCACAGCTCCGACTCCGGGTCCACCAGGCCGAGCAGCCGGTCCGGTTCCCCCTCGGCCACGAGCGTGGAGGAGACGGTGAGTCCGGCCGGGCCGGGCGCGGTCCAGAGCGTCACCGAGGCGGCCAGCCGGCCGCGCAGGCGGCGTACCGGCGAGCGCTGCCCCGTCGGCACCGCGAACGGATCGATGTGGTGGATCTCGGCACCCGGCTGCTCATGATTCACGTGAAACATTGTGCCGCCCCGGCCCCGGACCCAGCCGCGGAAGCGCCGTGCCGGTTCTTGGCGTCGCTGAGCTGCGTGTTCGCCTCGGCCAGCAGCCCGCCGAGGTGAAACAGCAGTGCCGTCCGGCTCGGCAGGTGTGCCCGCCCTGTCCCGATCTTGGAAGATCCGATCCCTCCGGGGGCACCTTCCTTCCAAGATCTCCGCGCTCTCCTCGCACGTGCGCCTCCCTGGGAAAGGGGCGCCCGGCGGGGGAGGATGCCAGGGGTTACTACGGAGCGCGGTCGCGTACTTACCGGAGGGGGCGAGGATGGGCATCGAGGTGTGGATCCGGGCGTTGAAGGCCCCCGTGCCGGGGCCGAGGTCTCGCAGGAGGCGCTGGCGGCGATCCGGTGGAGTCCGTCAACGGTCGCCGCCATCGAGACCGGCCGCCGTCGGCCCACGATGGAACCCTGGCCGCCGCCGACCAGGCCCTCGGCACCGGCGGCCTCCTGGCAAGCCTGCTCAAGACCGCCGACCAGGAGCAGGGTCCGTCGTGGTTCGTGCCCCTGGCGAGGGTACGAGCAGCAGGCGGTCAGACTGCGCGCCTTCGAGGCATGTCTGGTTCCAGGTTTGCTCCAGACGGAGGAGTACGCCCGTGCTGTTAGGTCCACCGGTGGCCTTCATTCGCCGACCATGATGGACGAACTTGTGGCCCTCCGGATGGAGCGGCAGCAACTGCTCCACCGCGACGAGCCACCACACTGCGTCTTCCTGCTGGACGAGACGGCCGTCCGCCGGCCGGTCGGCGGACGGCGGTACTGGAGGGTCAGCTCGCGCGGTTTGCTGGAGCTGGCCGAGCTACCGGCCGTGCGACTACATGTGGTGCCGCTGGCGGTCGACGAGCACGCCGGTCTGCCCGGGGTGGTGCTGGTTCGGGACAGCAAGGACCCGTCCGGCCCGGGTCTCATCTTCGCCCCCGAGGCCTGCGCTCGCTGGTCGCGCACCTTCACCGAGCATTGCTCGACTGCCCCGCCTACCCTGCGGGGCATGGCTCTCGTACCCCCGCAGAAGCTCGCCCAGGAGCGCGTCATCAAGGCCGACGCCGTCCTCGGCGGCCAGGTCGACCTCCGTGCCTACCCGCATCGGCACCTGATGATCATCGCGCGGCACAAGTGGGGCAGCAGCGGGTTCCCGCCGCTGATGGAGGCGGTCGAGCATCTGTCGAACTACGGCTGGGAGTTGGTGAACGTGCTCAGCGTGGGCGAGGGTAACCACGTCTACGCCGCGATGCGCCGCGCCAGCTAGTGCCGTGACCACGAACGTTCACGGTGTTGGTTGACACGCCGCGCGGCCTGTCGGCCCGGCGGCGTCGTGCCG
>NZ_JBNCKZ010000004.1:332286-383423 GCF_049841795.1 Micromonospora sp. DT31 | reverse complement strand
CTGCGCACTCCGTTCAAGCGGCGCCGCTTCCGCCCGAAGCTGTCACGCCGGCAGAAGGCCGTCAACCGCGCCCACGCGAAAATCCGCGCCCGCGGCGAACGCGCGATCGCCACCCTCAAGACCTGGAAGATCCTGGTCAAGCTGCGCTGCTGCCCACGACGAGCGACCCCGATCGTGCAGGCCATCCTCGTTCTGCACCACGTCGAAGCTAACCGCTACGCAGGATGAAAAAAGCTCATTGAAGCTATCAAAACTACGCCCGCGCAACTGGTCAGCAATTTGGCCCGGAATTCGGCCCGCATTGCCATGCGATCCCTGCAACCAGTTATTTCCGCGAACCGGCGCACCTTCCCTACCGCTAGCAGCACCCGGCGAGTTCCGTAGTTCTTTCGCGGTGCTTCGCCCGCAGATCGCGGCCGGCCCATCGTTGTTGTGTACGAGTACGGGTTGGTTGCCGGCGATTACATAGTACGTGTGCAGTACGGCGACCGTGAGGTCGATCATCAGCGCGGCACCGCCGAAGTTGCGGACCTGGGTGATCGTGACGGTCCGTCCGGGGCCGCCGCCCCCACTTCCGGCGCCGGTGCCGTCGCCCTCCAGACGCTTGTCGTCGTGCACCAGCAGGCGGTGCCCGACCGCGAGTTTCCCGGCGTCCACCCACTTGCGATCGGTGGCGTCCCAGAACGGGTGGTGCTGCGTGGTCTTCAGCGCTGTGGTCTTACCGGTGGTTGTCGCGCACCCGGACGTTGGTCAGGTCCTGGTCCCGGTTGTGGTGCAGAGCCACCACGCGCTCGGCACGGGTCAGGCCACTCTCGGGATCGGTGGCGACCACCCGGTCGCCCAGGGCCACGTCGCCGATGGCCTTGGTGGCGCCCCCGGCCAGCAACACCCTGGTACGCGGGTCGAAGCTGTGGGCGACGGTCCCGCAACCGCTCGTCGAACCCCGCCGCCCGGAGGGCTCGCCACGGGTCGCGTTGCGGGCACCGGCCTGCGTCTCGGCACGGCTCATGCCCGGCCCGTCCGCGCGGCCCGCGCCCGGCAGCCGGCCCCGCAGGCCCGGCACCCGGCTGGCCCCGCCGCCGAGCAGCTTGCCCCCGAGACCACCGGTGACCCGGCTCATTCCCCCGGACAGCGCGCCGTCCAGGCCGCCTTCGAGCATGGTGCTGGCGAGTTTGCCCAGGGAGAACTTCTCGTCACCACGGGCGACGTCGACCATGTAACCGGCGCCGCTGGACAGCGCCCCGGCGGCGGCCCCGGCGAGGATGAGGCAACCGACGCCGGTGGCGCACAACGCGCCCACCGCGACCGTCGCCGCGATGCCCACCGCCACCGTGGCGACGAATTTCCAGGGATCCTTCTTTATCGCCGCGACCGTGGACTTGACAGTCTGGACGGCCGCCTTGGCCGCTTTCTTGGCGGTCTCCTTGATGCACTTGCCGGCACCGCCGGAGATACATTTCTTGGTCGCGTGGTAGGCGTCCTTGACCTTCTGAACCTTCTTCTTGGCCCAGCGGACCGTCGTGTCCTTGATGACGTGGGCGGCCTTTTTCAGGTTGTGTTTGACCTGGCGGGCCGTCCGCTTCACGTCCTTCCAGGCGCGGCCCGAGCGTACGTAGTCGAACGCCTGGTAGGACGACTTGGCCAGGGTGTTGACCGCGCGGTACGTCGTCTGGATCGCCGCCACCGGGTTGGTGACCACCGAAACCGTGCTCTTGTACGCGCGCTTGAGGCTGTTCCACCCGAAGTGGCCGGTGGGGTCGGTGGTGGTCAGCGGGTTGGCGTCGCCGTACTGGAAGCGGTTGGCGTTCACCGAGTCGGGCACCGGGCTGTTGCTCACGGTGTCCCGGGTGTCGAACTGCCCGGTCTCGGTGTTGTACCACCGGGCGAGCATGTTGACCCGGCCGGTGAGGGTGTCCGTCCACTCCGACTGGTAGCCGAGGCTGCCCACCGCGCCGCTGGTGGCGAGCACCGCCCCGAGCGGGTCGTACGTGGTGGAGCCGGCCAGCGTGGTCCCGGTGGCGGTGAACTGGCCGACCACGTCGTCGTGCTGGTCGGTCCAGGCGTACCGGGAACCGGCACCGGTGCCGGTGCCCGCGGCGAGCAGCGCCCCGTCCGGGCCCCGGGTGTAGGTGGCGCCGGTGTCCTGGGCCAGGTCGTTGTCCAGGCCGGTGTACTTGAACCCGGGCATGACCGCCCGACCCAGAGCGTCGTAGCTGTAGGTGCGGGTGCCGCCGGCGGCCTGCTGGCTGGCCACCTGGTTGAAGGCGTCCGCCGTGGTGTTCAGCGTGCCGGCGCCGGAGGTGGTCCGCCGTAGCGTCCCCCGGGCGGTGTAGGCGTAGGAGATGCCGCCGCTCTGCGTGGTGAGCTGGTTGCGCTCGTCGTAGGTGAACGTCTTCGCGCCCGCCTGGGTGCGGTTGCCCGCGCCGTCGTACGCGTAGCCGATCGTGGTGGTCCCGTTGTTCCAGGTCGACAGGCGGTCGGCCAGGTCGTAGGTGTAGGTGTTGGAGGCCGAGCCGGCGAAGCCGGTGGTCACCTTCGAGGTCTCGTTGTTGTTGTTGTCGTATCCGTAGGTGATCGAGCCGAGGGTGACCGTGCCCGCCGCGTTCTTGAGCGTGTCGGTCTTCAGGCGGTGCAGCGAGTCGTAGCCGAAGCTGCGCGTGTTGCCGGAGTTGTAGGAGATCGACGCGGGCTGGGACAGGGTGTTGTACCCGACGGTCAGGTTGACGCCTGTGGTGCTGTTCGCCGCCGTCCGGAACCGCCCGGCGTTGTCGTAGGTGTAACTGGTGGTGCCGGCGGCGTCCACCCGGGACGCCATCCGGCCGTCCTTGTTGTAGGTGTACGAGGACGACTGGTTCGGTCCGCTGACCGAGGTCGGCAGGCCACGGTCGTCGTAGGCGACAGTGTCCGTGCCACCCGGGGTCGACAGCCCGGTGATCCGGCCCGCGTCGTCGTAGTCGAACGTGCGGCCGGCGGTGGCGGCTTCCGCGCCGCTGCCGGTCTGGCTGGTCAACCGACCGGCGTCGTCGTAGCCGTTGCTGATCTTGACCCCGCCGGGCGAGAGCTGGTCGGCTACCCGACCGGCCCGGTCGTAGGTCACCGTGAACGTTCGGTCGGCCGCCGCGGGGAAGGCCGGCGTCGACGGCTCGATCTGCGACTCCGGCAGCCCCCAGCTGTTGTACGTGGTCCAGAACGAGTTGGCCCGGCCGTCGGTGAACCGGGTGCGGTGCCCGGCGGCGTCGTACCCGAATCCGGTCTGGATCGTGGTCGTCGCGGTCACCGGCTGGATCTCACTGGTCAGGCGGTCCAGCGCGTCGTAGCCGAAGGTGGTGGTCGTGGTGCGACCGTCGGTCGACGAGGTCATGTTGCCGTTGTCGTCGTATCCCATCGAGCGGGTGACGAGCACGGCCCCGGCGGCGTCCAGGTTCTGCTGCCGGACCAGCCGGCCGATCGGGTCGTAGGTGGCCGTCGTGGCCGTGTTGTCCGGCATGGTGATCTTCGTGGTGCGCCCCAGCCCGTCGTACTGCTGGCGGGTCGTGTTGTTGGCGCCGTCCGTGGTGGTCAGCGGCGCGCCGGTGAAGTCGTACGTGCTGGACGTACGGACCCCGGCGGCGCTGGTGACGGAGAGCGGCCAGGGCCCCTGCCCGAGGGCGCCGGTGCCGTAGTCGAAGGTGGCGGTGTTGGTCTCGGCGGTCTGCCGGACCACCTGGCTGGCGGTGAGCGGACGGTCCATGAAGTCGTACGTCGACGACGTCTTCGCCCCGGTCGCGTCGACCGACTCCTGTAGGCGGCCCAACTTGTCGAACGTGGCCCGGGAGACCTTGCCGAGCGGGTCGGTGACCTTCACCCGGTTGCCCAACGAGTCGTACTCGTAGCTGCTCACCGCGGCGTCGGCGGTGGTCACGGACCTGACCTGGTCCAGCTTGTCGTAGCTGGTGCGGACCGTCGCGCCGACGATCGGCGCGCCGCCCGGCGGCGTGTAGTCGGGCGAGATCACCTCGACCGGACGGCCCAGCGCGTCGACCCGGGTGCGGGTGACGTTGGCGAGCGGATCCTGGGTCTCGACCACCTCGCCGAACGTGTTGTAGCCGATGCGTGACACCGGCACCACAGGCACGGGGTTGCCGCCGTAGACCTCGGAGGTGACGCTCGGCTCGACCGTCTTGACCAGCTGGCCCGCCTGGTCGTACTCGTAGGAGGTGACGTTGCCCCTGGGGTCCCTGACGGCGGTGGTGTTGCCGAGCTTGTCGATCGTGTAGTTGGTGGTCGGGCCGGTGGCGGAGCCGAGCGGGTTGCCGGTGCGGCCGTTGCCCGCCCCGTAGAGCGTGGTGATGTCCGTGCCGGACAGGGCGCGCGAGTACATCTGCACGTTGTCGATCGCGCCGGTGTAGGCGGTGTTCGCGCCACCGATGAAGCCGCCGCCGATGTCGGGCGAGGATGAGGCGAACGGGGTGGGGTTGGTGGCCCCGGTGCCCGCGGCGCCGTTGACGTAGAGGCTGACCGCCTTGGTGCCGGCGTTGTAGACGCCGACCAGGTGGACCCACGTGTTGGCGGTCAACGCCGCACTCGACGTCGCCGAGTAGGTGGCCGCCGGGCTGGCCGCGTCGGCGGACGGCATCCGGAAGGCCCACTTGTTCAGCGCCTTGTTGTACTCCAGGAAGAACGCCCCGTTGTTCTGCCCGGCCTGCGCCACCGCGGTCTGGTTGGCCAGGAAGTCCTTCGGCTTGACCCAGGCCGAGACCGAGTACGACCGGGTGGTGTCCAGGCTGCCGCTGTAGACGCCGAACCCACGGCCGTTGAAGGTGGCGAACCCGCCGCCCATCGTGACCGTCGTGCCCGCGTTGGCGTCCCACGCCGAGGGCGAGGAGTCGTACGCGATGTTGTAGCCGTCGCTGAGCGTCGTCTCGTCGAGCTTGAACCAGGCGGTCGGCGCCACCGTCGGGTCGGCCTCCACCCGCTCGGAGGTCATCCGGCCCAACGGGTCGTAGGTGCGGCTGGTGCTGCTCAGCACGTTCGCCCCGCCGTCGGAACTGGACCGTGTGGTCAGCACGTGGTCGTCGGCGTCGAACGTGTAGCTGGTGGTGCGCTCGGTGCCGTAGGCGTCGTTCGGCGACCCGGTGCGGATCTGCACCACCCGGTTGGCGTTGTCGTACTGGTAAGAGGTCTGGGTGGCCCCGTTGTTCGTGGTCTGCTTCTCCAGTTCGCCGTCCGGACGGTGGATGTTCTCCTCCACCACGTACGTCTTGACGCCGTCGGTGCGGGTGACCCGGCGCAGCGTCCCGTCGCCGTTGTAGACGTAGTTGGTGGTGTAGTTCATGGCGTCGGTGTCGGAGGCGAGGTTGCCGTCCGGGAAGTACGCCTTGGAACTGGTCTGGGTGGTGGTGCCGTCCGCCCCCGTCACGGCGGTGGTCAGCTCGTTGCCCTCGCCGTCGAAGGTCTTGCGGACGGCCCGCAGCACGTCGCCGGCGGGGCACGGATCACCCGGCGCCGGGTCGCTGTCACAGGTCACCTCGGCTGTGGTGTTGCCGTAGACGTCGTAGTTCAGAACCGTCACGACACCTACCGGGCTGACCGACTTGATCATTCGGCCGTGGTCGTCGTAGAAGGCCTGCACGGTCCGGTCGGCGTCCCCGCCGGTGCTGTCGCGAACGGTCCGCCCGCTCACGTTGCCGTCGGCGTCGTAGCTGGTCACGGTCTGCGCCGTGTGGGTGGCCCCGGTGACCTGGTTCAGCACCGGCGGCTCGTTCTGCTCAAGCACCTGCCCCTCGGCGTCGTACCGGATCGTGGTGGTCAGGTCGCCGAGGGTGTCGGTCTTCACCACCTTGCCGACGGTCCGGCCGAGACCGTCGTAGCGGAACTCGGTCACCAGACCGGAACCATCGGTCATCCGCACGACGTCACCGGCGGCGTTGTACTCGTTGGTCTGGGTCGTGCCCCCGGTGCTGGTGGTCACCAGCGGCAGCCCGGCGGGGGTGACCCCGCCGCCGACAGCCGGCGTGGCCGCCGTCGTGTACGTGACGGTCGTCGTCTTGCCGGCCGGGTAGCCGGCGACCGCCGGGGTGGTGGTGCTGGTCCGGTTTCCCGCGGTGTCGTAGCCGAACCGGGTGAGGAAGGACGGGTCGGTGGCCGAGTACGAGTTGGCGCTCCGGTGTTCGATCAACTGGTCGTTGCGCGGATCCGGGGTGAGGACCTTGGTGGTCGCGTCCGGGAAGTAGGTGAAGTAGGCCGTGTTGCAGGTGGTCGACGTCAGGCAGGCCGAGGTGCGGATCGTGTTGCCACGGACGTCCCGACCCGTCTCGGTCTTGTTGCGCAGCGGGTCGAAGGTCACCGAGCCGAAGCCGCCGATGTCGTAGCCGTAGGTCGTGGTGTTGCCCAGCACGTCCGTGGAAGCGATCAGGCGGTTGCCGTTGACCAGGTCGAAGACCTGCTTCGACACGTTGCCCTTGGGGTCGGTGACGGCGGTGGTGGTGATCGGGGTGAGCGTCGAGCCGGTGGTCGCGGCGCCCGGCTGCGTGGTGCTCTGGGACGCCTTCCAGTGCCGGTCGACGTCCGCCGCGCTCAACATCGTGTTGTAGCTGGCGAACTCGGCGATGTTGCCGGTGAAGTAGGAGATGTCCTGGGTGGAGCCGGGCCAGCCCTTGGTGATGCCGGTGCCGAGGTAGGTGCCCATCGGCGCGAGGTCGGTGAAGGTGCCGGCGTGCCCGCCGACCATCTGGCCGTCCAGGTAGAGCAACTGCTGGGTGGTGTCCACGGTCAGCGCGACGTGGTGCCACCTGCCGTCGTTCACCTTGGCCGGTGACTGCACCACCGGGGAACTGGGTGCCCAGAACTCGCCCCGCAGGTAGCCGTCGCCGCCCACGTAGAGCGCGGGCGTCCAGGTGGTGGCGCCCGTGGTGGACGGGGGCAGGGTCTGGTCACCGTTGGTGTAGCCCAGCAACACACCGCTCTTGGCGTTGTTGGCCGGGGTCTTGAACCACATCTCCACGGACCGGGTCTGGTTGCGGGTGGTGCCGAGGCGGGCCATCGAACCCAGTTCCACATAGCCGTTGGCGCCGTTCAGGACGGCGCCGTACGAGTCGGGGAACGGGCTGGTGGTGTTGGGCTGGGTGGTGTTGAAGGTGACGTTGCGGTACCGCGAGTCGTCGAACTCGCCCCGCACCTCGTTGACCGGCTTGGTGGGCGCGGAGACGTCGGCGAGCCGGAAGTAGTGCTGCGGCTGTGACCCGAGCACCGCCGAGACGTACACCAGGCTGGAGCCGCCTGTGGTCGGCGCGCCGACCTTCCAGGTCCCGCCCTGCTCGTCGGTCACCTGGGACACCCGCTCGGTGACCGGGTCGTACTGGACGTCCGCCTGCACCCGGCCGCCCGGGGTGGTGATGTGCGACAACACCGGATAGGCCGCACGGCCGCTGCCGCTCAGCGCGGTCACCGCGTTCGCGGTCAGGGCCCGGTTGTAGTAGACGACATCGGCGATCGTGCCGGTGAAGAAGTTCGCGGTGGCGGCGGTGTTCGGCTGCGCGGGCCAGCCACCGCCGAGGAACCCGGCGCCGACGTAGGCGTTGGACATGCCGACGTCCAACCTGATGGACGCGGTGACCGAACCGACCTGGGTGCCGTCGAGGTAGAGGGCCTGACTGCCGCCGTTGCCGGCCAGCGCCACGTGGTGCCACTGGCCATCGGTGACGGTGCCCGGCGTCGTCAGGACGTTGCTGACGTTGCCGGTCCAGAGCAGGCCGCGCAGCTTGCCGTCCGAGCCGACGTAGAGGGTGGGGGTGAACGACTTGGTGGATGTGGCGCCGGCGGTGACCGGGTCGACCTGCTGGCTGAAGAGCACGCCGGTCGGCGTGGTGGTCTTGAACCACATGCTGATCGACTGGTAGGAGCCCTCGGTTACCTCCTTCGAGGGCAGCTTCACCAGGGACGAGGTGCCGTTGAAGACCGCGGCGGTGGAGGAAGAGCTCGGCACCGGGCCGGCCGCCCCGAGCGTGACGTTGCTGTAGGTGCTGCGGCACGCGCGTCGTCACCGGCGAGACCCTTGCTGTCGGTAAGCAGACAGGCGGTCACGTCGCGGTACCGGCGCTCACGGGGCGCCCCGTCGGAGTCCGGCCATGCCAACCAGACGATCACAAGCGCGATCACCGCGACCGCCGCCAGTGCGACCTGAACCGGCCGTCGCCGTATCACCTCGCGCACCTGCGCACCTCCCCCGTGCCGTACGCCGCGGCTGCGGCGCGGCCGAGGATACGGCCGCATCCGGGCACCGTCGATCCCCGGCCGGACCGGGCATCGGCCGACCGGCGGGACCGGACAACGGCACGGCTCGCGCGGACGACGGGCCCGCGGGCCCTAGCTGTAGTGCGTGGCGACGGCTCAGCCGAGAGCCAGCCAGGCGACCAGGGCCACGACCACCACGACGGCGACGGCGGCGCCGGCGATCAGGGGCAGTCGCGACGGACCGGACGCCGCCGCGGCCGGCTCGGGCGTGTTGACGAAAGCGCGGAACTGCGCGGTGTTGCCGCTCGTGTCGGTCTGGTTCTCAGCCATGCGCGTGACCCTAGCGAAGCCCGCCGACCGGCACCGTCCCGCCGGGCCGGTGTCGCGTCGGCGGCCCGGTTCCGCGCGGATCCGGACCGGCCGGTGGAGGCGTGGCCCGGCCGGACGGCGGGCGCGGACGGACCACCCGGCCGCCTACCGTGCAGGTGTGAGGGGACTGCGGCTGGTCGCCGTGCTGACGACGGCGCTGCTGGTCGGTTGCGGCACGGCCGTCACCGGCCCCGACCCGGCCCCGGCCGGCGTCCGGCCCGCGCCGGACCACACGTACCCGGTCGGGATGCGGCAGTTCATCCTCGACCCGGACGGCAACCGGCCGCTGCCGGTCACCGTCTGGTATCCGGCCGACCTGCCCGCGGCACCGCCGGAGACGGTCAGCCCGCCGCACACCCCCGTCTGGACCGATCCTGTTGCCGTCGCCGCGCCCGGCCGCGCGCCGACCGTGATCAGCGGGTCGGGCGCCACCTCGGCCGTACCGGCCGGCCCTCGCCCGGAGAGCGGGCCGCGCGTGCGGCCGGGCGCGCCGTTCGCGGCCGGCCGGTTCCCGGTGGTCCTCCACAGCCACGGGCTGCGCAGCCTGCCCGCCCTGCACGCCGCGCTGACCAGCCGCTGGGCGGCCGCCGGGTTCGTGGTGGTCGCACCCACCTACCCGCGTACGAACCTGCGCGCCCGCCGGTACACCCGCGACGACGTACGCAACCAGCCCGCCGACGCCTGGCGGCTGGTCCGTCACCTGGTCCACCTCGGCACCCGTCCCGGCGATCCGCTCGGCGCGCACCTGGCTGTCGACCGGTTCGCCGCCGCCGGGCACTCGGCGGGCGGTCACACCACCCTCGGCATGTTCGCCTCGGGGCAGCCGTCGCCGTTGCGGGCCGGAATCGTGATCGCCGGAGGCCGGATGGTCGCCGGCTTCTCCCGGCCGCTGGCGCCGATGCTGTTCGTGCACGGCAGCGCCGACCGGATCGTGCCGGAGTCGATCGGCCGGGCCGCGTACGCCCGCTGCCTCGGCCCGGCCGCCTTCCTGAGCCTGCGTGGTCAGGGCCACGGCGAGTACCTGACACCGGGCCGGTCCGGCTTCGCCCAGGTGCTCGCCACCACGACCGATTTCCTGCGCTGGACGCTCTACGCCGACCGCGCCGCCCTGCACCGCCTCCCCACCGACGCGAGCCTCCCCGGCACCACGACCCTCACCACCCGCTCCGTCCCCACCTGACCCGCCCACCGCCGGCGCGTCGACGGTGCGGGCGGCGGGAACCGCTGGGGGTGGGTAGCGTGCCGGTGTGGACGGGCTGGGGGAACGGCAACTGGGCGCCATCGGGGAGGTCGTCGGCCTTGCCCGGGCCGCCGGGATCGACGTGTGGTTGCGCGGCGGCTGGGCGATGGACTTCCACCTCGGCGAGGTGACCCGCCGGCACGTGGACGTCGACTGGTACTGCTGGCGGCGCGACGCCGAAACGCTTGCCGACCGGCTCGGCGCGCTGCGCTGGCGGCCCGACCCCGCCATGCCGGCGACGCAACTCGATCTGCTGCGCGACGACGTCGAGCTGAGCTTCGCCTACCTCGACCGGGACGCCGCGGGCCGGGTCGTCGTCGGCGCCGGTCCGTGGGCCGGCACGGTGCTGCCCGAGGGCATGCTGACCGCCCCGCCGGGCCGAATCGGCGCCCTCGCGGCACCTGTCATCAGCGTGGCCGCGCAGATCGAGTTCAAGGAGATGTACCCGGTCTGGATGCCGGAGCGCCCGCGCCGGGCCAAGGACGCCGCCGACCTGGCACGTCTGCGCGCGTCCACAGGCGGTCAACCGCTGCGCTGACCGGGGCCTGGACGCCGGGATCGCGAGGCACAATCGAGTTCATGCGCCGTCGTCCCACCGCCCTCGTCACCGCCGCCCTGCTCGCCGCCGCCCTCACCGGCTGTTCGGAGCCGACCGCGCCGGCCGAATCGCCCGCCACCGCTGCACCCTCCGCCGCGCCCACCCCCGAGGTCCCGGCCGGTGCGGCGCCCGCGGAGCGCTTCGCGGTCGGCGTACGCCAGGTGAAACTCAACCGGGGCGGCGACCGCGCGTTGCCGGTGACGTTGTGGTACCCGGCCGGTGGCGCGGCCGGTGGCGCGGTCAAGCGGTCCGTCCCGGCGGCGGACGGGCGGTTCCCGGTGGTGCTGTTCAGCCACGGGTTGGGTGCCCGGCCGGAGGACTACCAGGTGTTGCTGACCCGCTGGGTGGCGGCTGGTTTCGTGGTCGCCGCCCCGCGTTTCCCGCACACCTCCACCGGCGGCGACGGCAGTGTCCTGGACGTGCTCAACCAGCCGGCCGACGTGTCGTACGTGTTGACCCAGGTGCTCGCCCTCGGCGAGAAGGCAGGCGACCCGCTGCGGGGCCGGCTGGACCCGGAGCAGGTCGCCGCGACCGGCCACAGCGCCGGCGGGGTGACCACGATCGGGCTGTTCACCACGGGCCGCGACGCCCGGCTGGACGCGGGCATCGTCCTCGCCGGCACCGGGCTGGGCGTGGGCACCGCGTTCGCCGGCACCGTGGCACCGCAACTGTTCGTGCACGGTCAGGCCGACGAGGTGGTGGAGTACGCCGCCGGGAAGGCCGTCTTCGACGCGGTGCCGTGGCCGAAGGCGATGCTGAGCCTGCCCAAGGGTGACCACGGGCGGGGGCTGCTCAGCGACGCCAGATCGTTGAGCGTGGTCGCCGACACCACGACCGAGTTCCTCCGCTGGACGCTCTACGGCGACGCCGCCGCGAAGGAGCGTCTCCCCAGCCGGGCCACCCGCGGTGACGTGGCCGCCTTCGACGACCGCCTGTGAGGAGGGGCCCTCTCTCAACGCCTCCGGTAGAGGAGGCACCGACGGAGCACCTGATGGCCCGAACCCAGCCTCACCCCGCCGAGCCGAACCGCACGATGACCTCGATCGCCAAGCTGCTTGGCGCATCTCGCAGCACCCTGTACAGCGCGCTGCCTGGCCTCGTTCCGACCCGACGCAACGACCAGGCCGCCCTGCAAGACTGGTGAGCAGCGGCATTGTGCTGTCTGGTTCGTGATCGGTGCGCTGATCTACGTCGGCTACGGCTGCCGCCGGTCGGCGCTGGCCCGGCGAAGCCCGTCCTGTCCCTCCGGCTCGTCCGGTCCGTCGGGGCGCTCCGGGCCGGCCGGGCGGTAGCCGAGGGCCGGCGGGAAGGCCAGCAGCAACGCCATCCCGAGGCCGGCGAGCACCCCGGACAGCGAGAGGAGCACGTCGGAATCGGCGCTGCTGATGGCGGTGTTGCCGGCCATCGCCGTCAGCGGCGCGCCCGGGTTGAGCAGCGTGGTGCCGATGACCACGATCAGCAGCATCGCGTGTGGGCCGAGCAGGGCCGCCAGGGCGGCGAAGGCGTGCCAGCGCCAGACCGGCCGCCCGTCGGGCCAGTCCCAGGCCAGCAGGGTGACCCCGGTCAGCAGCACCGTAACGAGCAGCACTCCGGGCAGGATCCGCGAGTCGGGCGGCACCGCCCGCACCAGCAGGACGGCGGCGGTGACCGCCGCGCCGATCCCAACCGCCAGCCGCTGCCGGGCCGGGTGCCACCTCGGGGCCGCCGCCAGCGCGCAAGCGAGGGTCAGGGCCAGCAGCAGCAGGCTCGTGACGACAGCTGCCCAGTTCAATTCCGTTTCCCGGTCGGTCGGTGACTCGATGGCCGCAGCGACCAGGACCGACACTCCGGTGACGCAGGCGGTGGCGACCAGCGCCCGCCGACCGCGGCCACCGCGCTGCCGGCGTACGGCGAGTGCGGCGGCACCGGCGACGGCCGCGCAGCCGGCGACGGCGAGCAGGACGGTGAAACCCGTGCCGGTGGGGTCGGCCCGGTCCACGGCCACGTCGACGGCCATCCACGCGCCACCCAGCAGCACCGCCGGAACACTCCACCGGCGGTTGCCACCACCGGCCAGCACGAGCCCCGCCACCGCCCCGACGATCACGACGAAGCGCAGGTCACGGGCCCAGTAGGCGTTGTTGCCGGGCGGCACCTCGGGCCACGGCCCCACCTGCTCTGTCAGCGGTTGCAGGACGGTCATCCCGAGCGCCCAGAGCACTGCGGCGACCGCGGCGAGGAGGAGCCCGGCAGGACGTAGACGCATGTGCATGTGCCGCATCCTAGCCGGCCGTCCCCCGACCGGCGGCCCCGGATTGCGTAGATCGGATGCCGCCCGACGGACAGGCCCCGCCTAACACCTCAGGCGGTGTGGTCGACGACCACCTTGCCGAAGACCTCACCGGAGTGCAGCCGGGCGAACGCCTCGGAGATCTCGCTGAACGGCACCACCCGGTCGACCACCGGGCGCACCTCGTGCTCGGCGCAGAACGCCAACAGCTCGGTGAGCTCGTCCGGGGTACCCATCGAGGTGCCGAGGATCTCCAGTTGCATGGCGAAGACCCGACGCAGGTTGACCTTGGGCTCGTGTCCGGCGGTGGCGCCGGAAACCACGATCCGGGCCATCGGGGCGGCCGACTTCAGCGAGTGGTCGAAGGTGGCCGCGCCGACCGTCTCGATCACCACGTCGACCCGTTCCGGCAGCCGCGCGCCGGGCTCCAGCGCGGTCGCGCCCAGCGCGGTGATCCGCTCCCGCTTGGCGGCGTCGCGGCTGGTCGCGTACACCCGCTTGCCGAGCGCGACGCCGAGCGCGACGGCCGCGGTGGCCACGCCCCCGCCGGCGCCCTGGACCAGCACCGACTCGCCGTCGGCGACCCGCCCTCTGGTGGTGAGCATCCGCCAGGCGGTGAGCCAGGCCGTGGGCAGGCACGCCGCGTCGGTCGCGGACAGGCCGTCGGGCAGGGGCAGCAGGTTCATCCGGGGTACGGCGACCAGCTCGGCGAACGTGCCCTGGTAATGCTCGGAGAGGATGGAGACCCCACGCGGGTCGCCCGGGGTGGGCACCACCGGGTAGATGACCACCTCGTTGCCGTCCGGGTCGGTGCCGACGGCGTCGCAGCCGAGGATCATCGGGAGCTGGCCGGCGTTCAGGCCCACGCCGCGCAGCGACCAGAGGTCGTGGTGGTTGAGCGAGCTGGCCCGCACCCGCACGGTGACCCAGTCGTCCTGCGGGTGGGTCGGCTCGGGACGGTCGCCGACGGCGAGCGCGGCGAGCGGGTTGTCGGCGTCGAAGGCGGTGGCATAGGCAGCACGCATGATCGGCACGGTAACAAGCTGGGCAGCGGTTAAGAAGGGGCCCTTCCTCTACCGGAGGCGTTAGGAAGGGCCCCTTCCTTGCACGTCAGCGGCGGGCGACGCCGTCGTGGCGGGCGGCTTCGGCGACCGCCGCGGCCACCGCCGGGGCGACCCGCGGGTCCAGCGGCGACGGCACGATCGCGTCGGCGGTCAGCGACTCGGCCACCACGCCGGCGATGGCGTCGGCCGCGGCCACCTTCATGCCCTCGGTGACCCGGGTGGCCCCGGCGTCGAGCGCGCCCCGGAACACGCCGGGGAACGCGAGCACGTTGTTGATCTGGTTCGGGTAGTCGCTGCGTCCGGTGGCGACCACCGCCACATGCCGGGCGGCCACCTCCGGGTGGACCTCCGGGGTGGGGTTGGCGAGCGCGAACACGATGCCGCCGGGGGCCATGCCGGCCACCGCCGCCTCGGGGATCTGGCCGCCGGAGACACCGATCAGCACGTCCGCGCCGCGCAGCGCCTCGGTGACGTCGCCCTGCCGACCCTCGGCGTTGGTGAGTTCGGCCAGTTCGGCCTTGGTGCCGGTCAGCTCCCGGTGCCGGCCGATGATGCCGCGCGAGTCGCACACCACCACCCGCTCGGGGTCGACGCCGCCGGCGATCAGCATCTTGGTCACCGCCACGCCGGCCGCGCCGGCGCCGCTGACCGTCACCCGCAGGTCGCCGAGCTTTCGGTTGAGCAGCGTGGCGGCGTTGCGCAGCGCGGCCAGCACCACGATCGCGGTGCCGTGCTGGTCGTCGTGGAAGACCGGGATGTCCAGCGCCTCGTCGAGCCGGCGCTCCACCTCGAAGCAGCGGGGGGCGCTGATGTCCTCCAGGTTGATCCCGCCGAACGAGGGCGCGAGGGCCCGCACCGTCGCGACGATCTCGTCCACGTCCTGGGTGTCCAGGCAGACCGGGACCGCGTCCACGCCCCCGAACTGCTTGAACAGCACCGCCTTGCCCTCCATCACGGGCAGCGCCGCGCGGGGGCCGATGTTGCCGAGACCGAGTACTGCGGAACCGTCGGTGACCACGGCGACGGTGTGCGACACCCAGGTGTAGGTGTCGGCGAGCGCCGGGTCGGCGGCGATCGCCTCGCAGACCCGGGCCACGCCCGGGGTGTACGCGAGGGAGAGGTCCTCCCGGCTGGTCAGCGGCACCGTCGAGGCGACGGCCATCTTGCCGCCGACGTGCAGCCGGAAGACGGGATCAGCGGGGTCCGGGGTGGACGTAGACATGGTGACTCCAGGATCTGTCGAGCAGACGGACCGGCCGGCTCGGCACGCGTGGTCAGCGACCGGCGGGGCGGCGGTGCGGGGGTCACCCGAGCACTTTCCGAGCATAGCCAGGCCTCGGCGCCCAGGATGTGAGCGGGGTCATATCCACCGTCACCCCCGGCGGGGGCGGATCCGTCCCGGGCGCGGCCACCAGCGGGCCACCACCCGACCACGCACGTCGGCCACGCCGTACACCCGGGAATCGTCGGTGACCAGGTCGTTGTCGCCGCGCAACCACCAGCCGCCGCCGCGGGGCTCCACCGCGCGTTTGACCACGAGCAGGTCGGGCCGGCTGCGGAAGACCGCGACCACCACGTCGCCGGGGCGCACCGGCCGGCCGCCGACCCGGACCAGCACGGCGTCGCCGTGGCGCAGCGTCGGGGACATGGACGGGCCGGTCACCAGGACCGGCGTCAGCGGGCCGCGCAGCCGCGGCCCGGCGGTTCCGTCGGCGGCCGACGTCACGTCTCACCTCTCGCCGCGGGGGTACGTATCCAGGAGTACTGTCATCCTCGATCATCGCAAACAACCCATGGAGGATCCTGATGCGCCTTCCTCGCATCCTCACGCCCCGGGTGACCGCCAGTGCCCACTGCGATCTGCCCTGCGGCGTCTACGACCCGGCCCAGGCCCGGATCGAGGCCGAGTCGGTGAAAATGATCTGTGAGAAGTACCAGGCCAACACCGACCCGGAGTTCCGCACCCGCGCCATCCTGATCAAGGAGCAGCGGGCGGACCTGGTCAAGCACCACCTGTGGGTGTTGTGGACCGACTACTTCAAGCCGCAGCACTTCGAGAAGTACCCGCACCTGCACCAGCTGTTCAACGAGGCCACCAAGCTGGCCGGCGCGGCGGGTGCGAAGGGCGGCACCGACCCGGCCAAGGCCGACGAGCTGCTCACGAAGATCGACGAGATCGCGAAGATCTTCTGGGAGACCAAGCAGGCGTGAGCCTGTCTGCCGGCACCCCGACGATCCGGCCGGCACGTCCCGAGGACGTGCCGGCCGTCGTCGTCATGGTGCACGAACTCGCCGAGTACGAACGTGCCCCGGAGCAGTGTCACCTCACCGCCGAGCAGCTCGACGCGGCGTTGTTCGGGCCCGCGCCGGCGCTCTTCGGTCACGTGGCCGTGGACGGGGCGGACCGGCCGCTCGGCTTCGCGCTCTGGTTCCTCAACTTCTCCACCTGGGCCGGGGTGCACGGCATCTACCTGGAGGACCTGTACGTCCGGCCGTCCGCGCGGGGCACCGGCGCGGGCCGGATGCTGCTCGCCACGCTCGCCGCGATCTGTGTCGAACGCGGCTACCGGCGGCTCGACTGGTGGATGATCGACTGGAATCCGGCGGCGGGCTTCTACGCCTCGATCGGCGCCACCCCGATGGACGAGTGGATCCCGTACCGGCTGGTCGGGCCGGCGTTGCGCGAGCTCGCCGCGCAGGCGACCGCAGCACCCACCCGGCCGGTCCCCTGACCGGGTAGAGTCCCGCATCGGGGAGGAACGCCGTGACTCAACTGACCATCGGGCACCCGACGACGGGCGATGATGTCGTCCACCTCACCGTGCCCGCCGACGGTGGCTACCTGGGCGTGCTCCGCACCGCGACGGCCGGCCTCGCGGCCCGGTTGCAGTTCGCCCTGGACGAGATCGAGGATCTACGGATCGCGGTCGACGAGGCGTGCGCGATGCTGCTCGCCATCGCGACCCGTGACGCCGAACTGGAGTGCCGGTTCGCGGTCACCGAGGACGCGCTCACCGTCGAGGTGACGGTGCCGACCGTCCGGGGCGCGACGCTGCCGTCGGAGTCGTCCTTCGCCTGGAAGGTGCTCACCGCGCTGACCAGCGGGGCCGACGCGCACGCCGAGGGCGGCCGGGCCACGATCTCCCTGCTCACCCGCCGCGCCGGCGGCTACTGACCGGAGGCGGGCGGGTCGCCGAAGCCGAGCGACCGGTTGGTGGGGCCGCTCACCAGCAGTCCCGCCATGCCCAGCCCGAGGACCATCAGCGGCACTCCGAGCCAGGCCATCCCGCCCTCGATCATGAACCAGCCGATCGGCAGCAGCATGAGCTGCAGGACGATGGCGGGCGCGCGGGCGCCGGCACGCCGGCGGGCCAGCGCGCCACCGAGTGCCCAGAGCGCCGCCGCCCCACCTACCGCGAACACGGTCACCAGCAGCGCCGAGGTCAGGTCGGTGGCGGACGCGGTGAGGTCGGACCAGATCAGCCACACCGCGATCAGCCCGAGCGCCGCCGCTTCGAGGCGTAGCAGGAGGACCGCGGCCCGCAACGTACCGGGGACGGGGTCGGAGTCGATCGTCACGGACGCCACGATACCGGCGGGTAGTCGCGGTAAAGTGCCGCCCATGCGGGCCGTCCTGGTGGTCAATCCGAAGGCCACCACCACAAGCGAGCGCAGCCGGGACGTGCTGGTCCGGGCGTTGCGCAGTGAAGTCGACCTGTCGGTGCGGTACACCCGCCGGCGTGGACATGCCATGGACCTGGCCCGGGAGGCCGCCCAGGAGGGGGTCGACCTGGTGGTCACGCTGGGCGGCGACGGCACCGTCAACGAGGTGGTCAACGGCCTGATGGCGGCAGAGCCGCCGACGTTCCGCACCGGGCCGACCTCGGCCGAGCGGCTGCCCGCGTTGGCCACGGTGCCGGGCGGCTCGACGAATGTGTTCGCCCGCGCACTCGGGCTGCCCCGGGAGTGGCCGGACGGCACCAGCATGATCCTGGAAGGGGTGCGGTTGGGCCGGTCCCGCACGATCGGGCTGGGCCGGGCCGACGACCGCTACTTCACGTTCTGCGCCGGCTTCGGGCTCGACGCGGCCGTCATCCGCCAGGTGGAGCGGGCGCGCAAGCGGGGGCGGGTCTCCACTCCGGCGCTCTACTTCCGGTCCACGGCGAGGCAGTACTTCGTCGGTTCGGACCGGCGGCACCCGTCGATCACGCTGGAGCGACCGGGCGAGACGGCGACGGTGGGGTTGGCCACGGCCATCATCCAGAACACCGCGCCGTGGACCTACCTGGGCGACCGGGAGATCAACCCGAATCCGGAGGCGTCCTTCGATCTGGGGCTGGACGTGCTGGCCCTGCGGCAGTTCAAGTTCGCGAGCACCGCCCGTACTGCGGCGCAGTTCTTCTCCCGGCAGCCCGATCCGCACGGCAAGCAGGTGCTGCGGCTGCACGACCTGGCGGAGTTCACCTTGGTCTCGGAGCGGCCGTTGCCGTTCCAACTCGACGGCGACTACCTCGGCGAGCGGGAGAAAGTCAGATTCACCTCCGTGCCGGCCGCACTGAGAGTAATCTGCTAGCTCTCGGGTACCTCAGTCGATCTATGCGGTTCCCCCGCCGCCACGAGTGCGGTGGCCGCCACGCCGAGGAAGGTGCCGGAAATGTCAGCAACGTCACGCAGCCTGTACTACATTGATTCTCGACTGTGGCACGCCGGGTAACCAGACCCCTGGTAAACCCGGACAAATGGGTGGTGAGCCCGCTCACTGTTCGGAGTTTTTCTGAGCGCCACCCTTGACATCGCTGTCGTTCGTGAAAGTATTCACAAGCGAACTCGTGTTTCCGGGGCATTGCCTGGATATGCTCACTCGGTTGAGCTGTTCCAGCAGGTCCACGGGCCCGCAGCCTGCTCACGCAGCGCCGAATTGATGGATGCTTACCGTCACCGATCGGCAATGCGGACGCATATAGGAATAGCAACGAAGCTTATCTGGCCACCCACTAAGAATGAGGAGTGTTGCCGCCATGGACTGGCGCCACGATGCCGTCTGCCGCGACGAGGACCCGGAGCTGTTCTTCCCGATCGGGACGTCCGGTCCGGCCCTCCTGCAGGTGGAGCAGGCCAAGGCCGTCTGCCGGCGTTGCCCAGTGACCGACCAGTGCCTGCAGTGGGCGCTGGAGTCCGGGCAGGACGCCGGTGTCTGGGGCGGGATGAGCGAAGAGGAGCGCCGCGCGGTGAAGCGCCGCGGCGGTCTCCGGGTGCTGCGCGCTCACTCCGCCTGACCCCGCACACGCGCCAACGCCCCGGCCGGAAACGGCCGGGGCGTTGCGCTGTCCGGACCCGTCAGGCCGCCGCCGCGTCCACCCGCCGCCGTACCAGGTCGGCAAGCTCCGGCAGATCCGTCAACGGATCCGCCACCGCCACCGCGCCCGCCGCGTGGGCCGTCGCGCGCACCCCGTCGTGGAACCGGCCCGGGGCCAGGAAGTACGCGGCCACCGCGACCCGGCGGGCACCCGCCGCGCGCAACCGCGCCACCGCGTCGCCCACCTCCGGAGGCGCGGCCGAGGCGTACGAGACGCGGCAGGGCACACCCAGCCCGGCGCCGAACGCCGCGGCGACTCGACCCACCGACGCCCGCGCGGCGGGATCACGGGTGCCCGCCGCGGCGAGCACCACCGCGTCGGGACCAGCCGACTCGCCGGCGGTCGCCTCCGCCAGGCGACGCCGCAGACCGGCCAGCAACCGGGCGTCCACCGCGCCGCCCACCGGCCCCAGCACGTCCGTCACCCGCACCCGCAGGCCCGCGCCGGCCGCCGCGACCGCCGCCGGGATGTCCACCTTCCGGTGATACGCGGCCGTCAACAGCAGCGGCACCAGCACCGCCCGGTCGTGACCTGCGGCGACCAGCCCGCGCAGCACCTCCGCCGGCCTCGGATCGGTGTGGTCGAGCCAGCTCGGCAGCACCTGGCGGCCGGGCGAGACCGACGCCACCGCCCCGGCCAGGGCCCGGGTCGCCGCCGCCGCCCGGGGATCCCGGCTGCCGTGCGCCACGAGCACCACCGGCGGCGCGGCGCTCAGGTGTGCAGGCCGCACTCGGTCTTCTCGAACATCGCCCACCGGCCGGCCCGCGGGTCCTCCCCCGCCCGGGTCCGCCGGGTGCACGGCCAGCAGCCGATCGAGCCGTAGCCCCGGGCGAACAGCTCGTTGACCGGGATGTCGTACCGGGCGACGTAGGCGTCCACCTCCCGCTGCGTCCACGCCGCGATCGGGTTCACCTTGACCTTGCCGCGCCCGGCGTCGAACCCCACCACCGGCGTGTTGGCGCGGGTCGGTGACTCGTCCCGGCGCAGCCCGGTCACCCAGGCGTCGTACCCGGCCAGCGCCCGCTCCAGCGGCTCCACCTTGCGCAACTGGCAGCAGTCGTCTGGGGACTTGTTGAACAGGCGCGGGCCGTACCGGCCGTCCTGCTGGCCCACCGTCATCCGGGGACGGACCGACCGCACCCGCACCGGCATCCGCCGGGCCACCTCGTCCCGGACCCGCAGCGTCTCCGGGAAGTGCAGCCCGGTGTCCAGGAACACCACCTCGACTCCCGGCGCGACCCGGGAGACCAGATGCGCCACCACCCCGTCGGCCATCGAACTGGTCACGCAGAACCGCTCACCGAACGTCTCCGCCGCCCACCTGGCGATCACCACCGCGGGCGCGTCCGCCAGCTCCCGCCCGGCGTCCTCGGCCAACGCCCGCAACTCGGCCGGATCACGTCGCGGCGGCCCGGCCGGACCGACCAACCCCAGGCCGGTGGCGGAGACCAGGCCGGTCACCGGGTCACCGCCCGGCTCAGCAGGCCGGTGAACCGCACCGAGAAGACCCGGGTGCAGGCGTGGCACTCCCAGGCACCGTGGCCGGACTCGTGCGGTCGAAGGTCCTCCTCGCCGCAGTACGGGCAGTACAAGGGCGCGGACCGGGCGTCACTCATCGCGCCACCTCGCTTCGCTCGCTCATCTCAGCTCCTCCTCGTCGACCCTGATCACCCAACGGGCGAACGTCTCGCCGTCGGTGCGGCCGGCCAGGTAGCGACGGGCCAGCCGTTCCACGTACTCCGGAAGTTCGTCGGCGGTGGTCTTCAGGCCGCGCAGCTTGCGGCCGAAGCCGGCGGTCTGCCCCTGCGCCATGCCGAGGCCCCCGCCCAGGTGCACCTGGAAGCCCTCGACCTGCCGGCCGTCCGGGCCGACCACGAGCTGGCCCTTGAGCCCGATGTCCGCGACCTGGGTGCGGGCGCAGGCGTTCGGGCAGCCGTTGAGGTGGATGGAGATGTCCGCGTCGAAGTCGCGCAACCGCTCCTCCAGGCGGGCCACCAGTTCCTCTCCGCGCCGCTTGGTCTCCACGATCGCCAACTTGCAGTACTCGATGCCGGTGCACGCCATCGTGCCGCGCCGCCACGCCGACGGCCGGGCCTCCAGACCGATCCCGCGCAGCGCCGTCACCAGCTCCTCGGTCAGCTCCGGTGCCACGTCCAGCACGAGCAGCTTCTGGTACGGGGTGAGCCGTACCCGGTCGCTGCCGTGCGCCCGCGCCACGTCGGCGAGCCGGGCGAGCTGGGTGCCGGAGACCCGGCCCACCACCGGGGCGGCGCCCACGTAGTTGGCGCCGTCGCGCTGCGGGTGCACGCCGATGTGGTCGACCGGCTTCGCCGGCAGCTCGGCGGACGGCCCGTCGAGCAGCGTCCGGCCCAGGTATTCCTTCTCCAGCACCTCGCGGAAGCGCTCCACACCCCAGTCGGCCACCAGGAACTTCAACCGGGCCCGGTTGCGCAGCCGGCGGTAGCCGTAGTCGCGGAAGATGCCGACCACGCCCGCCCACACGTCCGGCACCTCGTGCAGCGGCACCCACACGCCGAGCCGCTTGGCCAGCATCGGGTTGGTGGACAGTCCGCCGCCGACCCACACGTCGAAGCCGGGGCCGTGCTCGGGGTGCTCGACGCCGAGGAACGCGATGTCGTTCGCCTCGTACGGGGTGTCGACAAGCCAGGAGATCGAGGTCTTGAACTTGCGGGGCAGGTTGGAGAACGCCTTGTCGCCGACGTACCGGCGGACGATCTCGTCGATCGCCGGCGTCGGGTCGAGCACCTCGTCCCGGGCCACCCCGGCGACCGGACTGCCCAGCACGATCCGGGGGCAGTCGCCGCAGGCCTCGGTGGTCTGCAGACCGACCGCCTCCAGCCGGCGCCAGATCTCCGGCATGTCCTCGACCCGGATCCAGTGGTACTGGATGTTCTGCCGGTCGGTGATGTCGGCGGTGTCCCGGGCGAACTCGCGGGAGATCTCCGCGATCACCCGGAGCTGGGCCAGGTCGAGCTGCCCGCCGTCCACCCGGACCCGGAGCATGAAGAACTCGTCCTCCAGCTCGTGCGGCTCCAGCACGGCGGTACGCCCGCCGTCGATGCCCGCGCGGCGCTGGGTGTACAGGCCCCACCAGCGGAACCGGCCGCGCAGGTCCTGCGGGTCGATGGAGGCGAAGCCCTGGTGGGCGTAGATGTTCTCGATCCGGTCCCGCACGTTCAGCGGATCGTCGTCCTTCTTGATCCGCTCGTTGGGGTTGAGCGGCTCGCGGTGTCCGAGCGCCCACTGGCCCTCGCCGCGTGGCCGGCGGGGCGCACGGGCGGCGGGCGCCGGGGTGTCGGGACGGGCCGGGGTGCTGCTGACCGCCATGGCGGCGTCCTCCGTTGTCTGCTGCGGTGCTGCGAGCGCGGACGCGACGGCCGGCCCTGAAAAGGGCCGTGGACGGCGATGTCGGTGACGGCCGGCGCGGTTACGCGCCCGAGACGGATGGGTCGGGCGTCGTCAGTTGGCCGGACAGATCGCGCTGCGCACGCGGCCGTAATCGACGTGGCGACGGGCCACGAAGCGGCGGACGACAGCGGCGGTCATGTGCTTCATGCTGCCACACCACCCGGTCGCCGACCACAGGTCGAAGCGCTGATCCCACATCACGGGCCACGCCACTCGGACGACACGCCGACGAAGACGTCGCAAAGGCGGGCGGAGGAGGCAGGGTACGGGGATGGCGGTGCGGTGGCCCCGACGGGGCGGATCGACGGAGCTTCCCGGCTCGCCGGTGTGGATGGTCCCCGGGCTGCTGACGCTCGCGGTCACGCTGGCCGGGATCGGGCACGCCCAGCCCTGGCGGGACGAGTTGGCGACCTGGAGCGCCGCGACCCGCCCGGTGGCCGACCTGCTGCGGATGACCCGCCACATCGACGCCGCCACCGGGCCGTACTACCTGCTCATGCACGGGTGGACCGCGATGGCCGGCATCTCGCCGACGGCGTTGCGGCTGCCCTCCGCACTCGCCATGGCGGTGGCGGCCGCGCTGACCGCCCGCCTCGGCACGGTGCTGGCCGGTCGCCGCGCCGGGCTGCTGGCCGGGCTGTTGTTCGCCGTGCTGCCCGGCACCTCGCGCTACGGCCAGGAGGCCCGCCCGTACGCGCTGGCCACGCTGCTCGCCGTGCTCGCCACCCTGCTGCTCGTCGAGGCGGTACGCCGGCCGACGTGGCGGCGTTGGGCCGGGTACGCGGTCGTGGTCGCCGCGCTGGGCCCGCTGCACCTGCTCGCGCTCACGCTGCTCGCCGCACACGGCGTGGCGGTGCTGCTGGTGACGGTGTGGGGGCCCGCGGCCATCGGCCTCGCCCGCTCGGGTGCCGACCGGGACCGGCCCGGGTCCGACCGTCGGGTGCTCGCGTGGTGGTTGCTGACGCTGCTGCCGGCCGCCCTGCTGGTCGCCCCGGTGGCGCTGACCGCGCGGGGGCAGCGCGGCCGGCAGCTCGACTGGGTGGAGCCGGCGCGCCTGCCCGACCTGGCCGCGTTGCCGGGCGGGCTGGCGCAGAGCGGCGTCGTCGGGGGTTTCGTGCTCGCTCTCGCCGCGCTCGGCGCGGCCCGCCTCGGTCGACGGGCGCTGCTGCCCGGGGCCGCCGTGCTGCTGCCGGTGCTGCTGGTCTACACCGCCAGCACGGTGGTGCCGCTCTGGGTCACCCGCTATCTGATCTTCACGGTGCCGTTCGCCTGCGTGCTGGCCGGCGTGGCGCTGTGCGCGGCGGTCCCGACCGCGCCGGGGGCGGCCGGGACGGCGGCGCCGGAGCGCGGGCGGGCCGCCTGGGCGCGGGCCGGCATCCGGATCGCGCCGGCGCTGGCCGTGGTGACCCTGGCCGGGCTGCTCGGACTGCCCGACCAGACGGCGCTGCGTCGCACCCACGAGTGGCCCCGCAGCACGCCGGTCGACTACGCCGGCGCGGCCCGGGTCGTCGCCACCGGCGCCCGCCCGGGTGACGCGATCGTCTACGCCCCCCGCGGCGGCTGGCTGTTCCCCGATCTCGGCATGGCGTACCACCTGGGGCCGAAGCTGCCCCGCGACGTGCTCGTGGTCCGCGACCAGCGGGCGGGGGCGAGCCTGTGGGCGCAGGAGTGCGCCGATCCGGCCCGGTGCCTGGCCGGCGTGGACCGGGTCTGGCTGGTGGTCACCGGTCGCCGGGCGGACCCGCTGGCGGCGGTGTCCGGCGCGAAGGGCGACGCGCTGCGCGCCGGGTTCACGGTCCGGCAGGTGTGGCCGCGACCCGGTCTCACGGTGGCCCTGCTCGCCCGGTGAGGCGGTCGGTGGTGCCGCGGGCCAGCGGTACGACGAGCACCGCCTCGGTGCCCCCGGCCGCACCGTTGCGCAGCTCGATGGTGCCGCGCAGCTCGCCGGTGACCAACGCCCGGACGATCTGCAGGCCCAGGTTGCCGCCCCGGTCGGCGTCGAACTGCTCGGGCAGCCCGCGCCCGTTGTCGGTGACCGAGACGTGCAACTGCTTGCGGTGCCGCTGCGCGGTGACCACCACCTCCGGGCGGGGCGTGTCCGCCGGGACGGGCGCGTCCTCGTCGGCCGGCGGGAAGCCGTGCTCCACCGCGTTGAGCAGCAACTCGTTGAGCACCATCACCAGGGAGGTGGCGATCTCGGCGGGCAGGACGCCGAAGCTGCCGCGGCGGCGCATCCCGACGCTCACCTCGGTGGCCGCCACCTCGGTCGCGGCACTGGCCACCCGGTCCACGATGCCGTCGAACTCCACCGCCTCGTCGCTGGACATGGAGAGCGTCTCGTGCACCAGCGCGATGGAGGCGACCCGGCGTACCGACTCCTCCAGCGCGACCCGCGCCTCCGGCGCGGACACCCGCCGGGCCTGCAGGCGCAGCAGCGCGGCGACTGTCTGCAGGTTGTTCTTGACCCGGTGGTGGATCTCCCGGATGGTCGCGTCCTTCGTGATCAGCGCACGGTCCCGGCGGCGTACCTCGGTGATGTCGCGGACCAGCACCAGCGCGCCGATCGGCACCCCCGCTGGCATCAGCGGCAGCGCCCGGGTGAGCATGGTGGCGCCCCGGGCGTCGATCTCCCGGCGGGGTGGGGCCTCGCCGCCCAGCGCGGCGAGCACCGCGTTGCCCGCGTCGGTGCCCTCCAGCGGGTCCCGGGCCAGCCGGCGGTGCAGCTGGGCCAGGTCCTCCCCGACCAGGTGCGAGGCGAAGCCGAGGCGGCGGTACGCGGACTGCGCGTTCGGGCTGGCGTAGGTGACCTTGCCGTTGGCGTCGAGCCGCACCAGCCCGTCACCGACCCGGGGCGCGGAGGTGGTCTCCCCCGGGTGCCGCGGTGGCGGGAACGTGCCGTCGGCGATCATCTGGGCGAGGTCGTCGGCGGTGGTCAGGTAGTTCAGTTCGAGCTGGCTGGGGGTGCGTGCGGTGGACAGGTTGGTGTCCCGGCCCACCACCGCGATCACCTCACCCGCCTCGCCGTCGCCGGTGCGCAGCCGCACCGGGATCGCCTCGTGGCGGGCCGGCACGTCGCCGTACCAGACCGGGTCGCCCTCACGCCAGATCCGCCCCTGCCGGTGGGCCACCTCCAGGTGCGCCACCTCGGGCCCGCCGACGATCCGCCCGACCTGGTCGTCGAGGTAGGCGGTGGGCGCGGTGGTGGGGCGGACCTGGGCCACGCAGAGGAACGTGCCGTCACCGTCCACCGGCACCCAGAGCAGCAGGTCGGCGAAGGACAGGTCGGACAGCAACTGCCAGTCGCCGGCGATCCGGTGCAGGTGGTCGATGTCGGCCGGTCGGAGCGCGGTGTGCTCCTCGGCGAGGTCACGGAGGGTGGACACGCCCCACAGCGTGCCACGCCCGGGGTCACATCGTCGCCGTGACCTTCTTCAACCCGCGCGGTGCGTCCGGGTTCTCGCCCCGGGTCAACGCCAGGGCCAGGGCCAGGCGTTGCAGCGGCAGGATGTCCAGCAGCGGCGCGTACCGCTCGTCGACCTCGGGCACCGCCATCCGGGTCTGCCCGACGTCGGCGGAGCCGACCACCACCACGTCGGCGCGGCGCTCGCCGAGCCGGGGCAGCACCTCACGCATCGACTGACCGCCGGGGCCGGAGCCGACCACGGCGAGCACTGGTACGTCCGGGTCGGTCATGGCCAGCGGGCCGTGCAGCAGGTCGGCGCCGGAGAAGGCGAGCGCCGGCAGGTAGGAGGTCTCCATCAGCTTCAGCGCCGCCTCCCGGGCGGTCGGGTACGCGTACCCCCGGCCGGTGGTGACAAGTTGGGCGGCGAACCGGTAGCGCGGCGCGAGCTGGGCCGGGGTGTCGTCGGCGAGGGTGCGGGCGGCCAGTTCGGGCAGCCGGTCCAGGGCGGCCCGCTCCGGCGCGGGCAGCACACCGTCGCCGGCGCGTACCCCCTCGATCAGCATGAGCAGCGCGAGCAGCTCGGCGGTGTAGGTCTTGGTCGCGGCGACCGCACGCTCGTGGCCGGCGGCCACGTCGACGCTCAGCTCGGCGGTCTCCACAAGCGGGGAGTCGGGGTTGTTGGTGACGGCGAGGGTGAGCGCGCCGGAGGCCCGGGCCACCCGCAGCACCTCGGCGAGGTCGGGCGAGCCGCCGCTCTGGCTGACGCCGACGACGAGCGCGTCGGACAGGTCGGGCCGGGCGCCGAACACGGTGATCGCGCTGGGCGAGGCCAGCCCGGCGGGCAGCCCGAGGCGGATCTCGGCGAGGTACGCGGCGTAGAGCGCGGCGTGGTCGGAGGTGCCCCGGGCGGTGAAGACCACGTGACGGGGGCGCCGGCGGGCGATGACCGCCGCGACCTCGGCGACCGCCGCGGCGTGCGTGGTGGAGAGCAGGCGTTCGTAGCCGGCCGGCTGCTCCTCGATGTCGGCGGCCATCCCGGCCCCTGCGTGCGTCACCCGGCACCCCCTTCTGCGCAATTCCCGCGCGTTCTTTGCTCAGTCTTGCACGTTTGAGCAGGGATGATCAACGCAACGAGCAGAAGTGCGCAGTGGATCACTAATCGTCGGAAGATCCCCTAGGCTTGCCCGGCTGACCGACCACGGCGAGAGGACGACGTGCCCGAGGACGACGCCGCGCTCTCGGCGGAGGAGGAACTCGCGCTGGCCCGGCTCGCACTGGGCGAGGGCGACCTGCGGCACGCCGCCGACCACGTCGCCGCGGCGCTGGTCCGCTCCCCCACCCTGCCCGAGGCGCACGAGACGCTAGCCCGGCTTGCCGCCGCCAGCGGCGGCGACCTGGAGCTGTTCCCCCTCGGCCAGCAGGCGTTCGTCGGCGCCGTGGTGGCGCGCGCACACCTGCTCGCCGCCGCCGGTTCCCCCGCCGAAGGGCTCGACCTGCTCGCCGCGGCCACCGGCTACGCGCCCGCGGCGCCCTGGGCCGCCGTCCCCTGGGTCACCGCCGCGGAACTGCCCGAACGCCTCGACCCCGAACGCACGGCCCGGATCCTGATGCAGGTCTGCGCCGCGGCGCCCGACCCCGCGCCGCGCCGCCTGCGCGAGCCGCTGCGGCCGTACCTCACCCTGGCCCGCAACGCGATCACCGTGCACCCGGGCCACCCGCTGCTGCTGGGTGCGGCCTCCGCGCTGGCCCGGCGCCTCGGCGAGGTCACCCTCGCGGTCGCCTGGGCCACCCGGGGGGTCCAGGCGCAGCCCACCAAACTCGGCGAGGTGTGGCTCGGGTACGCGTACCGCAGCGCCGGCCGGCCCGCCGACGCGCTCGCCGCGCTGGAGCGGGCGGTCGCGCTCGACCCCGACGACCTCGCGGTCTACGCGGACATCGCCGGCACGCTCGCCGGCCACGGCCGGCTGGACGCGGCGCTTGGCTGGATCGACCGGGCGCTGGCGAAGGACCCGACCTTCGACTGCGCCGTGCACACCGCGCACCGGCTGCGGTTCCAGCGCGACGGGAACGTGGACCACCTGGTGGCCCTGGCCGACTTCGTCCGCGACCACCCGGACGACTCGCACGAGCACGGCGACCTCGCCGAGTGCTGCCGGGGACGTCCCTGGCTCGGCCAGGTCACCCCGGCCGACGCCGGCCCGTCGGACGACACCGGCCCGTCGGACGACACCGGCCCGTCGAACGAGGCCGCGCAGCGGCTGCAGCACCTGGCACACCCGGCCTGGGCGCACCCCCCGGCCGCGTACGACGCGGCGGTCGGCCTGGCCACGCTCGACCTCACCGACCTGCTCGCGCTGGTGGCCCACCCGCCACCGCCGCCGTCGACCGCACTCGGCCGGGTGCTCGGCGGTCAGGACCCGGCGCTGTGGACGCGGTGTGCGCAGGTCTGGGCCTGCCTCGGCCTGCTGCACCACCGCACCGACGAGCCGTGGACCGGCTCCACCCGCCGCCGGGTGCTGCGCGAACTGGTCGCGGGTGCACCGGAGCGGGCCGCCGAGGGGGCCCTGTTCGCTCTGGTCACCGCCGCCTGGGTGGACCCGGCGATCCGCGCCGACGTGGCCGGGGTGGTGGCCGGGCGACTCGACGAGGTGGCGACCGGCCCGCACCGCCGTACGCCGCTGGCGGTGTCGCTGGCGTACCTGGCCCGGGCCACGCCCGCCCTCGACCCGGCCAGCCGCGCGACCGCCGACGCGCTGATCGCCGACGCGGCGAGCGGGCCGCTGCGGCGGCTCTGGCGGCGCCTCACCGCACTGTTCCGCCGTTGACCCGCTCCCCCTGCGCGGTCAGACCGGGGCCTTGCCGAGCGCGGCCTCGGCCTCGTCCTGCGGCGTGCCGTCGACCGGTCGGGCCTGGTTCGTGGCCCGCAGTGGCACCTCCTTGATGAACCAGGCGAGCACCGGCACCGCGACGGTGAACAGGACCGCCCATCCGAACACGTGCGAGATGGCGTCGGAGAGGCCGCCGAGCACCGCGTCGCGTGCCGGTCCGGTGAGCTGCTTCAGGGTCTCCAGGTCCAGCCCGCCGCCACCGCCACCGTCGGCGAACGCCGGGCCGGCCGCGGAGTCGGCCAGGCGGTGGGCGAAGATGGCGCCGAAGAGGGACACGCCGAACGAGCCACCGATGGACCGGAAGAACGTGGCGGCGCCGCTGGCCGCGCCGAGGTCCTTCTGCTCCACGCTGTTCTGCGCGATGAGCATCGAGGTCTGCATCAGGAAGCCCATGCCGACGCCGAGCACGATCATGTAGAGCGAGGACTCGACCTTGCCGGTGTCGACGTCCAGGCGGGACAGCAGGCCCATGCCGGCGATCATCGCCACGCCGCCGACGATCGGGAAGACGCGGTAGCGGCCGGTCTTGGTGATCGTCCGGCCGACGGCGAGCGACACCACGAGCATGCCGAACATCAGCGGGAGCAGCAGCAGGCCGCTGTTGGTGGCCGAGGCGCCCTGGACGGTCTGCTGGTAGAGCGGCAGGAAGTTCATCGCCCCGAACATGGCGAAGCCGAGCAGGAACCCGATCACCGAGATCAGCGCGAAGTTGCGGTTGGCGAACAGGCTCAGCGGCAGGATCGGCTCGGGTACGCGGCGTTCGACGAACGCGAAGACGACGAGCGCGACGAGCGCCAGCGCGGCCAGTCCGACGATCTGCGGCGAGGCCCAGCGGTATTCGTTGCCGCCCCACGTGGTGACCAGCACGATCGCGGTGATGCCGACGGAGAGCAGCGCCGCGCCCAGCCAGTCGATCTTGTGCTCGGTGCGGTACTTCGGCAGGTGCATGGTGGTGGCGAGGACCAGCAGCGCCACGCCGCCCAACGGCAGGTTGACGTAGAACGCCCAGCGCCAGGAAAGGTGGTCGGTGATGAAGCCGCCGACAAGTGGCCCGGCCACCATGGCGATGGCCATGACACCGGCGATCATGCCCTGGTAGCGGCCCCGCTCCCGAGGTGGCACCAGGTCCCCGATGATCGCCATGACGCCGACCATCAGGCCGCCCGCGCCGAGCCCCTGGACGGCGCGGAAGACGATCAGCTCGGTCATGCCGGTGTCGGCGCCGCCGAACACGCCGGAGCCGGCCATGCCGCAGAGCGCGGAGCCGACCAGGAACACCACCACCGAGGTGAGGAAGACCGCCTTGCGGCCGTAGAGGTCACCGAGCTTGCCCCAGATCGGGGTGGAGACCGTCGTGCCCAGCACGTACGCGGTGACCACCCAGGTGAAGTGGTTGGCCCCGCCGAACTCGAAGACGATGCGGGGCAGCGCGGTGCTGACGATCATGTTGTCGAGCATCGCGAGCAACATCGCGATCATCAGGCCGGACAGGACGACCCGGACATTCGGCCCCGCTGTGGTCTGGGCTGGTTGACTCATGGGTAGGCTCCCCGAAGATCCATGATCGACTTACTTGCCGCCCGGCTAGTTTCCTTACTAGCCGCACGGTAAGCTGGCGGCGCACCAGCGTCAAGCGGATTGGAAGGATGTCGCCCGGTGACCGAGAACACAGGTGGCACGCGGAAGCGGATTCAGGCCGTCGCCTTGGAACTCTTCACCGAGCAGGGCTACGAGAAGACCTCGCTGCGGGAGATCGCCGAACGCCTCGGCGTGACCAAGGCGGCGCTCTACTACCACTTCAAGAGCAAGGACGAGATCATCAGCAGTCTCGTCGAGGACCGGCTGCGCCGGATGGACGACCTGATCGCCTGGGCCGCCGAGCAGCCCGCCACCCTGGCGACCCGGCGTGCGCTCGTCGGCCGGTACGCCGACGCCATGTTCGCCGGCGAGATGCCCCAGGTGATGCGCTTCTTCGAACAGAACCAGACGGTGCTCAAGAGCCTCGTCGCCGGCCAGCGGATGCGCGACCGGATGATGCGCCTGGCCAACGAGCTGTGCCGGGGCGACGACTCACCGGCCGCCCAGCTGCGCGCCGCGCTGACCCTGTTCGCGGTGCACAGCAGCTGGTTCGCGGTCCGCGCGCCCGGCCTCACCGACGAGGGGCGCAAGAAAATCGCCCTTGAGGTGGCCGACGAGCTGCTCGCCCGCATCGGCGGCGACTGAGCGGCACCGGTCAGGCCGGCGCGTTCAACGCCAGCCGCAGACCGAGCAGGTCGACCCCGGGCACCGGCGACCAGTCCTTCTCCGGCAGCCGCACGAACCCGAGCCGGTCGTAGAGGCGCCGCGCGGTCGCGGCCAGACCGGCGCGCACGCAGATCACCACCGCCGCGCACCCCAAATCGGCGGCCCGCGCCACGCACGCGTCGACGAGCGCCGCACCGGCACCCCGACCCTGCGCCGCCGGATCCACCGCGAGCATCCGGAACTCGGCCTCACCGGGGCCGGCCAGATCGGCGTACGGGGTGCCGGCCAGCACGAACGTCACCGCGCCGAGCAGCCGGCCGGTCGACCCGTCCACCGCCACCAGCACCTCACCGCTCTGCGCCCGGGTGGCCACGTCGGCCAGCACCAGCGCGTACCCGGCCTCGTCCTTGAGCTGGCCGTCCGCCTCGTAGGCGGCGACCGTCAGCCGGGCCACAGCCGGGAAGTCGGCCGGCTCGGCCCGGCGCACCAGCAGGCCGGTCAACCGATCACCGCGATCAGGTCACCGTCCTGCACCACGTCGCCCTCGTTGACCGCGAGCTGCTGCACCACGCCGTCGGACTCGGCGACCACCGGGATCTCCATCTTCATCGACTCCAGGATCACCAGCGTGTCACCCTCCGACACGGTGTCCCCGGTCGACGCGACGACCTTCCAGACGTTCGCCACCATCTCGGCGCGGATCTCCTCGGCCATCTCCGGCCCTCCCTCTCCCCGACAGTCCTGCGAACGCTATCCCATCATGACGCCGGTCACGCCGAGCGTCGGACCACCGGCGTGCGGTGCGCCCCACCGCGCCCCGGCACCCGGCGACGGCACTAGCATCGTGCGGGTCGGGCACCGGCACGCCGGGGGCCCGCACCGCGACCTCCGCCGCGCGCATCCGCGGACGGAACCGTGACCAGCACAAGGAGGCAGAGCATGGCGAAGAAGGCCCGCAAGAAGAAGGCCCGTAAGAAGAGCGCCGCCAACCACGGCAAGCGCCCCAACTCCTGATCACCGATCAGCGCGAGGCCGGCACATCCGCCGGACACACCGGTGGCCCGGGTCCAGCAGGACCCGGGCCACCGGTTTCGTCGTCGGTCAGTCGGCCAGCTCGCGGGACTCGGTGGTCTCGAAGACCACCAGCTCGGTCAACCGCAGCCGCAGCCGCTCGTGCAGGTTCTCCGGCGCGGACTCGTTGCCGCAGCAGCGGGCCACGAGCGCCTTGACCTCCTGTTCGATGCCGTACTCGCGCAGGCAGGGCCCGCACTCGTCCAGGTGGTGCCGGATCAGCAACCGGCGCTCCTCGGCGCACTCCAGGTCGAGGTAGAGGTAGACCTCGGCGAGGACCTCGCGGCAGTCCGTCTCGTGCGGTCGTCCACAGCTCACGGTCACACCTCCCGGCCGGCGGCGGCGGTCGAACCCTTCTTCGACGTGGCGGCGCTGAAACCCCGCTCCGCCGCGTACTGCTCGAGCAACTTCCGCAGATTACGTCGGCCACGGTGCAGACGAGACATCACCGTGCCGATCGGCGTGCCCATGATGTCGGCGACCTCCTTGTAGGAGAAGCCCTCGACATCGGTCAGGTAGACGGCCAGGCGGAACTCCTCCGGCAACTGCTGGAGGGCGTCCTTGACGTCGCTGTCCGGCAGCCGGTCCAGCGCCTCCGTCTCGGCGGAGCGCAGGCCGCTGGAGGTGTGCGACTCCGCCTCGGCGAGCTGCCAGTCGGTGATCTCCTCGGTCGGCGCCTGGATGGGCTGGCGCTGCCGCTTGCGGTACGTGTTGATGTAGGTGTTGGTCAGGATCCGGTACAGCCAGGCCTTCAGGTTGGTGCCCTGCTCGAACTGGTGGAAGGCCGCGTACGCCTTCAGGTACGTCTCCTGGACCAGGTCCTCCGCGTCCGCCGGGTTGCGGGTCATCCGCAGCCCGGCAGCGTAGAGCTGATCGACGAAGGGCATCGCATCCCGCTCGAAGCGGGCCCTGCGCTCGTCCGTCTTCTCGGTCGTCAACCGCACATCCCCTCGCGTCGGATGCTTTCCCGCCGAGGATACGCGTACCCACTTGCCGGCAGATTCACTTCCGGCGTGTGTGCCGGTGCTCACGACCGCCGTCGCGGGCGGCCACTCCGGCGCGTCGAGCAGCCGCCGGAGCTGGTCGTCCCGTTCGTCCCGTTCCCGGCTCCGTGTCCTGGTCGGCACCGGTCACCCCCCTCGCGCTGGAAATGTCGTCCACGGGGGGTAACGCGAAGCGCGGGGTGCGGCATTCCACCCACCCGTTCCTGGCCCCGAGCTCGGCCGCGACCGACGCTGGGACCAGGAAGGGCCTGGGAGGGTGGCCCCGGCGCGTCCGAACCGGACGGCCGGCACCAACCGGTGCAACGACCGCCGCCGGGGACGGTCACGGCGCACGGCGCCCGGTCAGGGCAGCCACCCGCGTACGCGCAGCCAGTTTTGGACCACCGCGGCCGTGCCCGCGGGGTCGACCCGCAGGTCGTGCCGCTCGCCCGGCCGGACCACCACCTCGACGCCCGGGCCGGGTTCGGGTATCCCGAACGGGTCCCGGTCGCCGTTGACGACGAGCGTGGGCAGCCCGGTGCGCAGTTCGCCGGAACGCGAACGTTCCGGTCGTCCGGGCGGGTGCAGCGGGAACGCCAGCGCGACCACACCGACCGCACCGACGGCGGCGGCGGTGCGGCAGGCCACCCGGGCACCGCTGGACCGGCCACCGACCACCCAACGCCGCACCTCGGGGGCCCGGCGACGCAGTTCGGCCAGCACCGCCGTCCACGCCTCGTCGAGGTGGCCGGCGGGTGCGGGCGCCCGTCGCCCGGCGACCCGGTAGGGCTGGGTCACCAGGGCCACCCCGGCGCCGGCCTGGCGCAGCGCCGCGCCGACCGCGGTCAGGTCCGGCGCGTCCACGTCGCCGCCCGCCCCGTGCCCCAACACCAGCACGGTTGCGCCGTCGGCGGGCGGGTCGAACCGGATCCGGGCCGGCCCGCGGGGGGTGTCGAACTCGTCGTGGTGCCGCACCGGCCCATTCTGCGCGCACCTGTCGGTTCGGCACGTCAGGGGCGGCTGCCCGGCCGTCGCGTCGGGCCGGCCTCCGGGCCGGCGCCCGCGCCCCCGGGTCGTGGGACGCGGGACCGGGTCAGCTCAGCGGCACCAGGGTGAGCAGGCGGTCCCGGACCGGCGGACCGGCCTCGTCGATCGCGTCCGGATCCGCCTGGACCTCGCCGCGCCAGGCGACCAGCATGGCCCGCCGCTCACGCGGTGTGGTGCCACCCCAGACTCCGTGACAGTCGCCCACCTCCAACGCCCAGGCCAGGCAGGAACCCTGCACGTCGCAGGTGCGGCAGAGCGCAACGGCCGCGTCGGCCGCCTCGTTCGGCGCGGGAAAGAACGTCTCCGGATCGACGTTCTGACAGGTGCCCCTGGTGCGCCACGCCTCGTCCTGCCGTCGCTCGCGCAGAGCCCGTAGCAGTCGTGGATCGCGCCGTGCGGCCGCCACCTCGTGCGGGCGGGGCATACGTGCCCGTGTCAATACAACCCACCTCCCCCGTGGGAACCGGCCAAAGATCTTCGGAAGATCCGATGGGTGTCATCCGCCCCGTGCGGATGGACGCCCATCACCGGCGCTGTGTTCTATCGCATTCGGACGCGCGGGGACAAGAGTCTTCGATAAACCTGACTGAACGTCCAGGCGACTTATCCGGCGCAACCCACGCAAACAGACACAGGCGATGGTGGCAGAGTGTGATCAGAAAAGAGTAGGTTCGGTATCGACCTCCGTGCCCGCCGGGGACCACGGGGTGATCAACTCCGGCCCGTCGTTACGGACGTCGCCGACCGCCGGGGAGACCGGGCGGATCTCCAGCCGGGCAAGCTGCCCCGCGTCGGGTGGCGTGAGCAACGCGGCCGGCTCGTCGGTCGGGCTCAGCCAGGCCGCCCAGTGCTCCGCCGCCAGCAGCAACGGCATCCGGTCGTGCACCTCGGCCAGCTCGCCGACCGCCGCCGTGGTGAGCACGCTGAACGTCAGGCGGGACCGCCCGGCCGACTCCCAGACGCTCCAGATGCCGGCGAAGGCCAGCACCGAGCCGTCCCGGGGGGTCATGAAGTAGGGCTGCCGACCGCCGTCGGCCCGGCGCACCCACTCGTACCACCCGTCGGCGGGGACCAGGCAACGGCGGCGGGCGAAGGACGGCGCGTACGCGCGGCTGGTGGCGACCGTCTCGACCCGCGCGTTGATCATGCGGGCGGCCCCGGACGCGCTACGGGACCACGGCGGGAGCAGCCCCCAACGGCCCAGCGAGAGCAGTCGGTGCCCCTCCGGGGCGAGCCGGACCAGCGGCACCGGATCGGTCGGGGCGACATTGAAGTCGGGCCCGATCCCCCCGGTCTCGTCGGACGACTCGAACAGCGCGCTCAGTTCACCGGCGCTCCGCGTCGTCGCGTACCTCCCGCACATGGCGCCCACGCTAGCCCGATCAGCGCGTTTCGGCTGTCCCGCCCAACGGGAGCGCGCCTGCGGAACGCTTCCACCGGCCGGTCGGATGGGCAGAATGTGAGCGTGAGTAATCAGACCGCGACGCCTCCGTCGCAACCGTGGACCGCGCCGAGCGCCACCGACCCGGTCGCCACGACATTGCGACTGCCCGGCTCCAAGTCCATGACCGCCCGCGCCCTGGTGCTCGGCGCGCTGGCGAGCGGGCCGTCGACGCTGACCCGGCCGCTGCGCGCCCGGGACACCGAACTGATGGCCGGCGGCCTGCGCGGACTGGGCGCTCACCTGTCGGCGTCGGACGACGACAGGTGGCTGGTCCGCCCGCATCCGCTGGTCGGGCCGGCGCACGTCGACGTCGGCCTGGCCGGCACGGTGATGCGGTTCCTGCCCCCGGTGGCCGGGCTGGCCGCCGGACGCGTCACCTTCGACGGCGACCCGCACGCCCGCACCCGCCCGCTAGGCCCGCTGATCGACGCGCTACGCATGCTCGGCGTGCGCATCGACGCCCCGGCGGCCGGCAGCCTGCCGCTCGTCGTCCTCGGCGCCGGGCGGGTCACCGGCGGCGACGTGGTGATCGACGCCTCCGCGTCCAGCCAGCTCGTCTCCGGGCTGCTGCTGGCCGCCCCCCGCTTCGACCGGGGCGTCGTGGTCCGGCACCAGGGCCCGCCGGTGCCGTCCGCACCGCACCTGCGGATGACCGTGCAGATGCTGCGCGCCGCCGGGGCGGCCGTGGACGACACCACCCCCGACGTCTGGGTGGTCGAACCGGGCCCGCTGACCGGACGCGGCTGGGAGATCGAACCGGACCTGTCCGGCGCGGCGCCGTTCTTCGCCGCCGCCCTGGTCACCGGCGGCGAGGTCACCCTCCAGGGCTGGCCGCGCGGCAGCCTCCAGCCGGTCGAGCGGCTGCGTGACCTGCTGCACCGGATGGGCGGCACGGTGACGCCGGGCACCGACGGGCTGACCGTGCGGGGCACCGGCACGGTGCGCGGGCTGGACGCCGACCTCTCCGACGTGGGCGAGCTCACGCCGGTGCTGACCGCGCTCACGCTGCTGGCCGACGGCCCCTCCCGGCTCACCGGCATCGGCCACATCCGGGGCCACGAATCCGACCGGGTGACCGCGCTGGCCAAGGAGTTCACCGCGCTCGGCGCGGACATCACCGAGACCCGCGACGGCCTGGAGATCCGCCCGCGGCCGCTGCGCGGCGGCACGTTCCGCACGTACGCCGACCACCGGATGGCCCACGCCGCCGCGGTCGCCGGACTCGTCGTCCCCGGCATCGAGGTCGACGACGTGGCGTGCACCTCCAAGACCATGCCGGACTTCCCGGCACTATGGTCGGGGATGGTGACCGGCAAGAACTGACAGCGGGGGGACGTCCTGGCGACCAAGCGGCGGGAGTACGACGAGGACGACGTACGGGTCAGGCCCGGCCGGTCGTCGCGCCCGCGTACCCGCACCCGGCCCCGGCACACCGACGCCGTCGACGGCTTCGTCATCGCCGTCGACCGGGGTCGCTACACGTGCGTACTGCCGGGCACCGGACCGGACGCGCCGCTCGTCACCGCCATGCGCGCCCGGGAACTGGGACGCAAATCCGTGGTGGTGGGTGACCGGGTCGGGCTGGTCGGCGACACCTCAGGGGCCGCCGGCGCGCTGGCCCGCATCGTGCGCATCGCCGAACGGACCTCGGTGCTGCGGCGCACCGCCGACGACGACGACACCACCGCCGAGGGGCGGCTGGAGCGGGTGGTGGTGGCCAACGCCGACCAGTTGGTGATCGTCAGCGCGCTTGCCGACCCGCCCCCGCGCACCGGGTTCATCGACCGCTGCCTGGTGGCCGCGTACGACGCGGGCATCGAACCGCTGCTCTGCCTCACCAAGGCCGACCTGGCCGGCCCGGAGGCGGTGCTCGGCTACTACACCGAGCTGGAACTGCCGTACGTGCTGATCCGCCCGGACTCCGAACTGACCGCGCTGCGTGCCCTGCTCGCCGGCCGGATCTCGGTGATGGTGGGCCACTCCGGGGTGGGCAAGTCGACGCTCGTCAATCGGCTCGTCCCGGCGGCGGAGCGAGCGGTGGGCACGGTGAGCGCGATCGGCCGCGGCCGGCACACCTCCACCAGCGCGGTGGCGTTGCGGCTGCCCCCACCGCCCGACCCGCAAGGCGACCCGGGCTGGATCGTCGACACCCCGGGAGTACGCAGCTTCGGGTTGGCCCACGTCTCCGCGGAGAGCCTGCTGCACGGCTTCTCCGACCTGGTCGAGGCGACTGTGGACTGCCCGGGAAACTGCCCGCACACCGCCGACGAGGCGGACTGCGCGTTGGACGCGTGGGTGGCCGACGGCCGGGCCGATCCGCGCCGACTCGCCTCGTACCGGCGGCTGCTGGCCTCGCGCAGCGGCGAGGGCGACCCGCGTGAGCCGGAGCGCAACCCCGGCGACCCGCTCGCCGGGTCCTGACCGGCGGGTCGCCGGCCACCCGCCGTCGCCGGGCGCGCCGCCGGCACTAGCGTGTCGGGCATGACCGGGTACGCCGACGACCTCGCCCTCGCCCACCTGCTCGCCGACGCCGCCGATGCCGTGTCCTCGGCCCGCTTCCGCGCCCTGGACCTGCGGGTGGAGTCCAAGCCGGACCTGACCCCGGTCTCCGATGCGGACACCGCCGTGGAACGTGCGATCCGCGCGTTGCTGGCCACCCACCGTCCCACCGACGGCCTGCTCGGCGAGGAGTACGGGGAGCAGCCGCCGGCCGGCCCGGACGGCCGGCGCTGGGTGGTCGACCCGATCGACGGGACGAAGAACTTCGTCCGGGGCGTGCCCGTCTGGGCCACGTTGATCGCCTTGCTGGAAGGCGACCGGCCGGTGCTCGGCCTGGTCTCCGCGCCGGCGCTGGGCCGGCGCTGGTGGGGCGCGTCGGGCGTGGGCGCGTTCGCCGGTCCGGGCCCGGACGAAGGATCACCGATCCGGGTCTCCGGCGTCGCGACGCTCGCCGACGCCAGCATCTGCTACTCGTCGCTGACCGGATGGGAGCAGGCCGGGCGGTTGGACGCGATGCTGCAGCTCATGCGGGACAGCTGGCGCAGCCGCGCGTACGGCGACTTCTACGGCTACGTGTTGCTGGCCGAGGGGGCGCTGGACGTGATGGTCGAGCCGGAACTGTCGCTGTGGGACATCGCCGCGCTGGTGCCGATCGTCACCGAGGCCGGCGGCCGGTTCACCGATCTGGCCGGGCGTCCGGCACCGGCCGGCACGGACCCGGCCGACCTCAGCGCCGTGGCCAGCAACGCGTCGTTGCACGGCGACATCCTGGCCCGGCTCGGGCGGCCGGCCGAGCGGTGAGGCCGGGGGAACCTCTATCCTCGCCAGGTGGTGTCCTCCGGCTGGTGTTTTCTCGCGGCGATGATCGTCGCGTACGGCTTCGCCAACCTTCTCCAGTCGGTGGCCGCCGCGCGGACCAGCGTGCACCACACGTTCGATCCCGGGCTGCTGCTGCGGCTCGCCGGTCAGCGGACGTACCTGATCGGGTTGGCCTGCCAGGTCGTCGGCTTCGTGCTGGCGTTCCTGGCGCGCCGTGACCTGCCGCTGTTCCTGGTCCAGGCCAGCGTGGCGGCCGGGCTCGGGGTGACCGCCGTGCTCGGTGTGCTGGTGCTCAAGTGGCGGCTGCCGATGGCCGAGATGGCGCTGCTGGTCCTGCTGTTCGCCGGCATCACCGCACTGGTGCTCTCGGCCGAGCCGGCGACCTCGCGACCGCTGGGCACCGCCGGGCTGATCGGTCTGGTGGTGGCGCTCGGCGGGATCGCCGTGTCCGGTTTCTTCGCCGCCCGGCTGCACGGGGCGACCGGGTCGGTGGTGCTCGGCTCGCTGGCCGGGATGGCGTTCTCCGCCGCCGCGGTGGCGGCCCGCCCGTTGGCCTCGGCCGACTCGGTCGAGGCGTTCGCCCGGGACCCGCTGCTCTACCTGCTCGTCGCCCACTCGGTGGTCGGGCAGCTCCTGCTCGGTCTCGCCATGCAGCGCGGGTCGACCACGGCGGCGGTGGCCGCGATGGACGCCGCCGGCGCGGTTCCGGCGGCGGTCGTCGGGCTGCTGCTGCTCAACGACAAGATCTGGCCCGGCCGGGAGTGGCTGGCGGGCCTCGGCTTCCTGGTGACGCTGGCCGCCGTTGTCGGGTTGACCCGGTACGCCGAGCCGCAGCACCACCACGCGAGCACCCGGGAGCGCCCGCGGGCGCAGCTCGGGGCGGCGGTGGTGCCGGTTCAGGCCGCCTCGACCGGCCCGCGCTCGGAGACGGCCACCTCGACCGGCGGCGGCTCGGTCGGCGTGGGACGGCGGCGCCCGATCACCCGCTCGTAGAGGCGTTCCAGCGCCACGGCGGTGCGTTCCCAGGTGTAGCTGCACCGGACCCGGTCCACCGCGGCGTGGCCGTAGGCGAACCGTCCGGCGTTGTCGCTGAGCAGCCGACGCAGGGTCATGCCCAGCGTGCGTACGTCGCCCGGCGTCACGAGCTTGCCGGTCACCTCGTCGACCACCGCGTCGGCGATGCCACCCATGGCGTAGCCGACCACAGGTACGCCGCAGGCCATCGCCTCCAGCGACACCCGACCGGCGGACGCGTAGTGCGGGGTGCAGGCAACCACGTCCGCGGAGCGGTACCAGGTGGCCATCTGGTCGTGCGGGACGGCCCCGACCAGCTTCACCTGTTCCGCCACCCCGGCGCGTTCAGCCAGCTCGCGCAGCCGGCGTGCCTCGGCGTGCCCGGCCAGCCGGTCGGCGGGAGGCCCACCGGCGATGATCAGCTCGGCGTCGCCGATCAGGCGCATCGCCCGGATCAGGTCGTCCTGCCCGTGCCCGGGTGCCAGCGCGTTGACGGAGAGGATCCGGGGGCGCTGGTCCCGGGGGGCGGCCTCGCCGTCGGGGTGGAACTGCCCGGTGTCCACGCCGGTCGGCACCATCGCCACCGAGGCGCGTTGCAGCCCCATCCGGGTCAGCTCGTCGACCTCGTCGTTGCTCTGGGCGACCGCGACGTCCACGGCGCGGGTCAGCGCCCGCTCCAACGGGATCCGCTCGCCCGGCCCGCGGTAGCCGCGGCCGAGGTGGCGTAGTTGTTCGAGGCCGAGGGAGTGGAACGTCTGCACCACCGGGATGTCGGTCGCGCGGACCGCGTGCGCGGCGGCCAGGCCGCCCACCCAGTAGTGGCCGTGCACCACGTCGGGCACCCAGTCGGCGCTCCACTGCCCGGCCAGCCAGCGGCCGTACTCGGACAGGTAGGGCACGAGTTCGGCGGTGGGGAGCAGGTCCGGTGGTCCGACCGGGACGCGCTCGACCCGGTAACCGTCCAGGTCGATCAGGGCCGGTTGGCCGGCGGCGTCGCGGCGTTCGTACACCCGGACGTCGTGGCCCCGGGCGGCGAGTTCCGCCGCCACACGCGCAACGTGCTCCTGGGTCCCGACGGTGGGACCGTCGGTGGTCGAGCCGGCGTGCGCGCATACAAGGCCGACGCGCATGGTGCACCTCCATGCGTTTCTCTCTGGCTGGGGTTTCCAGTCAGAGGGTCCCATTAACCCGGGGCCGGTGCGCCCAAACCTGACAGATCGGTGGCCCGCCGGCCGGCCGTCCCGTGGGCGGGACAGGGTGACCGAAGCCGATCACGGACGGAATCGGTCGGCATGAGCGACCGGCCCAGGGGTACCGCTTTGGTATGCCTCTGACCCGCACCCTCGGCGACGCCGCAGTCGTCATCACCGGCGCTTCCAGCGGAATCGGCGCGGCCACCGCGTACGCGCTGGCCCGCCGGGGAGCCGACGTGGTGCTCGCCGCCCGGACCGAGGCGGCGCTGCGGCAGGTCGCCGCGCACTGCCGCGACCTGGGCGGACGCGCTCTGGTGGTGCCCACCGACGTGACGGACGCGGAGGCGGTCGAGCGGCTGGCGGCGCGGGCGGCGGGCGAGTTCGGCCGGATCGACGCCTGGATCAACAACGCGGCCGTGGGCACGGTGGGGTTGTTCGACGAGATCCCGATGGCCGAGTTCCGCCGGGTGGTCGAGGTGAACCTGATGGGCACCGTGTACGGCACCCGGGCCGCGTTGCCGTGGCTGACGGCGGCCGGCGGCGGGGTGCTCGTCAACAACGCGTCGGTGCTGGCCGAGGTGGCGATGCCCTACCAGTCGGCGTACAACGCGACCAAGCACGCGGTCCGCGGGCTGGCCGACACGGTCCGGCAGGAACTGCGGGTCACCGGCCGGGGGAACATCTCGGTCTGTACCGTGCTGCCGGCCACCGTCGACACCCCGTTCTTCCGGCACGCGGCCAACCACACCGGGCGGAAGCTGACCCCGCCTCCACCTGTGTACCCGCCGGAGATGGTCGCCGAGACGATCGTCCGGCTGCTGCGCCGGCCCCGGCGGGAGGCGTACGCGGGCGGTGCGGCCCGGCTGATCGGGTTGCAGTGGCGGCTCGCCCCGGCGTTGGCCGAACGGGCGCTGGGCTGGTACGCCGCCCGTACCCAGTTCGGCCCCGGCATGCGTCCCGAGGCCACCGGCGCGGTCTTCACCGCGAACGCGGCGGCCGAGCGGACCGACGGCTGGTCCGGTCGACGCGGGCAGGTGCTGCGGTTCACCGCGGCAGTCGGGTTGGCGGCCGGCACCGCGGTCGGTACGGCCGCGGCGATAAGTAGGCGCTCCCGGGCCGGCCGACCGTGAGTCCCGTCGAGCGGACCGGTGCTCGCGGGCCCATCGAGGTGCACAATGGGGCGATCATGCCGAGGGACGTGCGTTGCCTGGTGGAGCTCGACGAGCGCTCACCGACGGTCCGGCTGACCGGCGTGCTCGACCGGGCCGGGGTGCGGGATGTGACGGCCGCGCTGCTGACCCGGCTCTGGCAGCGGCCGGGGACGGCGTGTGTCGACCTGTCCGGGGTGCGGATGCCGGACCCGTTGGCCCGGGACGCGTTGGACGAGCTCTGCCGGGCCGTCGCCGACTGGCCCGCGACCGAGCTGAGGCTCGACCCGACCGACGCACCGACCGCCGGCCCGCCGCCGGATCTGCTCGACGCCGAACTGCCTCCGGTGGCCGAGGCGGCCCGTCAGGCGCGGGCGCTTGTGACAGGTGGGTGCGTCCGGTGGGGTTTGCCGGAGTTGGTCGAGCCGGCCTGCATCGCGGTCACCGAGATGGTCAACAACGTGGTGGCGCACGCCGCGACCCCGATGACGCTGCGGCTGGCACCGCGGGGCAGCTCGTTGCATCTGGCCGTCCGCGACCACTGCGTCGAGCGGCCCAGCTATGCGGGACCGGCGCCGGTGGAGGCGACGGGTGGGCGGGGCCTGCTCCTGATCGACACGATGGCCCGACGGTGGGGCAGCACGCCGCTGCCGGACGGAAAGGTGGTCTGGTGCGTACTGTGCGCCGAGGACGAGGCGGCGAGCCGCAACTGAGGTGCCCTTTCGCCCCGTTCCTCCCGATCCGACGCGCCGATCGCGGTTAGTGCGGCGAGCGCAGTGGGTAGTTCCCGGTCATGCGCGACGACGAGTACCCCACCCCCGTGTCCGACCCCGAGGCGCAGGGCCTGCCCGACACCGCCGACGACGACTCCACCGCCAACGACGACGTGCTGAGCGGTCGCGAGGCGGACGGCCCGGACCCGGCCCAGATCCCGGGCGACCGTACGCCGGTGGCCGTGGACCGGTTCGGCACCACGGCGGAGGAACAGCTCGACGGCGAGTCGCTGGACTACAAACTCCAGCGCGAGCAGTACGAGCGTCCCGCCGACGACCCTCTCGCCGCCCCGGTCGACCCGGCCATCGCCGCCGAGGCGGACAGCGAGGAGGCCGCCGCGCAGGCCCAGCTCGACGCCGACGTGATCGACCCGGGCCCGGTCTCCGACCCGGACTCCCCGGTCTCGATCTACGACCACGGCCAGCTCGGCACCGTGGCCGACCACCAGGTGGGCCGGCTGGTCGAAGCGGACGAGGGAGCGCACACCGACCAGGAGACGGACAACGTCGCCTACGACGCCGGTGCCGCGGGTGGCGGAGCCAGCGCGGAGGAACTGGCGGTGCACGAGACCCAGCCGCCGGAGGCGCGCTGACCGCTCAGCCGTCCAGGCCCCGCTCGATGGCGTACCTGGTCAACTCGACCCGGTTGTGCAGTTGCAGCTTGCCGAGCGTGTTCTGCACGTGGTTCTGCACCGTCCGGTGGGACAGGCCCAGCCGTTCGGCGATCTGCTTGTAGGACAACCCCTTCGCGACCAGACGCAGCACCTCGGTCTCCCGTTCGGTGAGCCGGGGTGCTTCGTCGTCGGGGGTGGACGGCGCGGCGGCGAGCCGCCGGTACTCCCCCAGCACCAGTCCGGCCAGGCCCGGCGTGAAAACCGGATCACCGGCGGCGGCCCGCCGTACCGCGTCCAGGAACTCCGCCGGCCCGGCCGACTTGATCAGGTAGCCGGTGGCGCCGGCCTTCACCGCGTCCAGCACGCCCTGCGGCTCGCCGCTGGCCGACAGCATGAGCACCCGCACCTGCGGCAACGCGGCGCGCAACCCCTGGATCACCTCGACACCTGAGATGTCCGGCAGTTGCAGGTCGAGCACCACCAGGTCGGGGCGCGTGGCCGCGGCCACGCGCACCGCCTGCCGCCCCGACCCGCTGGTCGCCACCACCTCGTGACCCGCCTCGGTCAGGTCACGGGCCACGCCCTCGCGCCACATCGGGTGGTCGTCGACCACCATCACCCGGATGCTCACCGGCGGTTCCTCGGCACGACCAGCTCGATCTCGGTGCCGGTGCCCGGCGCGGAGACGATGCGCACCTCGCCGCCCAGGTCGGCCACCCGGCCCCGGATGGACTGCGCCATCCCGAGCCGCCCCTGCGCGGCGGCCTCCGCCAGCCGCCCTTCCGGAATTCCGGGCCCCTCGTCGCGTACCGAGACGGTCACCGTCTCCTCCTCGTCCTCGATCAACACCCACGCCCGCCCACCGGCGTGCCGGGCCACGTTGTCCAGCGCCGCACCGACCGCCGCGGCCAGCTCTCCGGCGGCCCGCGTGGGCAGGGGAACCGGGGTGGCCGGCGCGGCCACCCCGACCGTCGCCGAGGCGTACCGTTCGATCAGGTCGCGCAGGTCCTGCTCGCCGCCCACCGGGTCCGCCGGCGCGCCGGCCCGGCTGATCAGCGCCCGCAGCGCGGCTTCCTGCTCCCCGGCCAGCCGGGCCAGCTCGGCCCCCTCACCGTCCAGGTCGGCGCCGCGGCGCCGGACCAGCGCGAGCACCTGGAGCACCGAGTCGTGGATGTCGCGGGCCAGCCGATCCCGCTCCCGGGTGGCTGCCTCCAACTCCACCGCCCGTTGCAGCCGCTGTTCCGCCCGCACCGCCAGCCGGGCCACGTGCCCGACCACCACCCCCGCCAGCAGCAGGAGGATGGCCCCGGTCAACGACGACGGGCTGATCCGGTCGCGGGCGGCCAGGTCGGCGCCGCCGAGCACCAGCGCCGCCACCGCGCCGCGCCGCCGGCCGCCGGAGACCGCCCACGCCAGCACCGGCCCGGCAAGCCAGACCGCGGTCAGCATCGGCACCCCCGCGGCGAGCGCGGCGCGGCCGACCACCCACGGGGTGACCAGGACCATCGCCAGCACCACGCCGAGGTCCGCCAGCAGCAGCGGCCAGCGCCGGCCGGCGGGACGCCGGTAGCCGGCCGCGGTCACGCCGGTCCAGGCCAGCATCGCCAGCAGGACGGCGCCCGCGGCGAGCGGGTGCGCGTAGCGGTCGCCGTCGCGCAGCACGAGCAGCCCGACGTACGCCAGGGCGGCGAACCGGAAGACGGCGATGGACCGCCACAACGGGCCCTCAAGGCCGGAGGACGACGGCATGGCCGCCACCCTGCCACAGCCGGTCCAGGGCGTAGCGGCGGGTGCGGCCCGGAAAATACTGACGTACGGTGGAAAAGCCACGAAAGTCGTCGCGAATGATCGTCGGGACGAGGGTCATGACAGACGCAGAACTCCCCGCACCGCGTACGGTTGTGCCCATCGAACCCTCCCTCCTCCTCGCCGCGGCCTTCGACCAGGCCCAGGTGACCGAACTACGACACTCGGTCACCGCCCAGGCGCGCACCGTCGGGCTGACCGGTCAACGCCTCGACGACTTCGTGCTGGCGATCAACGAGCTGATCACCAACGCGGTCCGGCACGGCGGCGGGCGAGGCCGGCTGCGGCTCTGGCACCGGGGCGGCGACCTGGTCTGCGAGGTGGCCGACCACGGCCAGGGAATCAGCGAACGGCGACTGCGCGACCGCGACCGGCCCACCCCGGAGACCGCCGGCGGCTGGGGTCTCTGGCTGGCCCGGGAGCTCAGCGACACCATGGAGGTCGACAGCGGCGACGCCGGCACGATCGTGCGGATCACCGCCGCGCTCGACGTCCGGCAGCCCGCCAGCCGCCGCCCGACCGACGGCTGACCGGGCGCCGCCGTCAGCCGAACAGGGCACTCACCGACTCCCCGTTGTGGATCCGCCGCATCGCCTCGGCCAGGGCCGGCGCCACCGAGAGCACCGTCAGGTTCGGCACCCGCTTCTCCACCGGGATCGGCACCGTGTTGGTGCAGACGATCTCCAGCACACCCTCCTCCTTGCCGAGCCGCTCCAACGCGTCGGCGGAGAACAGCCCGTGCGTGCAGGCCAGCCGGATCGACCGGACCCGCCGCTCGCGCAGATGCGAGATCAGCTCGATCACCGTGCTGCCCTTGGCGATCTCGTCGTCCAGCACGATCACGTCCCGGTCGGCCACCTCGCCGATGATCGTGCTGATCTGCACCCGGTCGTCGCTGAACCGCTGCTTCGCGCCGGCCGCCACAGGCGTGCCCAGCATCCGGGCGAACGCGGCGGCCTGCTTGGCGTTGCCCAGGTCCGGCGAGACCACCACCGCGTTGTCAAGGTCGTACCCGGCGAAATGAGCGGCCAGCTCACGCAGGGCGTGCAGGTGGTCCACCGGGACGCTGAAGAAGCCGTGCACCTGCGGCGAGTGCAGCGTCATGGCCAGCACCCGGTGCGCGCCGGCCGAGGTGAGCAGGTCGGCGACGAGCCGCCCGCCGATGGAGATGCGCGGCGCGTCCTTCTTGTCCGACCGGGCGTACGCGTAGTGCGGCAGGACCACGGTGATCCGGGCGGCCGAGGCCCCCCGGGCCGCGTCGATCATGAGGAGCAGCTCGACCAGGTGCTCCTGCACCGGCGGCACCAACGGTTGGATGAGGAAGACGTCCCGCTCCCGGCAGTTCGCCTGCAACTGCACCTCAAGGCAGTCGTTGGCGAACCGCGACACCCGCACCGGGTGCAGCGGGACGGCGAGGTGGGCACAGATCTCGGCGGCGAGGTCAGGGTGGGCAGTTCCGCTGAACACGGCAATGTCACGCACGTCTGGTGATCGTACGGGTCGGTCGGCGGAGGCGGCGACCGTTCCCGGCGGGTACGGTGCAGCCGTGACCGGAGAGCATGTCGCCGCCATCGACCAGGGCACCACATCCTCGCGCTGCATCGTGTTCGACCGGGCCGGCGAGATCGTCGCCGTGGCCCAGCGCGAGCACCGGCAGATCTTCCCGCGACCGGGTTGGGTCGAGCACGACGCCGGCGAGATCTGGACCAACGTCGAGCAGGTGGTACGCGAGGCGCTGGCCACCGCCGGCATCGGTCCCGGGCACCTGGCCGCGGTGGGCATCACCAACCAGCGGGAGACGACCGTCGTCTGGGACCGGGTCACCGGCCACCCGGTGGCCAACGCGATCGTCTGGCAGGACACCCGCACCGACCCGCTGCTGCGCGAACTCGCCGAGACGTACGACGCGGAGCGGCTACGCGCCCGCACCGGCCTGACCCTGGCCACCTACTTCGCCGGCCCGAAGCTGCGCTGGCTGCTCGACCACGTCGACGGGCTGCGCGCCCGGGCCGAACGCGGCGAGGTGCTGTTCGGCACCATGGACAGCTGGCTGATCTGGAAACTGACCGGCCGGCACGTCACCGACGTGACGAACGCCAGCCGCACCCTGCTGATGGACCTGGGCACCCTCGACTGGTGCCCGGAGCTGCTCGACGCGCTGCGGATCCCGGCCGCGATGCTGCCCGAGATCCGCAGCTCGGCCGAGGTGTACGGCACCGCCGAAGGCGTCCTCGCCGGCGTGCCGGTGGCCAGCGCGCTCGGCGACCAGCAGGCCGCCCTGTTCGGACAGACCTGCTTCCAGCCCGGCGAGGCCAAGTGCACCTACGGCACCGGCAGCTTCCTGCTCCTCAACACCGGTGCCAGTCCGGTGCCGTCGCGGCACGGCCTGCTCACCACCGTGGCCTACCGGATCGAGGGCCAACCCGCCGCGTACGCGTTGGAGGGCGCGATCGCGGTCACCGGCTCACTGGTGCAGTGGCTGCGCGACAACCTCGGCCTGATCTCCACCGCCCCACAGGTGGAGGAGCTGGCCCGAACGGTCGACGACAACGGCGGCTGTTACGTGGTGCCGGCCTTCTCCGGCCTGTTCGCCCCGCACTGGCGCAGCGACGCCCGGGGCGTGATCGCCGGGCTGACCGGTTACATCACCAAGGGACACCTGGCCCGTGCGGTGCTGGAGGCGTCCGCCTTCCAGACCCGGGAGGTGGTCGACGCGATGAACGCCGACTCCGACGTGGCGCTGCGCCGGCTGCGGGTGGACGGCGGGATGACCGGCAACACGCTGCTCATGCAGTTCCTCGCCGACGTGCTGGACGTGCCGGTCGTCCGGTCCCGGATCACCGAGACGACGTGCCTCGGTGCCGCGTACGCCGCCGGCCTGGCCGTCGGTTTCTGGCCCGACCTGGCCACGCTGCGGGACAAGTGGCGCTCCGACGCGCAGTGGGAGCCGGCGATGGACCCGGCGCACCGGCAGCGTGAGCTGCGCCAGTGGCACAAGGCCGTGCAGCGCACCCTGAACTGGGAGGACTAGGAGCCTTCCCAGCGGTTGCCGGTGAGCTTCTCGTACACCTCGACGTACCGGGCCCGGGTCGCCTCGACCACGTCGGCCGGCACCTCCGGCGCGGGCGGCTGCCGGTTCCACCCGGCGGCGGTGGCCCAGTCCCGCACGTACTGCTTGTCGTAGGAGAACTGGGCGCGGCCCGGCTGGTAGGACTCGGCCGGCCAGAACCGGGACGAGTCGGAGGTGAGCACCTCGTCGGCGAGCACCAGCGTGCCGTCCGGCGCCCGGCCCAGCTCCAGCTTCGTGTCGGCGATCAGAATGCCCCGCTCGGCGGCGATCTCCGCACCCCGGCGGTAGACGTCGATGGTGATCTGCCGCAGCCGCTCCGCGGTCTCCGCGCCGACCTTGTCGACCACCTGCTCGTAGGTCATCGGCTCGTCGTGCTCGCCCATCGGCGCCTTGGTCGTCGGCGTGAAGATCGGCTCGGGCAGGATCGACGCCTCCACCAGGCCCCGGGGCAGCGCCACCCCGCAGACCGAGCCGGTGCGCTGGTACTCGGCGAAGCCGCTCCCGGTCAGGTAGCCCCGGGCCACGCACTCGACAGGCACCATCTCCAACCGCCGGCACCGGATCGCCCGGCCGGCGAACTCGGCCGGCACGTCGGTCGCGGAGATCACGTGGTGCGGCACCAGATCCGACACCTGCGCGAACCACCACAGCGACAGCGCGGTGAGAAGACGGCCCTTGTCCGGGATCGGGGTCGGCAGCACCACGTCGTAGATGGAGACGCGGTCGGAGGCGACCAGGATCAGGTCCTCGCCGTCGGCGTAGACGTCCCGGACCTTGCCCGAGTGCAGAAGTTCCACGGCGCTAGTAGACCACGTCCGCCGGGCGCCGCCCGCCGCCCGCCCACCCGCCGTTGACACGTCGCCGGGAGCCGGTGAAATGATCCCTTGCACCCCACCTTCGGAGAGACCGTGAGCGCTCGACAGTCCGTACCCCGTACCGGGTTCGACCGGCGGCGGTTCCTCGGCGCGCTCACCGGGCTGCCGCTGCTGGCCGGCGGGCTCGCCGGGTGCGGGCCGGAGGAGGCGGCGAGCGACGACGGCCCGGTCGAGCTGTCGGTGTTCTGGTGGGGCGGCAAGGCCCGGGCCGAGGCCACCGAGCGGGCGCTGCGGCTCTACACGCAGCAGAACCCCCGGGTCAGCTTCCGGGTCACCTGGCAGGGACTGGGCGGCTACTACGACCGGCTCGCCACCCAGGCCACCGGCGGCAACCCCCCGGACCTGTTCCAGATCGACGACACCCTGCTCAGCGAGTACGCCGGCCGGGAGATCCTGCTCGACCTCGACCGGTACGCCGCCGACGACCGGCTCGACCTGCGTGAGGTGCCGGAACAGTTGGCCCGCTACGGCCGGGTGGACGAGCGGACGGTGGCGGTGCCGGCCGCGCAGACCAGCGCAGCGCTGGTGTTCAACCGGACGCTGCTGCGCCGGCTGGACCAGCCCGAACCGCGTACCGGGATGTCCTGGAAGGAGTACGCGCGCTGGGCCGGCCGGGTCACCCGCGCCTCCGGCAACCGGGTGGCCGGCACCATGGACCCCTCCGGTGACTACCGGGCGCTCTGGCTCTGGCTACGCGGCCAGGGCAACGAGCTGTACCAGAGCCGGCAACTCGGCTTCGGCTCGGCCGAGCTGCTCGACTGGTTCGAGTTCTGGGAGGTCGCCCGCCTGGACCGGGCCACCCCCAGCGCCGCCCTGGTCGAGCAGGCGGACAGCGGGGAACCGGCCCGCCAGCTCGTCGTCACCGGCCACAGCGCGGCCTCCTTCGCCTGGTCGCACCAGCTCCCCGAGCTGCAACGCCTGACCGACGACGAGCTGGCCCTGGCCGCGTTCCCCGGCACGCCCGCCGCCCAGTGGCCCCGGGCGTCGATGTACTGGGCCGGCTTCCGGGGCACCCGGCACCCTTCCGCGGTGGTGGACGTACTCAACTTCCTGACCACGAACGTCGCCGCGGGCCGCCTCCTCGGCGTCGACCGGGGCCTGAACGCCAGCAGGCAGGTCCGCGGCTACGTCATGGCGGACGTGACCGAACGGGCCGGGAAACGCGTGGCCGCGCTCGGGGCGGAGCTCGACGGGTTGGCCGGCCCGTCGCCCGCTCCGCCGCCGAAGGGGCACGCCACGGTGCGTGCCCTGCTCATGGAGGCGGCCGAGAGCATCCGCGGCAAGCGCTCGGGTGCCCGCGCGGCGACGTCGCGGTTCATGGCCCGGGCGAACGCCGCGCTGGCCCAGTGATCCCTCGCGTCAGCGCGGCGGACGGTTGCGCCGCCCACGGGTGAGCAGCAGGACCAGCACCACGATGCCGCCGACCACCACCAGGCAGCAGAGCAGTCCGACGACCCCGAACCCGCCACGGGAGCGCCGACGCGCGGCCTCCACCACGATCTCACCGGTACCGGAGGACGCCCAGGCCGCGACCGGTACGAACACCGAGAGCACGACCGTACCGAGGACCGCGCCCAGGCGGCCCCACCACTTGTTCCACTCAGACATGCCCCTCATCTTCGCGCAGAGGCGCAACCGGGGCACGCCAGACGATGCCAGAAACGGCGAAAGGCCCCGGAGCGAACTCCGGGGCCTTTCCGCACGAGTAG
>NZ_JBNCKZ010000004.1:232375-332191 GCF_049841795.1 Micromonospora sp. DT31 | reverse complement strand
AGTAGCGGGGACAGGATTTGAACCTGCGACCTCTGGGTTATGAGCCCAGCGAGCTACCGAGCTGCTCCACCCCGCGTCGGTATGTACAGCCTATCGCATGCCCACGGGGAAGATCAGGCGGGTACCGGATTCCGCACCGCCGCCTCCCGGCGCCCCCGGCGCGGGCCGCACAGCGCGGGGCCGACCCGCACGGCGAACCGGGCCCGGAACGGCGGAAGGGCCCCGGAACGAACTCCGGGGCCTTTCCGCACGAGTAGCGGGGACAGGATTTGAACCTGCGACCTCTGGGTTATGAGCCCAGCGAGCTACCGAGCTGCTCCACCCCGCGTCGGCTCGGTAACCGTAGCGCACCGACCCGGGGAGGCGCAAAACGGCCCCGGTCCAGCACCGCGGCGGAGCGCCCCGATCGCCCGGAACGCGACGAGCCCGCGATCCGGATGACCGTTTCGGTCCCGGACCACGGGCTCGTGGCGTCAGCTCGGCGTCAGCCGCCCGGCGTCGGCGCCGGCGAGGTCGGTGCGGGTGGCGAGACACTGCCCGACGGGGCCGGGGTGGCCGAGCCGTTCGCTCCCGCCTGGGCGCGCTGGAAGCGGGCCATCGCCTCGTCCAGCGCCTTCAGCGCCCGCCCGTACCGCTCGAAGTCACCGGACGCCTGCGCGGCCTTGACCTCGGCGATGGCGCTCTGCACCTGGCCGGCCGCCTGGGCCAGTTCGCCGGTCATCGGCGGCGGCGTGTTGGTGTTGCCCCCGGACGGCGGCGGGTTCTCGGTGTCGTCGCTGCTCGGCGGCGGAGTGCCGGTCTGCGCCCGCTTGCCCTGCTCGACGAGTTGCTTGATGCCGTCGCTGATGTTGTTGGCGAGCACCACGTACGAGCCGCCGTCACCGTAGGAGAGCAGCACCTTCTGCAACAGCGGGTACGCGTCCTGGCTGCTGCTCTTCACATAGACCGGCTCGACGTAGAGCATGCCGTCGGCGAACGGCAGGGACAGCAGGTTGCCGTACTGCACCTGGGCCTGGTTGGAGGAGAGCAGGTTCAGCTGTTGCCGGATGTCACCGTTGTTCGTCATCTGCTGGTGCACCTGGGTCGGCCCGGAGATCCGGGTCTGGTCCGGCAGCTCCAGCACCTCCAGTTGGGGCTTGCCCTCCACGTACGAACCGGAGACCAGCGCCGCGAGGTTCTGCCGCCCGTTCGGGGTGACCGCGGAGGTCAGCTGGAAGCGTGGCCCCTGCTGCCCGGGGAACTGGGTGTACAGGTAGTAGGGCGGCTGCTTCTGCCCGCTGTCCGGCGCGTCCGGCACGTTAGGCACCTGCCAGAAGTCCTGGCCGGAGTAGAAGTCGCCGGGGTCGGTGACGTGGAACTTGGTCAGCAGGTTGCGCTGCACCTTGAACATGTCCGCCGGGTAGCGGAAGTGCGCCCCCAGCTCCGCCGGGATGTCGCCCTTGGGCAGCACCAGGTCGCCGCCGAACGCCTTGTTCCACGCCTTGAGCACCGGGTCGGTGTCGTCGTACGAGTAGAGCTTCACCGTGCCGTCGTACGCGTCGACGGTGGCCTTCACCGAGTTGCGGATGTAGTTGACGTTCTCCCGGGCGAGCTGGAACGTGCCCCGGCCGGTCAGCTCGTCGGCGGTCTCCGCCTGGAGGTTGACCCGCTCGGCGTACGGGTAGGTCGCCGCCGTGGTGTAGCCATCGACGACCCACAGCACGCGGCCGTTGACCACCGCCGGGTACGGGTCGCCGTCGAGGGTGAGGAACGGCGCGACCTTCTCCACCCGGTCACGCGGGTTGCGCACGTAGAGCAGCTTCGAGTTCTCGTTGACCGCCTCGGAGAGCAGGAAGTTCGGCTCCTGCTCCTTGATCGAGTAGAGCAGGCGGCGGGGGAACGAGCCGATCTTGACGCCGCCCTCGCCGGTGTAGGTGTAGTACTGCTCGCCACCGGTGGAGGTGGGCCTGTCGAATTCGACGTTGCGGTCGCCGTTCTGCCCGACGATCGCGTAGTCCCCCGGCTCCATCCGCTCGCCGTAGTAGATCCGCGGCTGCTGGGCCGGGATCTCCTCGGTCGGCGAGGAGCACGCCTCCTGCGCCTTCTCGCCCAGGAAGCCGGAGACGAAGTACGGCTGACCACCGCAGACCACCTGGTTGGCCGGGGCGGCGACCAGGCCGTAGCCGTGCGTGTAGACCGTGTGCCGGTTGATCCAGTTGCTCTGCTGGTCGGTCAGCTCGCCGTAGTTGATCTCACGGACGCCCACCACGTAGTCGGAGGTCTTGTTCTCCAGCGTGTACCTGTCGATGTCCAGCTTCGAACCGAAGTCGTAGAAACCACGCACCTGCTGGAGCTGCGTGTACGTCTCGGACACCAGTTGCGGGTCGAGCAGCCGGATGTTCGACACCACGGAGGTGTCGGTGGCCAGGCTCGCCGGTGGCACGAGGTTGCTCGCCGCGTACGGCGTGGTCTTCGTGTCGTTGAGGCCGAACGCGGTGCGGGTGGCCTCGATGCTGCGCTGGATGTACGGCGCCTCCTTGTCCCGGGCGCTCGGCTTGACCTCGAACGTCTGCACCGCCCACGGGTAGATGCCGCCGATCGCCACCGCGGAGACGCCGAGCAGGGCCAGCGAGATGCCCGGCCAGACCAGGTTCCGCATGACGGCGTTGGAGAACACGATGATCGCGATCGCCACCACGATGGAGATCCAGGCGAGGATCTCCTTCGCCGGCAGCAGCGCGTTCACGTCGGCGTAGCCGGCGCCGTAGAGCTTGGCGCTGTCGTTGTACTCCAGCAGCATGGCGCGCCGGTCCAACACGTACGCGACGGCCTTGAGCAGCACGAACACGGCGACCAGCGAGCTGAGGTGGGCCCGCGCGGAGTTGGTCATCCGGTCGCCGACGCCCTGCAGCCGCACCCCGCCGAAGATGTAGTGCACGGCGAGCGCGCCGAGCAGGGCCAGCACCACGGCGGTGAAGCCGATGCCCAGCAGGTAGCGCCAGAACGGGAGCTGGAAGACGTAGAACCCGACGTCGATGCCGAACTCGGGGTCCTTCACGCCGAAGTCGCCGCCGTTGCGGAACAGCAGCCACTGGCTCCACCGGCTCTGCGCGGAGAGGCCGGCGAAGAGCCCGACGACGACGCTGACCAACGCGATCCAGCTGCCGAGCCGCGGGCTCAGCAGCATCCGGTAGCGCTCCAGCGTGGCCTGCTCCGCCGAGTGCGGGCGCATCCGGGGTCGCAGCCGGTAGGCCAGCCACAGGTTGCCGGCGAGGATCAGCGCCACGCCGACGCCGATCACCAGGAACAGCAGCAGGCGGGTGGTGAGCACGCCGGTGAAGACCTGGGTGTAGCTGACCTCGTCGAACCAGAGCCAGTCCGTCCAGGCGTTGACCCCCCAGCCGAGCAGGGTGAACAGGACGAACACCCCGACCAGGACACCAATGGTGACGCGCCCGCGTCGGCTCATCCTCGGCAAGGGACTGCTACGCATGACCACTGTTGGCTCCGCACGCTCGATGTGATCGGCTCCGACCAGGCACCAAGAGTACGGGGTCCTCCTGAGCAGGCCGGGTCAAGGTCACGTCACGATCCGCACGCGACCACCGGGGCCGGCGCAGTTCAGCAACGCGTCGGTTGTCCCCCGGCGCGCAGCGTCTCCAGCGCCGTCAATGCGTCGTCGAGCGTCGCCACCCGCAGCAGCGGCAGGTCCGGTTGCGGGTTGCGCACCGCCTCGACGCAGTTGTCGGCGGGCACCAGGAAGACCTTCGCGCCGGCTTCCTTCGCGCCGACCAGCTTCTGCGCGATGCCGCCGATCGGCCCGACGCGCCCCTCGTCGTCGATGGTGCCGGTACCGGCGATGATCTTCCCGCCGGTCAGGTCGGCCGGCTCCAGCTTGTCGATGATGCCGAGCGTGAACATCAGCCCGGCGCTCGGCCCGCCGATGTCACCCAGGTCGATCTTCAGCGTGAACGGGTGCGGCTGCTGCTGGTCGATCTCGACGCCGATGCGTGGCCGGCCGTCCTGCTCCCGGCTGGTCACCGTGGCGGTGCCCGGGACGCCGTCGCGGGTGTAGCCGATCTTCAACGCGGTGCCGGCCGGCTTGGTCCGGATCAGCTCGGTCAGCCTGGCCGCGCTCGTCACAGGCGTGCCGTCGACCGTGGTGACCACGTCGTCCGGTTCCAGCAGACCGACCGACGGGCCGCCCGCGGTGACCGCCTTGACCAGCACCCGGATCGGGTAGCCCAGCTCCCGCAGGGCCGCCGTCTCGGCGCTGGTCTGCGAGTTCTGGAAGTCCTCCGCGTTGCGCTTCTCGACCTCCTCCCGCGACTCGCCCGGCGGGTAGACCAGTTCCCGCGGGACCACCGCCTCGTCGGGGGAGAACCAGCCGGCCAACGCCGACCGGAGCCGCACGGTGGGCTGCACCCCGACCGTGGTGAGTCGGAGCTGCCCGGCGGAGGTGGACGTCGCCCGCCCGGTGACCTGGATGATCTCCTTGCCGTCCGCGGAGCCGAGCGTGTTCACGGTCGGACCGGGCCCGAGCACCACGTACGGCAGGGGGACACTCAGCACGCCGACGCTGAGCAGGGCGGTGAGCAGTGCACCGAGCAGGACGGTCACGCCACGACGTCTCATGCGCCAGAGCGTACCGATCCGACTCCCGCCGTCCGGCGCGGTGACCGGCGGACTTCGCCCTCAGCGCAACGCCGAGTGACCCGACCTGCGGCGCGCTCCGCGTACCGTAGACGTCGTGCCTGATATTCCGTTCGGCTTCGCGCTCCCGGGTGGTCAACCACCGGACCCCAACGATCCCGCGCAGATGCAGCAGTTCATGTCGCAGTTGCAGCACCTGTTGTCCGCGCCGGGCAGCGGACCGGTCAACTGGGACCTCGCCCGGCAGGTCGCCGCCAGCCAGCTCGCCGCCGCGGGCGACCCGGCGGTCTCGCCGTTCGAGCGCAACGCGGTCGAGGACGCGCTGCGCATCGCCGACCTGTGGCTGGAACCGGCGACCTCGTGGCCCTCCGGCATCCGCACCTCGGTCGCCTGGAACCGCAACGAGTGGATCTTCAAGACGCTTGACGTGTGGCGCAAGCTCTGCGACCCGGTGGCCAGCCGCATGGTCGGCGCGATGGGCGACCTGGTGCCCCCGGAGGCCCGCGCCCAGCTCGGCCCGATGCAGTCGATGGTCGCCACGCTCGGCGGCGCGCTCTTCGGCGGCCAGCTCGGCCAGGCGCTCGGCTCACTCGCCGCCGAGGTGCTCTCCGCCGGTGACATCGGCCTGCCGCTCGGCCCCGCCGGCACCGCGGCGCTCGTCCCCGCCAACATCAGGGCGTACGGCGAGGGCCTGGAGCTGCCCGAGGACGAGGTACGCCTCTACGTGGCCCTGCGCGAGGCCGCCCACCAGCGGCTGTTCCAGCACGTGCCGTGGCTGCGCGGGCACGTGCTGACGGCGGTGGAGAACTACGCCGCCGGCATCCGGGTCAACCGGGAGGCGATCGAGGAGGCGATGGGCCGGGTCGACCCGACCGACCCGGAGTCGATGCAGGCGATCGCGCTGGAGGGCATCTTCACACCGGAGGACACCCCCGCGCAGAAGGCGTCGCTGGCCCGGCTGGAAACGGTGCTCGCCCTGGTCGAGGGCTGGGTGTGCCACGTCGTCGACAGCGCCGCCGGTGACCGCCTGCCCAATGTCGTGAGCCTCGGCGAGGCGTTCCGCCGCCGCCGGGCGGCCGGCGGACCGGCGGAGCAGACGTTCGCCGCGCTCGTCGGCCTCGAACTGCGGCCCCGCCGGCTGCGGGAGGCCACCGTGTTGTGGGCGGCGCTGACCGAGCACCGCGGCATCGCCGGCCGGGACGCGGTGTGGGGCCACCCCGACCTGCTGCCGTCCGACGACGACTTCGCCGCACCGGAGGCGTTCGCCGCGACCAGCACCGACCTGGACGACGAGCTGGCCAACTTCGACTTCACCGCGCCGGGCGCCCCGGAGGAACCGACGCCGGGCGAGGACGACGACAAGCGCTGACGCCGCACGGGACGGGCCGGCACGGACATGTCCGTGCCGGCCCGTCGCGTTCCACCCGGTGCTCGGGGGCCGGGCGGCGCCGCCCGCGTCGCCGGTCAGCCGGGGCGGCCGGACAACAACGCCCGGGTGGCCTCCCAGCCCTCGACGGCCGGGTCGAGCGTGCGCAGGTCGGCCGGGCCGCGGAGCCGGTGCCAGCCGGCGGTGACCGCGACGTCCCCGGGGTGCGGCGCCGCCGCACGCACCTGCGCCGGGGTGGTGGTGTCGAGGTCCAGCGCCGGCAGCCACCGCGGTGCGGGCAGCCGCGCCGCCACCCCCAGCAGTCCGCTTCCGCCGCCCTCCACCGGCGCCACCGCCACCGGCCGGCTGGACAGCGGCCGGAGCAGCTTGCCGAGCGTCAACCCGGGTACGTCCGGCGCGTCGGCGGCCACCACGGCCGCCTGGTCGTAGCCGGGGATCTGGTCGTCACCGGTCGCCGCGCCGGGTCCGACCGACGCCGGACCGGGTCGGGACAGCGCCGCGAACACCGCGTCGGGTGTCGGCACGGGCACCTCCCACACGGTCGTGCCGGGCCAGACCACCGCGTCGGCCAGCCACCGGTCGGCGGGCGTCACCGCCACCGCGGTCTCCACCTCGTTCAACATGGCGAGCAGGTCGACCACGTCCTCGGCGAGGGCGGTGCGCCAGCGTGCCGGCTCGACCCCCGGCGGGGACCACGTCACCGGGCCGAGCAACGCCACCACCACACGTCGAGACATCCACCGACCCTAACGCCGACCGGCGCCGCCCCCACCCGCGCACCAGCCGCCTCGCCCGTCGAGATCGTGGGCTCCGGGGACGGGCGGAGTCAGGGCAGCGCGGTGGCGGCGACGCCCTCCAGGTAGCCGCGGGCCCGCTCGGACTTCGGGTAGCGGGCGACCAGGGCCCAGAACTGCGCGTTGTGGCTGGGAACGATCAGGTGCGTCAACTCGTGCAGGAGCACGTAGTCGATCACCCAGTCGGGCATGTCCTGGATCCGGTGGGAGATCCGGATGGTGCGGTCCGCCGGCGTGCAGGAACCCCATCTGCCGTTCTGGTTGGTGACCCAGCGGACGCTCGCCGGCACCGCCTTCGACCTGTGGTCGGCCAGGTAGAGGTCGATCAGTCGGACCGCGCGGGCGAGCAGTTCGGTGTCCGAGCGGGCGAACCGGCCCTCCCGGGCGGCGAGCCGGGCGAGCATCCGGTCGACCCACTCGCTCTCCTCGGCCCGGGAGAACTGGTCGGGGATCAGCACGACGACGCGCTCCCCGTCCCGGTACGCGGACACCGTGCGCCGCCGACGCGGGCTGCGCCGCACCTCGACGACGGGCTTCCGCGTCACGGTCATTACCGGTCCGCGCAGCCTCGGTTGACTGTCACGAAGGAAAGCTAATGCGTACTGACCAGGACTCCGCAAGAGTCAACACGACAACACGCGCCCGGAAAATGACGGTTGGTCGTCAGGAGTCCAGAAAATTTCTTTGCGGCGGAAGTTGACCATCACCTCGGGGCCCGCGCTCACGTTAAGTGATCTACAGGAGTCACCGTCGGCGGGGTGCGCGAAGCGGGGACGGGCGCATTTACCCGGCGTGTCCGCGCGAAACTGACTTATCTGACGTTACTCGGCATGCACACTCGACGTCGACTTGCTCACAGAGTCGGCGTGCATCTGACATGGAACCGCCCAGACCTGGGTAGGGTCCGCCAACCACGGTCAGGTGACTGACCGCGGAGAACACCCCTGGCGTCGGAGCCATGCGTGCTCCGCCGCCGGACACCCGCCGGACACCTCCGGCGGACGAGACGAGGAGGCTACCGTGGCCGACCAGGCCCAGACCTACAACGGTTACTGCGTGAAGTGCAAGGAGAAGCGGGACTTCGAGGGGCACGTGGAGGTCTCGAAGACCGGCATGAACATGGCCAAGGGCAAGTGCCCGGTATGCGGCACAACAGTGAACCGCATCCTGGGCAAGGCCAAGGTCTGACCGTCCCGCTTCGGTCGGGGAGGGTGGCGCTCGGACCGCCCTCCCCTGTCGGGCAGGCGACACAGTTACCGGCCGGTTGTGGAAAACCGGCCGGAAGTTGTGGACAGGGCTGGGTACGACCCATCGCACCTGTGGACAACGAGCGATGCGGAGCGCGGGAACGCCACCATCGGTGGCGTGACCGACCCGACGCCGCTCGTCCGACCGACCCTGCTGCCCGGCCTGACCCGGCTCTGGCGCGACCGGCACACGCTCCAACTCGGCGTGCAGCCCGGCCGCGCGGTGCTGCTGGAGATGTCCTCCCCGGGCACCGCCCACCTGCTCGACCTGCTCGACGGCACCCGCAGCGAGCGCGCGGTGCTGACCGCGGCCACCGCCGCCCGGGTGCCGCGCCAGGAGGCCCGCGCCCTGCTCGACTCGCTGCGGGACGCCGGCCTGGTGGTGCCGGCACAGACCCTGCTCCCCCGCGACCTCGCCGGGGCGGTCCGCGCCAGGCTGGTGCCGGAGGCCACCGCCCTGGCCCTGGCCACACCCGACCTGCCCGGCACCCCGGCCCGGCTGTTGCGTCGCCGCCGGGCCGCCCGGGTGCTGGTCACCGGCACGGGGCAGCTCGGTGCCGCGCTCGCCGTCGCGCTGGCCCACGGCGGGGTCGGGCACGTCGTACCGGATCTGGTCGGCCCGGTCCGCGCCGGTGACCTGGTCGGTACCGGTCTGACCGCGGCCGAGTTGGGCCGGCCCCTGGCCCCGGCCGTACGCGCCGCGCTGGACCGCTGCGCACCGGGCACGGCCAGCGGCCCGCTGCGGGCTGCCCGCCCCGACCTGGTGGTACGCCTCGGCGTCGACCGCCCGGCCGACCTCCTCGCCACCGGCTACGCCCGCCGCCGGCAGGCCCACCTGTTGCTCGACCTGCGCGGCGGCGTCCCGGTGGTCGGCCCGATGGTCCGCCCGCCCGCCGGCCCCTGCGTGCGCTGCCTCGACCTGCACCGCGGCGACCGCGACCCGGACTGGCCGGCACTGGCCGCCCAGCTCGCGGTCGATCACGGCGAGCGGGCCTGCGCGGCCACCACCCGACTCGCGGCGACCGCCCTCGCGGCGGCCGAGGTCCTGACCCAGCTCGACGGCGGCGAACCGGAGACGCTCGGCTACACGGTCGAGGTCCACGGACCGGGTGCCATGCGCCGCCGCCGGTGGTCGCCACACCCCTCGTGCGCCTGCACCGGGCGTCGCCCGATCCGGTCGGCGCGGCCTCCTACTGCCCGCACGGCAGCAGCGGACGCCCCGAGTCGGTAACAATGGCCGGGTGACCGACATCCCGCGCCGGGCCGTGTCCCGCACCGCCAAACTCGCCGCCCTGCCGCTCGGGTTCGCCGGTAGAACCGTCCTCGGCATGGGCAAGCGGGTCACCGGCCTCGCGTCCGACGTCATCTCCGCCGAGATCCAGCAGCGCACCGCCGAGCAGTTGTTCAGCGTCCTCGGGCAGCTCAAGGGCGGGGCGATGAAGTTCGGCCAGGCCCTGTCGGTGTTCGAGGCGGCGCTGCCCGAGGAGGTGGCCGCCCCCTACCGGCAGGCGCTCACCAAGCTTCAGGAGGCCGCTCCGCCGCTGCCCGCGGCCACCGTGCACAAGGTGCTCGCCGAGCAGCTCGGGCCGGACTGGCGCGACCGGTTCGTGGAGTTCGACGACACCCCGGCCGCCGCGGCCAGCATCGGCCAGGTGCACCGGGCGGTCTGGCGCGACCCCGGCCCGGACGGTGGCTCCCGGGACGTCGCGGTGAAGATCCAGTACCCGGGCGCCGGGGACGCCCTGCTGGCCGACCTCAAGCAGCTGTCCCGGCTCAGCGGCATGTTCCGGGCGATCCAGCCGGGGTTGGACGTGAAGCCGCTCCTGGCCGAGCTGCGCGAGCGGATCGCCGAGGAGTTGGACTACGAGTTGGAGGCCGAGTCGCAGCGCACGTTCGCCGCCGCGTACGCCGACGACCCGGACATCTTCATCCCGGAGGTGCTCGACGCCGCCCCCCGGGTGCTCATCACCGAATGGGTGGAGGGCATCCCGCTGTCCCAGATCGTCCGGGAGGGCACCGACGAGCAGCGCAACGAGGCCGGGCGGCTGATGGCCGAGCTGCACCTCTCCGCGCCGGAGCGGGCCGGCCTGCTGCACGCCGACCCGCACCCGGGCAACTTCCGGCTGCTGCCCGACGGCCGGCTCGGTGTGATCGACTTCGGTGCGGTGGCCCGGATGCCGGAGGGCACGCCCGAGCCGATCGGGCGGATCGCGGCGCTGGCGTTGCGCGGGGACGCCGACGCGGTGGTGGAGGGGCTGCGCGCGGAGGGTTTCGTCAGCCCCACCGAGCCGATCGACGCCGCCGCGGTGCTCGACTTCCTCCGCCCGATGCTGGATCCGATCGCGGCCGACGAGTTCCGCTTCTCCCGGGCCTGGCTGCGCGGCGAGGCGACGCGGCTGGCCAGCCCTCGCTCCCCCGCGTACCAGCTCAGTCGGCAGCTCAACCTGCCGCCGTCGTACCTGATGATCCACCGGGTGACGCTGGGTTCGATCGGGGTGCTGTGCCAGTTGGAGGCGAAGGCGCCCTACCGGTCGATCCTGGAACGCTGGCTGCCCGGCTTCGCGCCGGTGGCGTGAGCACGGACGAAGGGGCGGTGACCATCCGGTCACCGCCCCTTCGTCAGGTTGTCGTCCTACAGCACGCCCAGGTCGCGGGCCGACTGGCTGCGGCCACGCATGGCGACGGTACGGGCGGAACGGGTTGCCTCAGTGCTCGTGGTGGTGCGACCGGCCTGAGGCCGGCGCATTCGGGCCCTCGACAACGCTTCGTGGAGTAGTTGCATCTCGAATCCGTTCGACAGGTTCAGCATCGGTTTCTCTCTCGGTTCGGCCGGTGGAGGGACACCGGCTTCGGTTGGTCGTGGAACGTAGGTGTGTCAGGCTGCCAGCCGGACGGCGCCACGTGACTCGGACAGCCCACTGGCCGCCAGTCGCGCCTCCGCCTCGACCCGGAGCTGCGCGTCCCGGGCGAGGTCCTCCTTGCGCGGACGGCCACGGGGCCGCTTGCGCGGGACGACCGCGCCACGCTCGAAGATCTCGCCGCCCCAGACGCCCCAGGGCTCGGCCCGGTCCACCGCCCCGGCCAGGCACTCGACGCGCAGCGGGCAGTCCCCGCAGAGCGACTTGGCCAGCTCGAGCTCGGTGGGCGAGTCGGAGAACCACAGGTCGGGGTCGAACTTCCGGCAGGGCAGGTTCGCCTCCACGTCGACGCTCACGTCGAGGGGGGCCAACGCCAGACTCATCCTCCGGTCACCTCTCTCTCACTTCGATCTCGTGGATCGCATTCCGACGTACTTCGGCAGGGCAAAAAACTGAGGCCGCGGATCCCGGTGTACGGGTTCCGCGGCCTCGAGGTGAGCCGGTGGTCTGATGGATCAGACCGGTCTACCTCGAGGTGGAACACCGCGGACATCGCTGCGCTTCTTGGCGCCGGCAATGTCCATGCCCGTGAAGCCACTGGTCCCTTCGACTCCGGTGAGCGGCGCGACGGACCGGTTCAGCTCGGCCTGAACCAAGACCTGGTGCACCTGCGGAGCCGACGGTCGAGCGGCAAGGGCCACCCGGACAGCCGACAGCGGAGCGCAGGCAGCTGGCATTGCCGCCGGACGCTCATAAGTGAAGATCTTCACGGGTGCCACCTCCCTGACTTTCCTTGTGCCGACCATGGACTCATCCCCTTTGAGCAGCCAGAACGGCGCTGCTCGCGAGGTGTGTCCTGAGGCTATTCCTCGCCTGCGGGCGAGGGCAAACGATTTAAGTGCCAGATTAAAAGTTTTCTACGAGCAGACGTCGTCCACCGTGGCACCGGCCACCAACGCGAGCACCGTATCCCCGTAAAGGCCCACTTTTCGGGGCCCGATCCCGGCGATGGCGACCAGATCCTCGGTGCGACCCGGCCTCCGCTCGGCCAAGGCGGTAAGCGTGGCGTCGGTGAAGACCACGTACGCCGGCACCTTCTGCGCGCCGGCGACCCGCTGCCGCCACTCCCGCAGCCGCTCGTACAACTCCTCGTCCAGATCCGACGGACAGCTCGGGCACCGGCCCAGCTTCCGGTCCGCGCCGGCCAGCAGCGTCGCGCCGCAGATCCGGCACGACGCCACCTGGGGCCGGCGCCGCTCGACCCGCCGCGCCGGCCCGCCGCCGGCCCGCTCGCCACCGCCGGACCGGTCGAGCTGGGGCAGGAAGCGGGAGGGACGCCGGGCGCGGCCGCCGGGGGAACGCGCCGCCGCGTACGACAGCCAGAGCCACTGCCGGGCCCGGGTGATCCCGACGTAGAGCAGCCGCCGCTCCTCCTCCACCTGCTCGGGCGTCTTCGCGTACGTGGTGGGCAGCGTGCCCTCGGCCAGCCCGACCAGGAACACCGCGTCCCACTCCAGTCCCTTCGCCGAGTGCAGCGACGCCAGCGTCACGCCCTCCACGGTGGGCGCGTGCTGCTGGGCGGCCCGCCGGGCCAGTTCCTCGGTGAACTCGACCAGGCCCGGCTGCCCGGGACCGACCGCCGCCTCGTCGATCGGCTCCGGCCGGGCCGGCCCGTCGTCGACCACCCCTGCGGCGCTGCCCGACGGCGTGGCCGCGTACTCCTCGGCGAGCTGGACCAGCGCGGCGAGGGCCTCCCAGCGCTCGCGGGCGGCACCGCCCGCCGGGGGCGCGTCGGGTGCCCAGCCGACCGCGGCCAGCCCTTCGACCACGGCGACCGGCAGCGGTGTCCCTCCGGGGACGGACCGGGTCGCCGCCCGCAGCGCGATCATCGCCTGGCGCACCTCGGGCCGGTCGAAGAACCGCTCCGCGCCCTGGAGGACGTACGGCACCTCGGCCTCGGAGAGCGCCTTCTCGTACGCCTCGGACTGCGCGTTGGTGCGGAACAGCACCGCGATCTCCCGGGCCGGGGTGCCGGCGGCCACCAGCGCCCGGCAGCGGGCCGCGACCGCGTTCGCCTCGGCCGGCTCGTCGGTGAAGATCCGCAGTTCCGGTTCCGGGCCGGGTGGGCGCTGGCCGTGCAACTCCAGCCGCAGCCGCGCCTCGGCCCCCCGGGCCTGGGAGATCACCGCGTTGGCCAGCCCGACCACCTGCGGGGTGGAGCGGTAGTCGCGGACCAGCCGGACCACCGTCGCGCCCCGGTGCTGGCGCGGGAAGTCGACCAGGTAGGCCGAGGTGGCCCCGGTGAACGAGTAGATGGTCTGGCTGGCGTCGCCGACCACGGTGAGGTCGTCGCGCCCGCCGAGCCAGGCGTCCAGCAGCCGCTGCTGCAGCGGGTTGACGTCCTGGTACTCGTCGACGACGAGGTGCCGGTACTGGTTGCGCACCTGCTCGGCGACGTCCGGGTGCTCCTCGATGCCCCAGACGGCGGCGCGCAGCATGTCCTCGAAGTCGATCACGCCGTTGCCGCGTTTGAGGCGCTCGTACGCGGAGAACACCTCGGCCACCCGCGCCGGCTCGTACGGCGTGTCGCGCAGCGCCTTGGCCGCCGCCACCGCGTACTCCCCCGGCTCGACCAGGGAGGACTTGGCCCACTCGATCTCGGCGGCGAGGTCCCGGGCGGCGGCCCGGTCGGTGCGCAGGCCGACCTTGGCCGCGGCGAGCGTGACCACCCGCACCTTGCTGTCCAGCAGTTCCGGCATGGCCCGCCCGGCCAGCAGCCGGGGCGCGAAGTAGCGGACCTGGCGCAGTGCCGCGGCGTGGAACGTGCGCGCCTGCACCCCGGGCACCCCGAGCGTGGTGAGCCGGGCCCGCATCTCGGCCGCCGCCCGCGCGGTGAACGTGACGGCCAGCACGTGCCGGGCGGCGATGTCGCCGGTCAGGGCGCGGTAGGCGATCCGCGAGGTCACCGCCCGGGTCTTCCCGGTCCCCGCGCCGGCCAGGATGCACACCGGGCCGGCCGGCGCGGTCACCGCGGCCCGCTGGTCCGGGTCGAGGCCGGCCAACACCCGGTGCGCCGCTGAGTGAACCCCCACGACAGGGAATCATCCCAGCACCCGGTGATGTTGCAGCGGTTAGCCTGGCCTGATCGGACCGGGCGCGAGTCACCCCCTTGGAGGCCTGACCATGTTGACGATGTATTCCACCCCGTGGTGCGGCTACTGCCACCGGCTGAAGTCGCAACTCGACCGGGAGGGCATCGCGTACGAGGTGGTCGACATCGAGCAGGACCCGGCCGCGGCGGACTTCGTGATGGGTGTCAACGGCGGCAACCAGACGGTGCCGACCCTGCGCTTCGCCGACGGCAGCGCCCTGACCAACCCGTCGATCACCCAGGTCAAGCAGCACCTCGCCGCGTTGCCCGGCTGACCTGCCCTGACACCCCGATCGGCCGCACCTGCTCCCGCGGGTGCGGCCGATCGTCGTCAGGGCCCGCCACGGCGGCGGGCGGCGGCGAGCACCTCGCCGTCGACCGGCCGGCGCGGGGTCGGCACGCGCACCGGCCCGGTGAGCCCGCGCCCCTGCCACAGGTAGATGCCGGCGGCGGTGGTGACGATCCCCACCAGGGTGAACAGCAGCCGGTAGTCGAACACGCCGACGAGCAGCGCGCCGGTGCCGATGGACAACGCCTGTGGCCCGCTGACCAGCGCCTCCGAGGCGGCGGTGACCCGGCCCAGCAGGGCCGGCGGCGTGCGCCGCTGCACAAGCGTGTTCAACCCCACCATGGTCAACGGCAGGGAGACGCCGGCCAGCAGCAGCGCGGCCACCCCGAGCCAGAGCCCGGGGTACGCCAGCGCCAGCGCGGCCGGTCCGAAGAACGTGACGCCGGCGGCCAGCGCGCCGACCTCGCCGAGCCGGCGGACGGCGGTGGCCGAGAACAGGCCGCCGACCAGGCCGCCGACGCCCTGCACCATGACCAGCACGCCGACGAACGCGGCGTCGCGGCGCAGACCCAGGTCGACGTACGCGAAGATGAGCGACTCGGTGAAGCCCATCACCAGCGAGCCGAGCCCGTACCCGAGCAGCGCCCGGCGCAGCGCCGGCTCGCCGGCCAGGTGGCGCAGCCCGGCGTCCATCTCGGTCGGGCCGCGGCGCCCGGCCGACGGCGGCGGGTCCTCCCGCACCCGGAGCCGGCCCACCACCGCGGCGGCGGTCAGGAAGCCGGTCATGGCCAGGGCGACGAGCAGCCAGCCACCGACGGCGGCGTAGACCCCGGCCCCGGCGAGCGGTCCGATCAGCCGCAGTCCCTGCCGGACGGTCTGCAGCACCCCGTTGGCGTCGGCCAGCAGGTCGGCCGGCACCAGGTGCCGGATCAGTCCGTTCAGCACGGCGGCCAGGGTGATGTAGGACAGCCCGTAGAGCGCCGCGACCACGTAGATCACCCAGACGTCCGCCCGGTCACGCACGGTGAGCAGCGGGCCGAGCAGGACGGCCGCGACCAGGTTCGCGGCGATGAAGAAGGGCCGCCGGCGGTAGCGGTCGACCACCCACCCGACCAGCGGGGCGAGCGCCATCGGGGCGACCACCGCGAAGATGGTGGCCCCGGCCATGCGGTCCGAACCGGTCAGGTCCTTGACCCAGACGGCCAGGGCGAGCAGCAGGACCGACTCGGCCGCCATGCTCGCCACCAGTGCGGCGAACAGGAGGCGGAAGTCGGGGCGGCGCAGGACGGTGCGCATCGGTTTCCTCCAGCCGGTCAGGTCGCGACGGGCGCCGGTGACGACGCTCCTCAGTCCTGTTTTTGTCTGGTGACACGCCCCTTGCCGGAACCTCCGACGCCGGTCGCGCCGTCCATACTGACCGTGCGGGACGAATTTCATACAGTTACCGTCGCGTCCCGCGACGGTCGACGGGAAAGAGGACACCGTGCCTCCTGCCGTACCAGGCCCGATCCTGCGGCGCCGTCGGCTCGGCATCGAGCTGCGCCGACTTCGCGAACAGGCCGGTCTCACCGGTGACCAGGTCATCGAGCGGATCGGCTGGGCCTCCGCGTCCAAGTTGTCCCGACTGGAGAACGGCCGCAGCCGGCCCGACCCGGACGACGTCGACGTCCTGCTGACGCTCTACGACGCCGACGACGAGCAACGCGCGGAGCTGACCGCGATCACCCATGAGGCCGGCGACATGCGCGGCTGGCTGCGCAACTTCCCGGTGATGACCCAGCAGCAACGCGCGTTCGCCGAGCTGGAGGCCGGCTGCGCGGAGATCTCCGAGTACAACCCGGTGCTGGTGCCGGGGCTGTTGCAGACGCCCGGGTACGCCCGGCACCGGATCCTGTCCGCGGCCCAGGTGGCCGCCGAGGCCGGCGACCCGGACGGTGAGGACCCGGAGACCGAGGTACGCGCGCGGCAGTCGCGCCAGTCGCTGCTGACCCGCTCCGACGCGCCCCGCTACACGGTCGTGCTGGAGGAGGCCGCGTTGGGCCGGCGGGCCGGCCCGCCGGAGGTGCTTCACGAGCAGCTCGTCCACCTGTGCGAGCTGGCCCTGTTGCCGAACGTGACGCCACGTCTGCTGCTGCGCGACACCCCGGTCGGGGACTGGTACCTCCCGCCGACCGCGTTCTCGGTCTACCGGTTCGTCGACCCGCTCGATCCGGAGACGTTGGCGATCGAAGGTGGGTTCACCGACGTCATGTCGACCGACCTGAACACCCTAAACCGCTATAAAGTGGTATTCGAGTGGCTATGCTCGTCGGCACTCTCCGCATCGGACACCCTTTCCTGGTTGATCGAGGCGACGGGACGGCTGACCGGCACGGCAGTCGAGTCCACCGCGGCGTACGGGCCGGCAACGGCGCCGACCCAGCGCCGCCAGGGCTCGGGGCGCCTCACGACGGAACGATGACCTCCACGGGCACCGGTTCCCGGCTCCGGCGTCACTCGTTCCCATCGGAGCACCTCACCAGGAGCAAGCACCATGAACGAGAACCGCACCAGCACGACAGGCCGCGCCGGGCACCTCTCCGGCGCCGCGTGGCGCAAGAGCACCCGCAGCCAGACCTCCAACTGCGTCGAGGTCGCCCCGTTGCACGCCGGGCCGACCGGCGTGGCGCTGCGCGACAGCAAGGACCCGAGCGGCCCGGTGCTGCTGTTCGACCGGGCCGGTTGGCTCGGTTTCCTCGCCGGAGCGAAGACCGGCCGGTTCGACCACGCCTGAACCACCGGCACCCCGGGGCCGTCGGCGCGACGCCGGCGGCCCCTCCCGTGTCCACCCCCGACAACGGTGCCGACCTGGGGTCATCCGATCGGTCGGAGCGGCGCGTTTCACTTGCTGAGACGACGCACGCGCGTAACATGACGCACGAGTGACGTGGAAGTTCCAGCGTGTAGCCGTCCGCTCTCCCCCCGGGGGACACCATGCGGTTCCTGATCGTGCGCACCGAAATCCGTACCGCCGCCGACGCCGACATCGCCGCCGCCTGGGCGGGCGGACGCCGCCTGCGCGACGAGACGAACGCCCCCGAGTGCCGCCGTCAGGTCGTCCACGCCGAGGACCGCGACGCCGCGTTGCTGCTCGCCCGCGCCCTGGCCGCCGTCGGCGCGGTACGCACCGGCCGCCACCGCGTCAAGGTGCTGCCCGTCGAGGCGTCCGCCCCCGGCCACCCGGGACGGCGGATGACCCCACGGTGACGTCCGTCGTGGCCGGAGCGGCTCCCCCGCCGTGCTCCACGCCTCACCCGGCCACGACGGCCCGTGTTCCCGGCCCGTGACCGCCGCGGCAACGACGGTCCGGGCCGGGGCCGCGTTCGAACCCGCCGCTCAGCAGTGCCCGTCGAGCCAGCGGTGCACCAGGAACAGCGCGATCGACGACGGCGGCGGCAGCACCAACCGCTCACCCCCGCCCACCGGCACCGGCTCGTCGGCCAGCGCCGCGCCGATCTCCCGGCGGGTGAACCAACGCGCGTGCGCGATCTCGGCCAGGTCGACCCGGATCGGCGCGTCCGGGTCGGCCCGGGCGAGGAAACCCAGCATCAGCGAGCCGGGGAACGGCCAGGACTGGCTGCCGGCGTACGCGACGCCGGCGACCTCGACGCCGACCTCCTCGCGGACCTCGCGCAGCACCGCGCCCTCGGCCGACTCGCCCGGTTCGACGTAGCCGGCCAGGCAGGAGTAACGGCGCTGCCCGGGCGTCCGCGGCCAGGCCGCGTTGTTGCCCAGCAGGCAGCGGCCGTCCGGACCGTCCACCCCGTCGTGCACGAGCACGATCATGGCCGGGTCGGTACGCGGCCACACCCGGCCACCGGCCGGGTCGATGCGGGACCAGCCGGCCTCGTCGGTCCGGGTCGGCTGGCCGCTCGTCGACGAGTACCCGTGCCGCAGATGCCAGTTGAGCAGCGCCAGCGCGGTGGTGAAGAGGCCGGCGTCCCGATCGGTCAACAGGTGACCGACGTCGCGCAGGTGGACCGGGCGGGCGTCGGGCAGCGTCGGAAGCGGGCCGTCCACCGCGAAGGCGGGTACGCCGTCCGGCTCCACGCCGAGGAACATGGGCACCGACCGGGGCACCTCGGACAGGTCACCGGGGCCGACGAGAACCAGTTCCAGCGGTGCGGTGGCACCACGGGCCAGGGCGCGCCCCTCGGCGGCCGAGTCCAGCACCAGCACCCGGGCCCGCTCCCAGGCCTCGGCGAGCCAGGCCGGGTCGGTACGCCGGTGGGCGGCCCGGTCGAGCGTGGCCCGGGCGAGCGGCGGTGCCGCCTCACCGCTCACGCGGACTCCGTACGCACCGGGGTCAGCGTGGCGAGGGAGTCGGCGATCCGCTCGGCGTCGCCGAGCACCACGGTGACCGCCCCCGCCGGGGCCAGGTAACGCGCCGCCACCTCGGCGACGTCGTCCACGGTGGCGGCGGCGAGCCGGGCGGCATGCTCGGCGAGGAAGTCCAGCCGCAGCCCGCTGCCGGCGTACGCGCTGGTCAGTGACGCCAGCCCGGCCTGGGTGGACATGCCGAGCTGGAGGGTGCCGAGCGCGTACTGGCGGGCCTGCTCCAACTCGTCCGGCTTCGGCGCGACGGTGGCCAGCCGACCCAACTCGTAAGTCGTCTCCAGCAGCGCCGGCGCGGTCACCTCGGTCGCCACGTCGGCACCGGCGATCAGCAGCGAACCGGCCACCGAGTGCTCGACCATCGAGTGCGACCCGTACGTGTAGCCCTTGTCCTCGCGGATGTTCTCCACCCAGCGGGAGGAGAAGTAGCCACCGAAGATCAGGTTGGCCAGTTGCAGCGCGGCGTGGTCCGGGTGGGTGCGGGGCACGGCGGGCAGCGCGAGGCGTACCGAGGACTGCACCGAGCCGGGCCGGTCGACGAGCACCAGCGGCCCCGGTTCCAGCGGCGGCGCGGGCGGCAACTCGGCGACGTGGCCGGCACCCCGCCAGCCGCCCAGCGCCCGCTCGGCCGCGTCCAGCGCCCGCTCCGGCGCCACGTCACCGACGAGCACCAGCACCGCGCCGAGCGGGTGCACCCGCTCGGCGTGCAGCCGGCGCAACCCGGCCGGCCGGACCGCCCGGACCTGCTCCGGGTCGGGCGTCTGCACCGCGTACGGGTGGCGGCCGTACACCCGCTTGAGCAGTGCGGTGCGGGCCAGATGGGCGGGCTGGCTCTGGGCGACCTGGATCCGGTCGACGAGCCGGTCCCGTTCGGTCTGCACCCAGTCGGCCGGGTAGGTGGCGCCGGTGAGCACCTCGGCGAGCAGGTCCAGCATCCGGTCCAGCCCGGTGACCAGGCCCGCGCCGGAGAGCATCAACCGGTCCGGGTCGACCCCGGCGGCGAGTCCGCCACCGACCTTCTGCAACTCGGCGGCGATCTCGGTGGCGCTGTACGCCTCGGTCCCGGCCAGTACGGTCTCCGCCAGCATCGCGCCGCGGGCCAGGTGGGTGCGCCCGAACGGCATCCACAGCCGAAGCTCGAACAGCGGTACGGCGGGGCGGCGCACCACGATCACGGTGAGGCCGTTGCCGAGTGTGCGTTCGGCCTGCTTGGGCACCTTGAGCCGGCGGTTGGGTCCGAGTGCCGGCAGCGGTCGGGGGGTCGTCATCGGGCACCTCCGGCGATGACCTCGACGGATGCGCGGCGCTCCGGCCGCAGGGTGGCGGCGGCGGCACGGACCTGGTCCTCGGTCACCGCGCCGACCAGCCGGGGCAACTCGTTGAGCAGTCCCGGTTCGCCGCGTTGCTGCTCCAGCACGGCCATCCGTAACGCCCGGCCGAGCGCCGCGTCGGTCTCGCGCAGCAGGTGGGTGGCCATCCGCGCCTGGGTACGCGCCAACTCGCCCTCGGTCAGCCCGTCGGTGGCCAGCCGGTCCAGTTCCTCGTCGATGGTGCGCAGCACCCGGTCGGCGTCCCCGCCGGGCGGAAGGTGCGCCTGGAGCAGCAGCGCGGTGGGGTCGCGGGCGTCGAACGGGTCGCCCATGAAGCCGAGGTAGCCGCCGAGGCCGGTGACCGAGCGGTCCCGCTGGACCAGCCGTTCGACGAGCCGGGAGGCGTCGCCGTCGGTGAGCACCTCGGCCAGCACCACGTAGGGCAGGTAGCCGTCGAAGTCGCGGATCGGGTCGGGCACGCGCCAGGCGCCGGCCACGGCCGGCAGCGGGGCGAGCGCGTCGGTGTACGTGCCGCGTCGCTCGCTGGTCAGGTCCGGTTCGGCGAAGTCGGGTCGTTCGGGGGCGGGCCGGGCCGGCACGTCACCGAAGTGCCGCTCGACGAGCGTGGTCGCCTCGGCCACGTCGATGTCCCCGCTGACCGCGAGCACCGCGTTGCCGCTGGCGTAGTAGTGACGGAAGAAGTCGGCGGCGTCGGCCACGGTGGCCGATTCCAGGTCGACGAAGGAGCCGTAGCCGTCGTGCGCGTTGGGGAAGGTGTCGAACATCACCGGCGGCAACGTCAGCCAGGGAAACCCGCCGTACGGCCGGTTCAGCACGTTGACCCGGATCTCCTCCTTGACCACGTCGACCTGGTTGCGCAGGTTCTCCTCGGTCAGCCGGGGGCCGCGCATCCGGTCGGCCTCCAGGAACAGCGCCCGTTCCAGGGCGTTGCTGGGCAGCGTCTCGTAGTAGTCGGTGTAGTCCAGGTGGGTGGAGCCGTTGAACGTGCCGCCGGCGCCCTGCACGTGCCGGAAGTGGGCGAGCTTCTCCAGGTTCTCCGAGCCCTGGAACATCAGGTGCTCGAAGAGGTGGGCGAAACCGGTACGGCCCTGCGGCTCGGAGCGGATGCCGACGTCGTAGACCACCGCCACCCCGATCACTGGGGCGCTGCGGTCGGGCGTGAGGACCACCCGTAGTCCGTTGTCGAGGACGAACCGCTCGACCGGGTACTTCGTCGCTGGAATCTTCGCTCTCCGCGTCGGCACGTGATCGACACTAGCGCTTCCGCACCGGCGGCACCCGGGGTGTGCGCCGGCCCACCGGACGGCGGTGCCGGCCGCCGGCCGACCGGCGGCCCTATCTCCACCGAACAGGTAGGAGTTGTCGAAAAAGCGCAGGCCGCGGATCCGGATGGCGGAACGGGGCTTGACGCCGCGCGACTCCTGCCCCACCCTTCCTACCAACTAAGTAGGAATACCGCGGATTGGACAATCGATGAGACGGCTTCCCCTGCGCCGCCTGGTCACCCTGGCGACCCTGGCCGCTGTCGGCGCGGCCACGCTCGGCACCACCGCCGCCTGCGGCGACGACAGCGACGCCGCCGACGGCGGCCCGGTCACCCTGCGCCTCGGCTACTTCCCGAACATCACGCACGCGCCGGCCGTGGTGGGCGTGGAGAAGGGGATCTTCAAGGAGAAGCTCGGCAGCGACGTCACGCTGGACACGAAGACGTTCAACGCCGGCCCGTCCGCCATCGAGGCGGTGTTCTCCGGCGCGATCGACGCCACGTACATCGGCCCGAACCCCACGGTGAACGCGTTCTCCAAGTCCAAGGGCGAGGCGGTCCGGGTGATCTCCGGCGCCGCGTCCGGTGGCGTCGCCCTGGTGGTCAAGCCCGACATCACCTCGGTGGACCAGTTGCGCGGCAAGAAGATCGCCACCCCGCAGCTGGGCAACACCCAGGACGTCGCGCTGCGCTTCTGGCTCAAGGAGAAGGGCCTGGAGACCACCAAGGAGGGCGGCGGCGACGTCAAGGTCGTGCCGCAGGAGAACGCGCAGACCATCGACACGTTCAACAGCGGCGCCATCGACGGCGCCTGGGTGCCCGAGCCGTTCGTCTCCCGGCTGGTCAACGCCGGCGGCAAGGTGCTCGTCGACGAGCGCGACCTCTGGCCGGACAAGAAGTTCGTCATCACCAACCTGCTGGTCAGCACCAAGTTCCTCAAGGCACACCCGGACGTGGTGAAGAAGCTGGTCGAGGGGCAGGTGGCGGCGAACGAGTTCGTCAACACCAAGCCGGACGACGCACAGCAGGCCATCGCCGACCACATCGGCAAGATCACCGGGAAGCCGCTGGACCTCAAGCTGATCAAGCAGGCCTGGCCCACGCTGGAGTTCACCAACGACCCGATCCCGTCCTCGCTGAAGACCGGCCTGGACCACGCGGTCGCGGTCGGGCTGACCCAGCCGGTCGACCTGAACGGCCTCTACGACCTGAAGTACCTCAACGAGGTGCTCAAGGCGCAGGGCAAGCCCGAGGTCAGCCAGCCGTGACGTCGACCACGACGACCCCGCGCAGCGCGACCGGCTCGGTCGCGCTGCGCGGCGTGACCAAGGTGTACGGCCAGGGCGAACAGGCCGTCCTGGCGTTGGACGGGTTGACGCTCGACGTCGCGCCCGGCGAGTTCGTCTGCCTCGTCGGCGCGTCCGGCTGCGGCAAGAGCACGCTGCTCAACCTGGTCGCCGGCCTGGACCGGGCCAGCGGCGGCACGATCGAACTGGGCGAGGGCGTCAACCCGGGGTTGATGTTCCAGGAACCGGCGCTGTTCCCCTGGCTGACCGTCGAGGGCAACGTCGAGGTGCCGCTGAAGCTGCGCGGCCTCCCCCGCGACCAGCGCAAGGACCGGGTCGCCGAGCTGCTGCGCACGGTGCACCTGTCCGAGTTCGGCCGCAAGCGCCCGCACCAGCTCTCCGGCGGCATGCGGCAGCGGGTGGCGCTGGCCCGCACGCTCGCCCTGGAAACCCCGGTGCTGCTGATGGACGAGCCGTTCGGGGCGCTCGACGCCATGACCCGGGACATCCTGCACGACGAGTTGGAGCGGATCTGGACCGAGCGCAAGCTCACCGTCCTGTTCGTCACGCACAACGTCCGCGAGGCGGCCAGGCTCGCCGACCGGATCGTGCTGCTCTCCAGCCGGCCCGGCCGGATCATCTACTCCACCGAGGTCGCCGTGCCGCGGCCCCGGCGGATCGACTCGCCGGAGGTCTCGGCCATCGCCGCCGAGGTCATCGACCGGCTGCGTACGGAGGTGGGCCGGCATGGCCAGTGACACCGTCACCGCGTCGGCGCGTACCGACGCGGAGATCTCCGGCCTGGACGCGCTGGAGGTCGCCGGCCGGGAGAAGGGCCCGTCGCGGCTGCGCCGCATCTGGTCGGCCACCTGGCCCAAGATCGCCGCGCTCGCGCTGACCGTGGCCATCTGGCAGGTGGTGGTGTGGAGCGGATGGAAGGACCCGTGGGCGCTGCCCGGCCCCGCGGTGGTCTTCGCCGACCTGGGCGACTACCTGGTCAGCGCGTCGCTCTGGGACGGTCTGGCCACCACCGCCCGCCGTGCGGTGGTCGGGTTCTCCGTCGCGGTGGCGGTCGGTCTGCTGCTCGGCCTGGCCGTGGCCCGGGTGAAGGTGCTGCGCGCCGCGCTCGGCTCGATGATCACCGCGTTGCAGACCATGCCGTCGATCGCCTGGTTCCCGCTGGCCATCCTGCTGTTCCAGCTCAGCGAGCAGGCGATCTTCTTCGTGGTGGTGCTCGGCGCCGCCCCGTCGGTCGCCAACGGTGTCATCCACGGCGTGGACTACGTGCCGCCGCTGCTGATCCGGGCCGGCCGCAACCTCGGCGCCCGCGGGCTGAACCTCTACCGGTACGTGATCGCGCCGGCCGCGCTGCCGGCCATCGTGGCCGGGCTCAAGCAGGGCTGGGCGTTCGCCTGGCGCAGCCTGATGGCCGGGGAGCTGCTCGTGGTCATCGCCACCCGCACCTCCATCGGCGCGCAGCTCACCTACGCCCGCGAGTTGAACGAGGCACCCCGGCTGATGGCCATCATGATCGTCATCCTGGTGGTCGGCCTGCTCGTCGACGCGGCGTTCGGGGCCGCGGACAAGGCGATCCGCCGCCGGTGGGGCGTACTGGACCAGGCTGGCAACTGACGCCGTGTACATCTCCGCGCGCGCGGACTACGCGCTCCGGGCCATGCTCGCCGTCGCCGACGCCGCCGGAGCCTCCGGCGACGGGGTGCTCGGGGGCGGCGAGCTGGTCAAGGCCGCGAGCCTGGCCGAGAGCCAGGACATTCCCCTGAGCTTCCTCCAGGGCATCCTGCTCGACCTGCGACGGGCCGGACTGCTGCACAGCCACCGGGGCACCGAGGGCGGGTACGCGTTGGCCCGACCACCGGACGAGACAAGCGTCGGCGACGTGCTGCGTGCCGTCGGCGGCGCGCTCACCAGCGTCCGAGGGCTGCCCGTGGACCGGACCGGCTACCACGGGGTGGCCACCGGCCTGCGGGACGTCTGGCTGGCGGTGGACGGGGCGATCGCGCTCGTGGTGGACCGGACCACGCTCGCGGACCTGCTGGCGGACCGGACGTCGGCGCCCTAGCCGAACCCCCGCCGGGGCCGGTGCGGGGCCGCGCTCCGCCCGGAGGTCGAGCGACACGGGGCGACCCGCCCGCACAGACGTGACCGGGAACGACATGACGGGCAGGCATCACCATGCCTGCCCGTCATACGGCTCTACCGCGCACCGCGCTCCGCCACGGCTACGCGTGGTCGACGCGTGATCAGCGCCGACGCGGCCGCCTGCGGGACCGGGTCGCCGGGACCGGGCGGGCCGGGTGGGCCGCGGCGGGCGGGGTGATCGTCACCGGCACGCCGGACGGCTCACGCGCGCCGGTGAGCCGGCTCAGCTCGCTGTCACCGGGGCGTACCCGGGTGGTCTTCGGGTTGATGCCGGCGGTGGTCATCAGCCGGGCGACGTCCCGGCGCTGCTCCGGCAGGACCAGCGTGACCACCGTGCCGGACTCCCCGGCCCGCGCGGTCCGGCCACCCCGGTGCAGGTAGTCCTTGGCCTCGTTCGGCGGGTCGGCGTTGACCACCAGGTCCAGCCCGTCCACGTGGATCCCCCGCGCCGCCACGTCGGTGGCCACCAACGCGGTGACCTGACCGGTGCGGAACTGCTCCAGGATCCGGGTGCGCTGCGGCTGGGACTTGCCGCCGTGCAGCGCGGCGGCACGTACGCCCTTGGCGAGCAGTTGGCGCGCCACCCGGTCGGCGCGGTGCTTGGTGGCGATGAAGACGATGGTGCGACCCTCGCGGGCGGCGATGTGCGCCAGCGCGCCCTGCTTGTCGTCCGCATCCAGGTGCAGCACGTGGTGGGTCATCGCGGTGACCGTGGCGGTGCCCGGGTCGACGGAGTGCGTCACCGGGTCGGCCAGGAACCGGCGGACCAGCCGGTCCACGCCCCGGTCCAGGGTGGCCGAGAAGAGCATCCGCTGCCCGCCCGGCGCGACCTGCTCCAGCAGCTTCGTCACCTGCGGCAGGAAGCCCATGTCGGCCATCTGGTCCGCCTCGTCCAGCACGGTGATGGTCACCTGGTCCAGCCGCGCGTCCCCCCGGTCGATCAGGTCGTGCAGCCGGCCCGGCGTGGCCACCAGCACCTCGGCGCCTGCCCGCAGCTCCGCCGCCTGTCGGCTCAGGGACAGCCCGCCGACCACGGTGGCGCAGCGCAGCCCGAGCGCGGTCGCGTACGGGGTGAGCGCGGCCGTCACCTGCGCGGCCAACTCCCGGGTGGGGACCAGCACCAGCGCGAGCGGGCGGCCCGGGCGGGCCCGGCGACCGGCCGTGCGGTGCAGCAGCGGCAGGCCGAACGCGAGCGTCTTGCCGGAGCCGGTGCGCCCGCGACCGAGCACGTCCCGACCGGCAAGCGAGTCCGGCAGGGTGGCCGCCTGGATCGGGAACGGCGCGCCGATGCCCTGCGTGGCCAGTTCGGCGACGAGCGCCGGGGCCAGGCCGGTGGCGGCGAAAGTGGGCAGGGTCATGGTCATGCGGAAAGCCTTCCTCGACGCGGCACGTGTCGAGGAAGGGCGCCGGTAACCCGGCGCGTCACCGGCGTAACCGGTGGTCACAAGCACGAACCGAAAGGGTACGGGCCGGCCCGGCACGGCGGGCCGGCCCGTGCACCGCGCCCGACCGGGCGCGGTGGTGGTGCCGTTGATCCGGGGGATCAGATCGGGCGGATGTTCTCCGCCTGCGGGCCCTTCTGGCCCTGGGTTACCTCGAACTCGACCCGCTGGTTCTCGTCCAGGCTCCGGTAGCCGGAGGTCTGGATCGCCGAGAAGTGGGCGAAGACGTCGGCGCCGCCGTCGTCCGGGGTGATGAAGCCGAAGCCCTTGTCAGCGTTGAACCACTTGACGGTGCCAATTGCCATGTGTTTCGTCTCCTTGACGGAACGGTCGGCCCGCACGTGTTGCGGGCCGGAGAGGAGCACCCCGCGCACGGAATGCGCGACGTGCCTGTCGCTGCTGGTCGCCCCGCCCGGAGAACTCCGGACACAACAAAGAGCGCCTGGGGCCACAATCCGCCAGGCGCACACAGAGTCTCTGGAAACCAAAACTGCAACCCAGTTAAGGTATCACGGATTCGGCCGCAGGGGCAGATCCGCCCCAGAAATTTCCGGCACGGTCGCCCCGGGGAGCTCCGGCACGGCGGCCACCAGCGCGGCCAACCCCTCGGCGTCGAGCAGGTCGGCCGGGCGGACCGTCACCGCGTCGCGGACGTAGTGGAACGCGGCGCCCACCCGCTCCACCGGCACCCCGGCCAGCTCCGCCCAGGCCAGCCGGTAGACCGCGAGCTGCACCGCCGCCGCGTCGGCCTCCCGGCCGGTGGGCTGCCGCCCGGTCTTCCAGTCGATTACGTCGTAGCGCCCGCCGGGCCGGGTGAAGACCGCGTCCATCCGCCCCCGGACCACCACCCCGGCGATCACTGTGGCGAACGGCACCTCCACCTCGACAGGCACCCGGTCGGCCCACTCGCTGGCCAGGAACCGCTCCTGCAACGCGGTCAGCGCCTCGTCCGGGGCGGCGTCCTCGTCGGCCGCGCCGGGCAACTCGTCCACGTCGAGCAGACGGTCGGCGCCGAAGCGCTGCTCCAACCAGGTGTGGAAGGCGGTGCCCCGCCGGGCGTACGGGTTCGGCTCGGTGGGCATCGGACGGCGCAGCGTACGGGCCAACGCCTCCGGGTCGCGGCGCAACGCCACCAGCTGGGTCACCGAGAGCTGGGCCGGCAGGTCGACCTCGACCGCCTCGGCCCGGCGGGCCAGCTCCGCCCGCTCGGCGAGCAGGAGGTCGGCCTCCCGCCGCCACCGCAGCACCTCCGGGTCTTCGGCCGGCGCATCGGTCCCGCCCGCCGCCCCGCCCGGACCCGCCGCCCCGCCCGGACCCGCCGCCCCGCCCGGACCCGCGGCGGCGAGCAGGGCCGTTTCGCGGCGGGCCGCCTCCGGATCGGCGAGGTGCCGGCGGACCAGCGCCGCCGCCTCGGTCAACGCCGGTCGCCGGGCGCCGAGCGGGTCGGCCGGCCACTCGGCGCGCAACACCGTCTCGGTGGTCGGATTCACCGCGTCCCCGGCCGGCTCGGGTGTCCACGCGTCGACCACGTGCCCGTCCGCACCGGCCAGGCAGGCGTCGTGCACCTCGCGCAGGAACACCGACGGCCCGCGGAAGCGCTTCGTCCCCTCGCCCCACCAGTAGCCCGAGCAGAGCAGCAGCCGGCGCGGCCGGGTCACCGCCACGTACGTCAGCCGCCGCTCCTCCCGCTCGTCGTGCGCCCGCCAGGCGTCGGTGAACTCGCCCAGCGCCCGGGCCACCCCACGCTGGTCCTCGGCCTCCGGCAGGGCCAGCTCCGGCAGCCCGTCCGCGTCGCCGCGCAACGGGAACGGCAGCACACCGAGCCCGCCCAGCCAGTGGTCGGAGTTGCGCACCGGCCCTGGCCAGACACCCCGGGTCAGCCCGGCCACCGCCACCACGTCCCACTCCAGGCCCTTCGCGGCGTGCGCGGTGAGCACCTGCACCGCACCGGCCGTCACCTCCACCTCGCCAGGTGCCAGCCCGCGCTCCTCGTCCTCGGCGGCGGCCAGGTAGGCGAGGAAACCGGCGAGCGTCGCACCCGGCGTCTCACCGCTGAACCGGGCCGCCACGTCGCCGAGCGCGTCCAGGTGGGCGCGGGCCAACCCGGCGTCCCCGGCCCCGTCCCGCCCCGCCCGGACCGCCACCTCCACGTCCAGCCCGATGGTCCGCTCGATGTCCGCGATCAGCTCCGGCAGCGACTGGTCCAGCCGGTAGCGCAGCAGGGCCAGCTCCATCCCGTACGAGCGCAGCCGCGAGTATCCCTCGGCCGAGTACGCCTGCGCCGGCCCCAGGTCGGCCAGCGCCTCGACGAGCGTCGCCTCGTCCAGCACGTCCACGGTGATCTCCGGCCCGTCGTCGCCGGTCAGCTCCCGACGGCCACGGGCGATGGCCCGGGCGCGCCGGTGCAGGGCGACCAGGTCACGCGGGCCGATCCGCCACCGCGCGCCGGTCAGCAGCCGCAGCAGCGCCGCACCGTCGGTCGGGTCGGCGAGCACCCGCAGCGTGCACACCACGTCCCGCACCTCCGGGGTGTCCAACAGGCCGCCGAGCCCGACCACGTCGACCGGCAGCCCTCGGGCGCGCAACGCCGCCTCGATCGCCGGGATCTGGCTGCGCAGCCGCACCAGCACCGCGGTGGTCGGCCGGCGGTCGGCCGCGATGTGCTCCGGCAGCGCGCCCGGCGTCCCGGCCGCGCCCCGCCACGCCGCCAGCACGCTGTCCGCGATCCAGTCGGCCTCCTCGGCGTACGTCCCCAGCAGCGCGCAGTGCACGGTGCCGCCGCCCTGCCCGCCCGGCGTGCGGTGCGGGATCGGCTCGCGGACGCTCAGGGCGGCGTGCAGCTGCGGCACCCGGGCGCCGGCCGCCCGCAGCGGCACCGACAGCGTGTTCGCGACCCCGAGGATCTCCGGGCGGTTGCGCCAGCTCGTGGTCAGGCCGAGCACGTCGGCGGGGGTGCCGTCGCGGCGCGCGAACTCGCCGGGGAACCGGTCCAGGGTGCCGGCGCTGGCCCCGCGCCAGCCGTAGATGGACTGGCAGGGGTCACCGACCGCGGTGACCGGGTGACCGCCGCCGAACAACGCGTTGAGCAACACCACCTGGGCGTGGCTGGTGTCCTGGTACTCGTCCAGCAGCACCACCCGGAACCGGTCCCGCTCGATCACCCCGACGGCCGGGTGGTCCCGGGCCACCCGGGCCGCCCGGGCGAGCTGGTCGGCGAAGTCCATCGCCTCGAAGTCGTCCTTGCGGCGGGCGTACGCGCGGACCAGCGGCAGCAGCTTCAACCGGGTGCGTTGGAGCTGGAGCGCCTTGCGGACGTCGGCGTACACCCGGCCCGGCCGGGACTGCACCTCGGCGAAGAACCGGCCGGTCCAGGCGGCCAGCTCGTCCGGGCCGACCAGGTGCTCGTCCAGTTCACCGGCCAGCGCGAGCACCGCGTCGGTGATCGTGGACGGCATCCGGTCCACCTCGGACATGTCACCGTCGTAGTTGCGCACCAGCAGGTCGACCAACTGCCAGCGGGACGCCTCGGTGAGCAGCCGGGTGGTCGGCTCGTACCCGGCGCGCAGCCCGTGCTCGGTGACGATCCGGCCGGCGTACGAGTGGTAGGTGGACACGGTCGGCTCGCCCGCCAGCGGGTCGTCGTGCGGGTCGCGCCCCTGCCGGCCCAGCCGGCGGATGAGCTGGTCCAGCCGGGTGCGTACCCGGTGCGCCAGCTCGCCGGCCGCCTTGCGGGTGAAGGTGAGCCCGAGGATGTGCTCGGGGCGTACGTAGGAGTTGGCGACCAGCCAGACCACCCGCGCGGCCATCGTCTCGGTCTTGCCCGAGCCGGCGCCCGCGACCACCAGCAGCGGCTCCACCGGCGCCGCGATGATCGCGGCCTGTTCCCTCGTGGGCGCGGGCAGCCGCAGCAGCCGGGCCAGCTCGACGGGCGTGTAGCGGGGGCCCGCGTCGGCGGCCCGCGGCGTGGGGGTGGCGGTGGCGCCGAACAGCGCCGGCTGGACCGTCATGGTCCGCTCCTTGTTCGCGACTGCGGGGCTCGCAGAACCGGCTCACTCCTCGCGCTCACGGTTTGCGCCCTTGTTCGCGACTGCGGGGCTCGCAGAACCGGCTCACTCCTCGCGCTCACGGCTGACTCTCCGGCGGGGGTTCGACCACCTGGCGACCCTGGCCGGAGACCGGGCAGCTGGTGCGCACCGGGCAGACCCGGCACTTGGAGTTGGCCACGGCGGCGAACGTCGAGGCGGCCATCGTGTCGGCGGTGCGGCGGACCAACGCGGTGGCCCAGCCGGCTTCCGGGCCCTCCCCGGCCGCGGCCTGGGTCTGCTCCTTGGCGTCCCGCGCCCCGGTGCCGAGCTGCACCAGCGCGGCACCGCCGGGTTCCTCGCCGAACTCGGCGAAGCCGCCCGCCTCCACCGCCGCCTGGTACGCGCCGAGCTGCGGATGCTCGGCCACCTCCCGCTCGGTGACCGCGGTGGACTTGCCGGTCTTCAGGTCGATCACCACGAGCCGGCCATCGGCGTCGACCTCCAGCCGGTCCACCCGGCCGGTCAGCTCGACCGGCCGGGACGGGTCGTCGAGGCGGACCGCGAACTCGTGCTCGATCGCGAGCAGCCGACGCGGGTTGCCGGCCAGCCAGCGCAGCAACTTGTCCACCATCGCCTCGGCACGTTCCCGCTCCGGGCCGGCCATCCAGCGGGCGGCCAGCTCGATCGCGTCGAAGCGGGCGGCCACGTACTCCAGCAACGCCTCCCGGTCGACGCTGGCGTCCTCGGCCAGCATCGCGGCGGCGTGCACGAGGTTGCCCACGCCCTGGGCGGAGCTGGCCGGGCCGCTGCCGCCGTGCCGCTCCAGCAGCCAGCGCAGGCTGCACCGCATGGCGCTCTCCATCGCCGACGGGGTGACCCGTACCGGTTGGCCCTCGTCCACCAGCGGCCGGTCGTCGGAGAGGCCACGCAGCCCCCACCAGTCGTCCGGGTGCGCGCCGGGCACCCCGGCGGCGGCCAGCCGGGCCAGCTCACCGGCCGCCGCGCGCCGCCGGGTGATCGGCGCGGCCGGGTCGATGACCGCGGTACGCAGCTCCGCCACCAGCGCGGACAGGGTGAGTCCACGGGGCGGCAGGGTGACCGGGAGCGCGCCGGGCGGGGCGTCCTGCGGATGCTCGTCGCGGCCGTCCGGGTCCGGGCCGGTCGACGGCGGGCCGTCCGGGTCCGGGCCGCGCCCGGTGGCACCGGTGGCGGGCGGGTCACCGGCCGCCAGCTCGTGCAGGAAGCGGCTCGGCTGCTCCTCGTGGTCGTCCCCGCCGACCGCCGCGGAGGCGACCGCGGTGACCAGCAGCCGGTGCCGGGCGCGGCTGATCGCCACGTGGAACAGCCGCCGTTCCTCGTCCAGCAACGCGGACGTCTGCCCGACCAGGCTGGCCCGCACCCCGGCCCCGTCGGCGCGGCCGGCGAGCACGTCGACCAGCCGTTCCGAACCGAGCAGGCTGCCCCGCAGGCGCAGGTCCGGCCAGACGCCCTCCTGTACGCCGGCCACGGCCACCAGGTCCCACTCCAGGCCCTTGGCGGCGTGTGCGGTGAGCAGGCGCACCGCCTCACCACGGTCGGCGGCGGCGGCGAGCGTGTCGGCGGGCAGCTCCTGGCCGAGCACGTGGTCGAGGAACACCTCGGTACGCGCGCCGGGCAGCCGGTCGGTGAACCGGGCGGCCGCGTCGAACAGCACCAGCACCGCGTCCAGGTCGCGGTCGGCGGCCTCGGCCCGCCACCGCTGGGCGGTCTCGTGCTCACCGGTCGCGTCCCGGCCCCGGGTGATCACCCCGGCCCAGCGTTCGGCCAGCCCGCTGTCCCGCCACACCGCCCAGAGCACGTCCTCGGCGGTCGCGCCGGGCCGGCCGGCCGTCTCCCGGGCGGTCGCCAGCAGGCCCGCCACGGTCTGCGCCGGCACCGCCCAGCGGCGGTCGATCGTGGCCAACCCGGCCGGGTCGCGCAACGCCTCGACCAGCAGCTCGCCGGAGGGGCGGCGGTCGCCGCCGGCCAGGGCCAGCGCCCGCAGCCCTTGACGCAGCCGACGCTCGGCCAGCGGGTCGGCGCCGCCCAGCGGCGAGTGCAGCAACGCGACCGCCGCCTCCTCGTCCAGCCGGTCCGGTTCGAGCGCGCAGCGCAGCAGGAGCAGCAGCGGGGCGACCGCCGGCTGGAGGTGCAGCGGGAGGTCCTCGCCGTGTACGACCGTGGGCACCCCGGCGGTGTGCAGGGCCCGGCGCAGCGACGGCAGTTGCCGCCCGGTGGAGCGGACCAGCACCGCCATCCGGGACCAGGGCACGCCGTCGAGCAGGTGCGCCTCCCGCAGCGCGTGGGCCAGCCAGGCCGACTCGCTGGTGGCGGAGCGGAACGTGCGGACCTCCACCGCCCCGGCCGGCGCGTCGGGCAGTGGGCCCAGCCGCCGGTGCGCCGCCGGACCGCGCAGCCGGCGGGCCAGCCGGGCGGTGGCGGCCAGCAGCACCGGCCCGGCCCGGTGCGAGGTGGTCAGCGTGACCTGGGCGGACGGCGCCCCGGAGGCGGTCCGGAAGCGGTGCGGGAACGCGGTGACGGCGGCCGGGTCGGCACCGCGGAACGCGTACGTGGACGAATCCGGGTCGGCGAAGGCGACCAAGGGCTTGCCGCCGCCGGCCACCACGGCGAGCAGGTCGACCTGCGCCGGGTCGGTGTCGGCCAGTTCGTCGACGTACACGTGGATCAGGCGACGGCGCTCGGCGGCGAGCAGGTCGGGGTCGTCGAGCAGCATGCCGGTGGCGGCCCGCACCAGCTCCGCCGGGTCGTACGCGACCGAGCCGCGGTTGCTCACGTCGCGCAGCGCCAGCACCGCGACGTACTCCCGGAGGAAACGGGCGGCGGCAGGCCAGTCCGCGCGGCCCAGCCGCTCGCCCAGCCGGGCCAGCTCGACCGGCCCGACGCCCCGCTCGGCGGCCCGCATCATCAGGTCGCGCAGTTGCTGGGCGAACGCCCGGGTACGCAGCGCGGGCCGCATGTCCTCCGGCCAGCCGACCGGGTCGTCGTCGGCCTCCTCGCCCACAACGTCCAGCAGCTCCCGGATGATCAGATCCTGCTCCGGGCCGGTGAGCAGCCGCGGCGACGGCTCGCCGCGTTCGGCGGCGGCGCGGCGCAGCAGCCCGAACGCGTACGCGGGAAAGGTACGGACCAACGGCTCCCGCACCACCCGGTGCCCGTCCCCGGCGATCCGCGCCTCGATCCGGCGCCGCAGGTCGGTGGCGCCCCGCCGACCGAAGGTGAGCACCAGGATGCGCTCCGGGTCCACGCCCTCGGAGACCCGGGCGGCGACCGCCTCGACCAGGGTGGTGGTCTTCCCGGTGCCAGGGCCGCCCACGACCAGCATCGGGCCGTCGGTGTGGGCGATCACCTCTGCCTGGAGCGGATCGGTGGCGTGGAGCGGATCGGTGCGCCGCCGCTGCGCGGTCGGGTGCGCCGGGGGCGCTGCCACGCGCGCGGCATCGCCCGTCGACCCCCCGGATCGCGGTTGCGCCATGGCCGGCCCGTCGGGCCCGCCCACCCCCTGCCCCGCCCCGGCGTCGTGGGTGACCCCCGCCCCCACACCGCCGGGCCGGCGCACCAGCCGGTACGCCTGCATCACGGACATCCCACCACGCCGGTACGACACCCGGCGCACCGACCACGTCGCGCGCCGCCAGGTCGACCGGCCCCGCCGAGCGGATGCCGGTCAGGTGGTCGCGTGCGGGCCCTCAGGTGAGGCGGGCGTCCAGGAGGTCGAGCGCGGCGGGCACGCTGTCGGCGACCATCAGCAGATCCAGCGCGGCCGGCTTGAGGAAGCGGCGCTCTCCCAGCAGGGCGAGCCAGTCGAGCAGGGGGCGGTAGAACCCGTCCGCGTCGACGAGCACCATCGGTTTGGCGTGCAGGGCGAGGGTGGCGGTGGTCCAGACCTCGAACAGCTCGTCGAGCGTGCCGAGGCCACCGGGCAACGTGACGAAGGCGTCGGACCTGTCGACCATCACCGTCTTGCGGCTGGCCAGCCCGTCGGTGACCAGCAGCTCGTCGGAGGCCAGGTCGGCGACCTCCAGGTCGACCAGGGACTGCGGGATGACGCCCACCGTGCGGCCACCGGCCGCCCGCGCGCCGTCCACGACCGCGCCCATCATCCCGACGCAGCCGCCACCGCTGACAAGGGTGTGTCCACGCCTGGCCACCTCCGCGCCGGTCTCGGTGGCCAACGCGAGCCAGCGGTCGTCCAGGGTGCGCGAGGACGCGCAGAAGACACAGATGGCAGCCACGGTCAGCGCTGCCCCGCCGGTCCCTCGGGGGCGGCCTGGGCGGCGGCGTGCTGGTCGGTGGCGGCTCGGGCCACCGCTTCCGCGCGGACCGCCTCCTGTTCGGCGGACAGCACCGCCTCGGCCTCCACGATGTGCCGTACCGCCTCGTTGACGTCGTCGGTGAGCCGGATCAGGTCCAGGTCGACCGGCCCGATCTTGCCCTCGGCGGCCATGGTGCCGCGCAGCCAGTCGAGCAGCCCGCGCCAGTACTCGGCGCCCATGAGCACCACCGGGAACCGGGTCACCTTTCCGGTCTGCACCAGGGTCAGCGCCTCGAACAGCTCGTCGAGCGTGCCGAAACCGCCGGGCAGCACCACGAACGCCTGGGCGTACTTGACGAACATGGTCTTGCGGGCGAAGAAGTAGCGGAAGTCGATGGCCAGGTCGACCCAGTCGTTGAGGCCCTGCTCGAACGGCAGCTCGATGCCGAGGCCGACGGAGAGCCCGCCGGCCTCGCCGGCGCCCCGGTTGGCGGCCTCCATGACGCCTGGCCCACCGCCGGTGATCACCGCGTAGCCGGCGCGGGCCAGGGCGCCGCCGAGTTCCTCGGCCAGCCGGCATTCCGGGCTGTCCGGCTTGCTGCGCGCCGAGCCGAAGACGCTCACCGCGGGCGGCAGGTCGGCCAGGGTGTCGAAGCCCTCGACGAACTCGGACAGGATCCGCAGCGCCCGCCAGGCGTCCTTGGTCTTCCAGTCGCCGCGGCCCTGGGAGTCGAGCAGCCGCTGGTCGGCGGTACTCGTCGGAATCGCCTGGTTGCGCAGCGTCACCGCCCCCCGGTGCCGCTCCTCCCGGTGACGGTCCCCGCGCTGCCCGGCCCCGGCCGGCATCCCGCTGCTCTCGCCCATGTGGTCACCGTAGTGGGAGCACACCCGGGTGGGCGCGCGGGTCGGCGAGCCGGAAAAAGTTCGCGATCAAGGGCAACTAAATCGCTCGCGCGAACGTCTTACTATTCACATACCCGGTATGCCTCGGGCGACGGGCCCTCGGGGGAGGAGACACGTTGATCAGTAACACCGAGATGATCCGGATCCGCCGGCAGATGCAGCGGCGGATCCGCGACGTGGTGGCCGAGCGCCGCCGCGCCCGGATGACGGACAGCCACCGCTCCGACGTGACCGGTGAGCCCGGCGAGGCGGACGCGCCGCTGAGCACCGGCGTCTGACCGCTCCCCGGGGCCCGCGCGTCGGGCCGGGCCCCGGGATCGCGTACGTCAGGCCGGGGCGAGCCAGCGGTGCAGGGTGGCCGCGCCGTCCCGGATCTTGGTCAGCTCCACGTGCTCGTCCTTGTGGTGCGCCAGGTTCGGGTCACCCGGCCCGAAGTTCAGCGCCGGGATGCCCATGGCCGCGAACCGGGCCACGTCCGTCCAGCCGAGCTTGCCGATGGGCGCGGCGCCGACCGCCGTCAGGAACTCCTGCGCCGCCGCACTGTCCAGGCCGGGGGGCGCACCGGCCGCCGCGTCGGTGACCCTCAGGTCGAAGCCGTGGAAGACCTCGCGCAGGTGCGCCTCGGCGCCGGCCGGGTCACGGTCCGGCGCGTACCGGTAGTTGATCTCGATCTCGCAGAGGTCCGGGATGACGTTGCCGGCCACCCCGCCGGTGATCCGCACCGCGTTGAGGCCCTCCCGGTAGTCACAGCCCTCGATGGTCACCCGGCGCCCCTCGTACGCGGTCAACCGGCGCAGCACCTCGCTCGCCCCGTGGATGGCGTTCACCCCGTGCCAGGACCGTGCCGCGTGTGCCCGCTCCCCGTGCGTGGTGAGCACCGCCCGCATGGTGCCCTGGCAGCCCGCCTCGACGATCCCGTACGTCGGCTCCAGCAACACCGCGAAGTCGGCCTCCAGCCACTCGGGGTGGCTCTGCGCGACCAGGGTGAGGCCGTTGTACCTCGACTCGATCTCCTCGGCCTCGTAGAAGAAGTAGGTGACGTCGTAGCGCGGGTCGGGCAGCGTCACCGCCAGGTGCAGCGCGAAGGCCACCCCGGACTTCATGTCCGACGTGCCGCAGCCGTACATCAGGTCGCCGCGCATGCTGGCCGGGAAGTTGTCGTTGAGCGGCACGGTGTCCAGGTGCCCGGCGAGCACCACACGCTGCGCCCGGCCCAGGTCGGTACGGGCCATGACGGTGTTCGAGTGCCGGAAGGTGCTCAGGTGCGGTACGCGCCGCAGCACCTCCTCGACGCAGTCGGCGATCGCCTTCTCGTTGAGGGAGACCGACTCGATGTCGACCAGGGCGCGGGTCAGCGCCACCGGATCGGCCAGGACCTCGGGGGTCAACGGGTTCTGCATGTCTCGCACGGTACCGTCAACCTGGGCGGGCGGAAGGGACACGTTCCGCGCCCGCGGCCGCGAGCAGCGGCGGACGCCGCCGCCGGAACGAGAGGTGACACCGTGACGTCCGCACCATCCGCCTGGGGCATCGGCCTGGCCACCGTCACCGCCGACGACCAGGTGCTCGACACCTGGTACCCGACCGGCAAGCTGGGCCTGGGTGACCTGCCGCTGGTGCCCGGTGAGGACCAGGCCGACGTGCTCGACCTGCCGCCGGGCGCGATCGGCGAGCGGGCGCTGCCCGGCCTGCGTACGGTCGAGGTGACCGTGGTGATCGGCTCGCTGGACGACCCGATCAAGGACGCGTCCGACGCGTACCTGCGGTTGCACCTGCTCTCCCACCGCCTGGTGCGGCCCAACGAGCTGAACCTCGACGGCATCTTCGGCAAGCTGGCGAACGTGGCCTGGACCTCGGCCGGGCCGTGCCCGCCGGAGCGGGTCGACGAGTTGCGGGTGATCGAGCGGGCCGCGGGCCGCCACCTGGCCGTCTACGGGGTGGACAAGTTCCCCCGGATGACCGACTACGTGGTGCCCTCCGGGGTCCGCATCGCCGACGCGGACCGGGTCCGGCTCGGCGCGCACCTGGCCGCCGGCACCACCGTGATGCACGAGGGTTTCTGCAACTTCAACGCCGGCACGCTCGGCTCCTCGATGGTCGAGGGACGCATCGTGCAGGGCGTGGTGGTCGGAGACGGCTCCGACGTCGGCGCGGGCGCCTCGATCATGGGGACGCTCTCCGGCGGGGGCACGGACAAGGTGCGCATCGGTGAGCGCAGCCTGGTCGGCGCGAACGCCGGCATCGGCATCTCGCTGGGCGACGACTGCGTGGTCGAGGCGGGCTGCTACGTCACCGCCGGCTCCAAGATCACCCTGCCGGACGGGCGGGTGGTCAAGGCCCGCGAGCTGTCCGGCGTCAACGGGCTGCTGTTCTGGCGCAACTCGGTGACCGGGGCGCTGGAGGCGAAGCCGCGCACCGGCCGGGGCATCGAGCTGAACGCCGCGCTGCACGCCAACGACTGAGCCGACCCCCGTCCGGGTCCGCCCGGACTCCAGCACGGCCTGCGTCCGCAACCACCCGTCCGCGTCCTGCTCGCCGAAGGCCACCTCGCTGTTCCAGCGGGTACGGCTGGTGCTGAGATGCTCGACCCGTAGGCCGGGCACCTGGACCGGCAGCACGGCCGAGCCGCCCATGCCGTAGTCGGGCTGCGGGTACACGACCCGCTCGTTGCCCATCCCGGCGTAGCGGGCGAGCGAGCCGACGAGCAGGGTGACGGTCGAGCGCCCGACTGCCGGCGGCGCGGCGGACGGGCCGGTGGGTGCCGCCGCGGCGGTGGCGTGCGCGGGTACGGGCAGGCCGAGCGCCAATCCCAGGGCGAGGCCGAGCGCGGCCGGTTTTCTGCGGCTTCGGGACTACCTTCCTCCTTCGCCGGGCGTTCGATAGACGAGGAGCACATCGATCCGGGTTATCAAAATTGCATACCGGGTATGCGATTGACAGCCGCCTCCCCGACCGAATCGCCACCGCGCCCCCGCACCGGCCGCCAGGATCGACCGATGACCACCATGAAGGACCGGATGCTGGCCGGCGAGCCCTACCTCGCCGAGGACCCCGCGATCATCGCCGACCTGGTACGCGCCGCCCGCCTCACCGAACGCTTCAACCTCAGCCCGGCCGGCGACCCCGCCGGCCGCGCCATCCTGCGCGAGCTACTCGGCTCACTCGGCGCGGACACCATGATCCGGCCCCCGTTCCACTGCGATCACGGCTACCAGACCCACATCGGGCCGCGCGGCTTCGTCAACGTCCACGCCGTGTTCCTAGACGTCGCCCGGATCACCATCGGCGCGGACGCCCAACTCGGGCCGAACGTGCAACTGCTCACCGCCACCCACCCGGTCGAGCCGGACGCGCGCCGCGCCAAGTGGGAGTCCGCACAACCGATCACCATCGGCGACAACGTGTGGCTCGGCGGTGGGGTGATCGTCCTCGGCGGCGTGACCATCGGCGACGACACGGTGGTGGGCGCGGGCGCGGTGGTGACCCGCGACCTGCCGCCCGGCGTGGTGGCCGTGGGCAACCCGGCCCGCCCGATCAGGAGCGTGACCGCACCGTCCTGACCGGCCGGCACCGTCGTGATCGGCCGGCACCGTCCTGAGCGACCGGCACCGTCGTGAGCGACCGGCACCGTCCTGAGCGACCGGCCGGCCGGCGCTACGGCAGCCGGTCGGCCAGCCGCACCACCAGGTCGGCGTGCCCGGCCGTCCCGGCGACCAGCCGGGCGTTCTCCTCGTCGCTGCCGAGCGCCCACGCCCGGGCCTGCTCCGGCGACTTCCCGTACGCCTCGTGCCGCGCGGTGAGCCGGCGCAGCCGCTCGTCAGCGTCCAGGTCGAGGAACCACGCCTGGTGCACCAGGGACCGCACCTCCTCCCACGGGTCCGCACGCAGCAGCAGGTAGTTGCCCTCGGTGACCACCAGGCGCACCTCGGGCGGAACCTCGATCGCCCCGGCCACCGGCTCCTCCAGGTCCCGGCGGAACTCCGGCAGCCACACCGACGTGGACTCCCGCAGCCGCAACCGGCGCAGGGCGCTGACGTAACCGTTGACGTCGAACGTGTCCGGCGCGCCCTTGCGGGCCGCCCGGCCCAACCGCGTCAGCGCCGAACCGGCCAGGTGGAAGCCGTCCATCGGGACCAGGCGGGCGACCGGGCCGACCTCGGCCACGATCCGCCGCGCCAGCGTCGACTTGCCCGCCCCCGGCGCCCCGGCGATGCCGAGCAACTGCCGCGGGCCGTCCCCGGCCAGCGCCCGGGCGCGGACGACCAGGTCGTCGAGCGGAAGCGACCGCGCCGCCGGCATCAGCCCAGCACCGGCTCACTGATGGTGAACCGCGCCTCGACGGCCGCGTGCACCGGCTGCGGCACCGGATCCAGCTCCAGTTCCGGCGCCGGCTCGCCGGAGCGCCCGTACGCCGCCCTGGCCAGCATCGGCGGGGCGGCGGTCAACCCGGTGTCGGACAGCTCCCGCAGCGCGACGACCCGGGCTCCCAGCGCCTCGGCGTACTCCCGGGCGCGGACCAGCGCGTCGGCGATCGCCGCCTGCCGCGCCTCGCGGTGGACCGGGCTGTCCGGCCGCAGTGCCCACACCGGCCCGGCCACCTCGACCTGCTCCTGGTCGGCCAGGCGGAGCATCAACTCACCGAGCGCGGTGAAGTCGGTGACCGTGACCGTGGTGCTGACGCTGCCCTGGTAGGCCACCACCCGATCGCCGGAGCGTTTCGTCACCGGCCACACGTGGACCTGGCCGGTCTCCCGCCCGACGGCGGGCTCGGTGGCGTCCAGCAACGCCCGCACCGCGGCGGCGCGCTCGGCCAGCCGGGTCAGCGTGGTCTCCCGGCCCCGGTCGCGGGCCACCGCGGTCACCGTGAACCGGGCCAGCTCCGGAGCCACCTCCCGGTACGCCTCGCCGCGTACCGCCACGACCGGTGCGTCCGCCATGCCGCTCAGCCTAACGGCGTGGTGGCCGGCAGGTGCCCGGTGTACGTCACCGCGCCGCCCGACTCCCGGACCGCACTCAGGTGCCCGCCCGCCGCGCCCAACTCCCGCAGGTACGCCAGCTCGCCGGCATGCTCGGCGGCCGGGAACTCCCGCCGGTGGGCGGTGAACACGCGATCACGCAGGGCGGAACGGGTCGCCCGTCCCTGCGCGAACCGTTCGGTCAGCGCGCCCGCGTCACCGGCGCGCAACGCCTCGGTCAGCTCGTCCAGGAACGCGCCGACCGCGGCCAGTTCGGCAAGCACCCGGTCCCGGTTGCCGAGCAGCATGTTCGCGGTCCGCTCCGGCGGCCCACCGGCGACCCGGGTGCCGTCGGCGAAGCTGCCGGCGGCCAACGTCAGCACCGCGTCCCGCAGCGTCGAGCGTCCCACCGTGCCGGCCAGCGAAGCGGCCAGCACGTGCGGCACGTGCGAGGCGAGCGCGGCGGCGCCGTCGTGCTCCGGGGCGGACATCGGCACCACCCGGGCGTGGAAGACTCCGACGAGCAGCGCGGCGAGCCGGCGGAACGCACCCGTCCCGGCCGGCCCCGGACACAGCACCCACGCGGCGCCGTCGAGCAGGGCCGGGTCGGCCGCGTCGAGTCCGGCCCGGTCGGCCCCGGCCATCGGATGACCGGGTACGAACCGGTGCCCGAGCCCCTGGCCGGTGGCGGCGGTGGCCACCTCGGCCTTGACGCTGCCCACATCGGTCAGCACGCACCTGTCGTCGGTCGCGGCAGCCACCCGGGCCAACGTGGTCGGCAGCGTGGGCAGCGGCCCGCAGAGGAACACCACGTCCCGGCCGGCGACCGTCTCCTCGACCGCGTCGGGCGCCGGGACACCCCGGTCCCGCAGCCGCCGCCGGACCTCCGGGTCCGGGTCCCAGCCAGCGACGTCCAGCCCGGCGTCGCGCAGCCGGAGCAGCACCGAACCGCCGATCAGCCCGGCGCCGACCACCGCGGCACGGGCCAGCCCGCCAGCCTTCCCCGCCATGTCAGGCGGCGGCGAGCCGGTCGGCCACCGCGTCCACGCGTTCGTCGGACTCGGTGAGCGCCACCCGCACGTGCCGGGCACCGGCCGGACCGTAGAACACGCCCGCCGCGACCAGGATGCCCCGACGGGCCAGCCAGTCGACCGTGTCCCAACAGTCCTCGCCCCGGGTCAGCCAGAGATAGAGCCCGGCTTCGGAGTGCTCGACGGTGAAGCCGGCGGCGGTGAACGCGGCCCGCAGCTTCTCCCGCCGGACGCGGTAACGCTCCCGCTGCGCGTCGGCGTGCTCCTGGTCGCCGAGCGCGGCCACCATGGCGGCCTGCACCGGAGCGGGCACGATCATGCCGGCATGCTTACGGATCTTGAGCAGCTCGGCCACCAGCGCCGGGTCGCCCGCCACGAACCCGGCCCGATAGCCGGCCAGGTTGGAACGCTTCGACAGCGAGTGCACCGCCAGCACACCCGCGTACGACCCGCCGCAGACCTCCGGGGCGAGGACCGAGACGGGCTCGGCGTCCCAGCCCAACGGCAGGTAGCACTCGTCGCTGGCGACCACCGCGCCGCGTTGCCGCGCCCACTCGACCACCTTGCGCAGGTGGGCGGCGGGCAGCACCCGCCCGGTCGGGTTGCCCGGCGAGTTGACCCAGACCAGGCGGACCCGGGGATCGGGCCCGAGCGCGGTCAGCGAGTCGGTGCGTACCGTGGTCGCGCCGGCCAGCCGGGCGCCGTCCTCGTACGTCGGGTAGGCCACCGACGGCACCACCACCACGTCACCCGGGCCCAGCCCGAGCAGGGTGGGCAGCCAGGCCACCAGCTCCTTCGAGCCGATCGTGGGCAGCACACCGAGCCCGTCGACGCCCGCGCCGCAGGCCCGTGCCACCCAGGCCGCGATCGCGTCCCGCAGCGCGGGAGTGCCCGCGGTCAGCGGATAGCCGGGCGCGTTCGACGCGTCGGCCAGCGCCTGCCGGATCAGCGGCGGCACCGGGTCGACCGGCGTGCCCATCGACAGGTTGACGAGACCGCCCGGGTGCGCCGCGGCCGTGGCGGCCGCGGCGTCCAGGGTGTCCCAGGTGAAGTCGGGCAGCCGCGCCGAGACCGGTGCGCGCCGGTTCAGTGGCCCTCGCCGCGCGGCGGCTGCGCGGCGACGAAGGTGGCGTCCTTCTCCACCTTGCCGATCTTCGAGGCGCCCCCGGGCGAGCCCAGCTCCTCGAAGAACTCGTAGTTGGCCCCGGTGTAGTCCTTCCACTGCTCCGGGACGTCGTCCTCGTAGAAGATCGCTTCTACCGGGCAGACCGGTTCACAGGCACCACAGTCGACGCACTCGTCAGGGTGGATGTAGAGCATCCGGTTGCCCTCGTAGATGCAGTCGACCGGGCACTCCTCGATGCATGCCTTGTCGAGCACATCCACGCACGGCTCGGCGATGATGTAGGTCACCGGTCTTCTCCTCCGCAAGACTCGTCGCGATCAACCGCAACGGTAAGAGCCTAGTATCTCGCCGGGGAGGGGGTCGATCGTGCTCCGACAGCAAGACGTGGGACACCGGATCGTGGTCCGCCGGATTGTGGGGATTCGCGAGGGCCGGACGCTGTTCTCCGACGCGCTCGGCGAACTTGTGGAACTGGGCGAGACCCACATCACTCTCGCCACCGACGCCGGGCCGCTGCGCGTCCCGGTCGCCGAGGTGCACCGGGCCAGACGGGTGCCGCCGGCCCGCCGGCCCACCGCCGCCGCCGTGATCGCGCTGGAACTGGCCGCCGACGAGGCATGGCCCGCCCCGGTACGCGACCGGCTCGGCGACTGGCGCCTGCGCTGGGCCGACGGCTGGACCGGCCGGGCAAACAGCGCGCTACCGGTCGGCGACCCGGACCGGCCGCTGCCCGCCGCGCTGGATGCGGTGCAGCGCTGGTACGCCGACCGGGGCGCGCCCGCGCTCGTCAACACGCCCCTGCCGCTGGCCGCCCCGGTCGGCGCGGAACTGGACGCGCGCGGCTGGACGACCCGCCCGCCGGTGCTGGTGCAGACCGTCCCGCTGCCCACCCTGACCGCGCCGCCGCCCGCCCCCACGGACCCGCCGCCCGCCCTCACGGGCCTGCCGCCGTCCGCCCCCACGGACCCGCCGCCGGTGACGCTGGCCGAGGCGCCCGCCGAGGACTGGCTGGCGGTCGCCGCCGGCCGCAAGGGCGGGCTGCCGGGCGCGGCGCGGCACGTGCTCACCGCCGTGGACCGGGTCCGCTTCGCCGAACTGCGGCTCGACGGTCACCTGCTCGCCGTCGGCCGGGGCACGGTGACCGGCGACGGCCGCTGGCTGGGCATCTGCCTGCTCGAAGTGCTGCCGCCGGCGCGCCGGCGCGGGTTCGCCATAGCGGTCGTCCGCGCCCTGGCCGGCTGGGCCGCGGCCGAGGGGGCCACCCACGCGTTCCTCCAGGTGGAACAGGGCAACACCGGCGCGGTCGCGCTCTATCGGCGGCTCGGCTTCACCACCCACCACACCTACCTGACCCGGGTGGCCCCGGCGGGCTGACGGTCAGCGGCGGACGATCCTGCGCGGCCGGGAGCGCTTCAGCTCCGCGTACCGCTTGAGCTGGCGAGACCGGTAGTCCCGGCCGAGCGCGGTGAGCGTCAGGTAGCCGACCAGCACGCCGGCCGCGGCGGCCGTGAGGTAAAGCCCGATCTGGGCGAAGAAAACCGCCCCGTCCCCGCCGAACGGGTTCTCCCCCACCAGGAGCGGACCGACGAGCACGGTCAGCGCCAGCGCCGCCCCCACCGCGGCGGCCAGGTCGCCGGACCAGCGCGCGACCGGCTGGGCGGCCCCCCACCGAAACGCGGTGCCGGCCAGGATCAGCCCGATCACCAGGAACATCCCCAGCGAGACCCGGTCCGAGGCGGCGGCGTCGTCCGGGAAGGCGAACCTGATGACCAGCCGGGCCACCACGTTCACCGCGAACAACGCGGCCGCCAGCACCACGACCGCACGCCACCGCTGACCCATCGCACGCCTCCCGCCGTACCGCCCGCTCCGTCGGCGGGCCCTGGCAGGACTTTCTACCACCGTCGGCGGTGCGGCGTCAGCACCTCACCGGGCGGCGGTCGGCGGCGCGAGCAGGTGCCGGAAACCCTGCACCGCGAACGTGACCGCACCGCTGACGATCAACGCGAGGCCGAGCACGTTGTCCCCGATGAGCGCCAGGTCGCCCTCGGCGGTGCGGAACCCGCCCGCCAGGATCACCAGGAACCACGGCAGCGCGGCCAGCGCCACCGCCCAACGGGAGCCCGTCGACCGGTGCGCGAACCAACCCAGCAGCACCGTCGTGGCCACCACCGCGGTGACCCCGACGACCACCACGCCCACCCCCACCAGCGCCTGCGCCGCGCCGGAGCGGCCCTGCACCGCCCCCCAGGCCCAGGTCGCGAAGATCAGGTCGAGGAGGGCGAGCAGCACGGCGGCCCACACCGTCACCACACCGCCGGCCGCCCGCAGCGCGCGGTCCAGGACCCGCTCCGCCTGGCTCGGCGGCGCGGCCTGCGGCGGCGGCTCGGGAACTGTCGACACGGGTACGGCCGGCAGCGTCACCGGAGACCGGCCGCCGCGACCGGGGACCGGTCCGCCCCGGCCAGCCCGGCGAACAGGTCGTCCTCCCAGCCGTACCGGCCGGTGCCCGGCCCCTTCCCGCCGACCGCGAGCGTGAAGTACTCCACGCCCATGAACTCGGCGCCGAAGTTGCCGGCGATCGCGTAGAGCCACGAGTTGGCCGGGATCTGGGTGGCGTGGGCGCGCATCGCCGCCTCCTTGGCGGCGTGCTGGTCGGTGGCGTCGATCCGTGCGGCGATCTCCGCGTCCGGCGTGCCGAACGGCAGCTCGTCGACGTCGTCGATGCCGGCGAACGGATTGTCCGCCGACCCGGTGAACGCCTCCAGACCGGCGTCGAGCACGCTACGCGGCATGGCCGTCCAGTAGACCTTCGCCGGCGCGACACCCTCGACGGTCGCCAACTCCACCGCGCGCATGGCCACCCGGTGCGCCTGGATGTGGTCCGGGTGTCCGTAGAAGCCGTTCGGGTCGTACGTGATCAGGACCTGCGGGCGGACCTCGCGGATGACCTCCAGCAGATGCCCGGCGGCGGAGTCGAGGTCGGCACGCCAGAACGCCCGCGGGTGCTCGTTTGTGGCCAGCCCCATCATGCCGGAGTCGCGGTAGCGGCCCGCCCCGCCGAGGAACCGGTGGTCGGTGACGCCGAGCGCCGCGCAGGCGGCGGAGAGTTCGGTGATCCGATAGCCGCCGAGCTGGTCGGCCTCGGCCGCGCACAGCTGCGCCAGGGCCGGCACGTGGATCTCGCCCTCCTCGCCCAGCGTGCAGGTCACCAACGTGACGTGGGCGCCGGTCGCGGCGTAGTGCGCCATCGTCGCGCCGGTGCCGATCGACTCGTCGTCGGGATGTGCGTGGACCAGCAGCAGGCGGCGGTCGGGCAGCGTCGTCACGCCCGTCACTCTAACCGGCGGTCCTGCCCGCCCGAGGTGATGCGTCCGCCCAGGTCGGCCACATCACGCCCGGTGCCCGCCTACGATCCAGGCGTGGACTTTCCCGAGCTGGCCGCCCGTACCCGTCGGTTCAGCCACGGGGCGCCGCGCGCCGTCACCGTCGCGGGCGACGGCTCGCGGGTGATCTTCCTGCGGTCCGCGGGACCGGAGGACCCGGCCGACGCGCTCTGGCTGCTCGACGTGGAAGGCGGCGAGGAACGCCTGATCGCCGACCCGGCGGTGCTGCTCGGCGGCGACGCCGAGCCGGCCCACCTCGCACCAGGTGAACGGGCGCTGCGCGAACGGCTGCGGCTCAGCTCCGGCGGCATCGGTTCGTACGCCCTGGACGCCGCCGGCCGGGTCGCCGTGTTCGCGCTTGCCGGACGGCTGTTCCGGGCCGACCTGGTGCACGGCGACGTGGTCGAGGTGACCACCGTCGGGCCGGTCATCGACCCCCGACCCGACCCGACCGGCGCGCGGTTGGCCTACGTCACCGACACCGCCGAGGGCGTCCGCCGGGGCCAGCTGCGGGTGGTCGACCCCGACGGCACGGACAACCTGCTCGCCGGTGAGGACAGCGGCGTGACCTGGGGGCTGGCCGAGCACATCGCGGCCGAGGAGTTCCACCGCTACCGGGGCTACTGGTGGTCGCCGGACGGGCGTGGCGTGCTGGCCGCCCGGGTCGACGAGTCCCGCCTGGACCGCTGGTACCTGCACGACCCGGCCGACCCGGCGAGCCCGCCGACGTCGCTGGCGTACCCGGTGGCCGGTGGCCCGAACGCGGAGGTCAGCCTGCACCTGCTCGACCTCGACGACGGCTGGGTCGACGTGCACTGGGACCGGGAGACCTACCCCTACCTCAGTTCGGTGGAGTGGGCCGAGGGCGGGCCGCTGATCACGGTGCTGCGCCGCTCGCAGCAGCACGGCCTGGTGCTGGCGGTCGACCCGCGCACCGGGGAGACGCAGGTGCACGCGGAACTGGCCGACCCGCGCTGGGTGGAGCCGATCCCGGGCACCCCGGCGCACCTGCCCGACGGGCGGGTGCTGGTCGGCGGGGAACTGGCCCACGACGGCTACGACGCCCGCTGCCTGTTCGCCGACGGCACACTGCTCACCCCGCCCTCGCTGTACGTGCGGCGGGTCGTCGGGCGGCTGCCGGCCGGCCCGAACACGGCCGCCGACCTGCTGGTGGAGGCCAGCGAGGGCGAGCCGAGCCAGCAGCACCTCTACCGGGTGCGGACCACCATCGGCGGCGGCATGGACGCCCGACGGATGGGCAGCGACCCCGGATGGCACACCGCCGCGCTCGGCGGGTCCACGCTCGCGGTGGGCGTCGCCTCGCTCGAGCACGCCGGGGTCCGCTGGCGGGTGTGGCACGCCGACCGGGAGGTGGGCGAGCTGCGCTCGTTCGCCGCCACCTGCTCGTACGCGCCGCGGCCGACCCTGGTCCGGGTGACCGACAGGCGGCTGCCCAGTGCGGTGCTCTACCCGAGCGAGCACGTCAAGGGCACCCGGCTGCCGGTGCTGTTGGACATCTACGGCGGCCCCGGCCACCAGGAGGTCGTGGCGGCCCGCAGCGCCTGGCTGGAACGGCAGTGGTGGGCCGACCAGGGCTTCGCGGTGGTCACCATCGACAACCGGGGCACCCCGGGCATCGCGCCGTCGTTCGAGAAGGCGATCCACCGCCGGGTCGCCGACGTCATCCTCACCGACCAGGTGGACGCGCTGACGGCGCTCGCCGGCAAGCACCCCGACCTGGATCTGGAGCGGGTGGCGGTGCGCGGCTGGTCGTTCGGCGGCTGGCTGGCCGGGCTGGCCGCGTTGCGCCACCCGGAGCTGTTCAAGTGCGCGATCGTCGGCGCGCCGGTCACCGACTGGGCGTTGTACGACACCGCCTACAGCGAGCGCTACCTGGGGATGCCGGAGGACAGCAGCGACATCTACGCCCACCACTCGCTCGTCGAGCTGGCCGCCGAGCCGGTGAGCGACCCGGGGCAGGCCCGGCACATGCTGCTGGTGCACGGCCTGGTCGACGACAACGTGCTGGCCGCGCACACGTTGCGACTGTCGGCCGCGTTGCTGTCCACCGGCCGCCCGCACGCGGTGCTGCCGTTGACCGGCGCGAGCCACCTGGCCGCCGGTGGGGTCTCCGAGCGCCTGCTCCGCCTGGAGCTCGACTTCCTCCGCCACCACCTGTAAGGAAGGGCCCCCTGTTAACGCCTGCGGTAGAGGAAGGGCCCCTTGTTAACGACGCGCGTTAACAAGGGGCCCTTCCTTACAGCGGCTGCGGCTACTGCTTGACGTACGCGTTGACGAAGCTGGGCCAGCCGAAGATGCTGCCGACGAAGAGGCCGCCGGCCTTCTCACCGTGGGCCACGGAGACCACCTCGTTGTAGAGCGGCACCGCCGGCGCCGACTCCTTCATCAGCTTCTCGTCCAGCTTGCTCCACTCGTCGGCCTGCTTGGCCGGGTCGAGGGCGAGCACCCGGTCGAACTCGGCGTTGAGCGCCTCGTTGTTGATCTGGGAGGTGTTGCTGTTGCCCTCGGCCTTGAGGCTGCGACCGTCGAAGAGCACCGGCAGGATCGAGGCGCCGCTGGGCCAGTCGGCGGCCCAGGAGTCGATCCAGATGTCCCACGGGTTGGTCTTCTTCTTCACGAAGTCGAGGTAGCCGTCCTCGGGGATCGGCTTGATGGTGACCGTGAAGCCGGCCTTCTCCAGCGCGTTCTTGACCTGGGTGGCGCTCTCCTGCGACGGGGTGTCGTCCGAGGTGCCGAGCACCAGGTTCACCGGCTTGCCGCCCAGCGTCTCCTTCGCCTTCGCCGCATCGCCGCTCTCCCCGGCCGGGTACGCGTCGAACTTCTTGTAGCCGAGCGTGGTCGGGGGCAGCAGCGTGGTCAGCGGCACCGCGCCGTACGGGCCGCCGAGGTTCTTGGTGATGCTGCTGCGGTCGATCGCGTAGTTGATCGCCTGCCGCACGGACAGGTCGGTGACCCGGGTGGTGTTGATGCTCAGCCGGTACGCGTTGGGCGTGGCCGCGACGATCATCCGCGCCTTGAGCGCCGGGTCGCCGGTGATCTTCGCGATCAGCTCGGGCGGCACGCCGCCGGTGGCCACCGCCGCCGCGTCGTTGCCGGTGCCGGCGAGGACCCGGTTGGTCTGGGTGGTGTTGTCCGGGCCGAGCGACCAGATGAACTTGTCCGGGTACGCGTGCCGCACCGGGTCGGTGGCCGCATCCCAGTTCGGGTTGCGCTCCAGCACCATCTCCACACCGGACTGGATCTTGGTGAACCGGTAGGGGCCGGACGAGAACGGCTGGTTGTCCAGGTTGACGCCGGTGTCCTTGTCCGGCGGCAGCGGCGCGGTGGCCGGCAGGGACGCCGCGAACGGCAGGTCGCAGCGGGGCTTGCTGAACTCGAAGCGCAGCGTCTGCGGGTCCGGCGTGGTCAGGCCGGGCGGCAGCGAGGTCTTGTTCTTCTTGAAGTCCCACTTGGTGTCGTACTGCGGGGTGTCGGCCAGCCACTCCTGGATGTAGGTGGGGCCGCCGGTGAGGTCCGGGTCGAACGAGCGGGCGATGCCGTACGCGATCTCCTTGGAGGTGATCGGGCGGCCGTCCTCGAACTTGACGCCCTGCTTGATCTTGAATTCCCAGACCTTGCAGTCGTTGTTGACGTTCGTGCCGGGCGTCTCGGCCAGGTCGCCGACCAGGGTGACGTTGCCCTTGCCGTCGTCCTTGAACGTGGTCAGGAAGCGGGCGTAGAGCTGGCTGCCCATCAGGCCGGCGAACGAGTAGACCCGCTGCGGGTCCAGGTGGGAGATCTTGTTCTCCCGCAGGATGTAGAAGGTGCCACCCTTGGTCGCGCCGGGCACCTCGGCCGCCGGGCCGAGCGAGTCCTTCGGGTCGGTCGCGATGGCGCCGGTGCGGGGCTTGTTCGTGTCCCCGGTGTCGCCGTTGTCGCCGGTGTTCTCGCTGCACGCACTGAGGGCGACCACCAGTGCCATCGCACCGCCGATGGCGGTGGCGAGTCTTGCTCGCATACTTACTCCTCCGGGTCTGATGAAGAAAAGCTTCGCCTAGCTTTCGCCTGCGGTAAATTTCGGGCAGATAACGGGGCCGCAACAATCGGCCACCACGATCAACTCAGGCGCACCCGCGGGTCGATGAACGCGTAGAGCATGTCGACCACGATGTTCGCCACCACCACGAACAACGCCGAGACCAGGACCGTGGCCATGATGGTCGGCAGGTCACCCTGCCGCACCGCCACCACCGCGGTACGCCCCAGCCCCTGGATGCCGAACGTCGTCTCGGTGATGACCGTGCCGCCGAGCGCCGCACCCACGTCGATGCCGGCGATGGTCACGATCGGCGTGATCGCGGCGCGCAGCGCGTGCCGCCCGTACACCTTGCGTTTCGCCACGCCCTTGGCCCGCGCGGTACGCACGAAGTCCTCGGACAGCGTCTCCAGCATCTGCGCCCGGGACAGCCGGGCGTAGATCGCGGAGAAGAGCAACGCGAGCGTCACCCACGCCAGCACCAGCCCGCGCGCCCACTCCACCGGATTTTCCAGGAACGGTACGTAGCGTGGGGTGGGCAGGATCTTCAGCGTGTACACGAAGATCAGCAGCAGCACCGCGCCGACGAAGTAGAGCTGCAACGAGGCGAACGTCAGCGTCAACCCGATCGAGATGCGGTCGAGCAGCGACCCCCGCCGCAGTGCGGAGACCATCCCCAGCCCCACCCCGAGCGCCAGCCAGAGCACCGCCGCCGGGAGCACGATGTTCAGCGTCACCGGCAGCACCCGGGCGAACGTGTCGGTCACCGACTCGCTGTTGACGTACGAGTAGCCCAGGCACGGCGCCTCGCACTTGCCGCCCTGCGCGCTGCCCAGATCCCGGCCGACGAAGATGCCCTTCATGTAGTTGGCGTACTGGGTCGGCTTCGGGTCGTTGAGCCCCAACTCCGTCCGCACCCGTTCCAACCGCTCGGCGTTGCAGTTCTTCGGGCACATGCCGGTCACCGGGTCACGGGGCAACGCGAAGAACATGAGGAAGCTGACGATGCTCACCGCGAGCAGCACCGAGACCGCCAGCAGCAGCCGCTTCAGTAGAAACCGCACCATGGCGTACCCCTTACCGTGACGACTTCGGGTCGAGCGCGTCGCGCAGCGCGTCGCCGAAGAGGTTGAACGCCAACACGAGCGCGAAGATGGTGATGCCGGGGAAGAAGACGTACGCCGGGTCCGTCTGCAGGTAGTCGATGCTCCGGAAGATCATCCGACCGAAGCTCGGCACCGACTCGGGCAGGCCCACGCCGAGGAAGGACAGCGCCGCCTCACCGGTCACGTAGGACGGCACCGCGAGCGAGAACGCCACCAGGATCGGGGCCCAGATGTTCGGCAGCAACTGCCGGAACAGCATGTGCCCGAGCCCGGCCCCGCTGGCCCGCGCCGCCTCCACGAACTCCCGCTCACGCAACGACACCACCTGGCCCCGGACCAGCCGGGCCGTGCCCGTCCAGCCGAACGCGGCGAAGACCACGATCAGCGTGGTCACCGCGAACCAGGTCGGTACCGCGTCCCGGGGGCCGTAGAAGCGCAGCGAGAACGTCGGCACCACGGCAAGCGCGAAGATGAGGAACGGGAACGCCAGCGCGACGTCGGTGATCCACCCGATCACCGAGTCGACCACGCCGCCGAGGAAGCCGGCGACGATCCCGAGCACCACGCCGATGGTGGTGGTGACAAGCGCGGCGCCGAGTGCGATCAGCAGCGAGGTCCGGATGCCGTAGATCATCCGGATGAAGATGTCCCGGCCCAGACCCGGTTCGAGGCCGAACCAGTGGTCACCGCTGACGCCGCCGACGTAGCCCAGCGGCATCCCGGTGGCGTCCAGCAGCTCACCGAACTGCTGGTTCGGCGACATGCCGTAGAGCCGCTGGATCAGCGGTGCGCCCACCGCGGCCACCACGAACACGACAAGCACCACCCCACTGACCAGGGCGGTACGGTCGCGACGCAGCCGGGCCCAGACGAGCTGGCCCGGCGACCGGCCGGCGAGCGCCTTCTTCTCGTCGGGCTCCGGACCGGAGGACTCGATCTCCGCCAGCGCCACGCCCTCGACCGGGGACAGGCTCATTTCGACACCTCCACGGGTTCACCGGTCGGCACACCGACCGGTCCGCTCTCCGGGTAGTGGCAGGCGGTCTGTTGGGTGCCGCCGTCGCGGGTGGTGAGGGTGGGGGTTTCGGTGGCGCAGTGGTCGGTGGCTTTCCAGCAGCGGGTGCGGAAGCGGCAGCCTGATGGTGGGTTGAGGGGGGTGGGGACGTCGCCGGTGAGGCGGATGCGTCCGGCCGGTCCGAGTGTGGTGATGTCGGGGATGGCGGAGAGCAGGGCGCGGGTGTAGGGGTGTTGGGGGTGGGTGTAGATGGTGTCGCGGTCGCCGATCTCCACGATGGTGCCCAGGTACATGACGGCGACGCGGTGGCAGAAGTGGCGGATCACGGCCAGGTCGTGGGCGATGAACACGAACGCCAGGTCGAGGTCGCGTTGCAGGTCGCGTAGCAGGTTGATGACCTGCGCCTGGATGGACACGTCGAGGGCGGAGACGGGTTCGTCGGCGACGATCAGTTTGGGTTGCAGCGCCAGGGCGCGGGCGATGCCGATGCGTTGGCGTTGCCCGCCGGAGAACTCGTGCGGGTATCTGTTGTAGTGCTCCGGGTTCAACCCGACCAGTTCCAGCAACTCCTGCACCCGGTGTTTGATCCCGCCGGGTGGGGTGATCCGGTTGACCTGCAACGGCATCGCCACGATCCGACCGACGGTGTGCCGCGGGTTCAACGACGCGTACGGGTCCTGGAAGATGATCTGCAGATCCTGCCGCAGACCGCGCAACTCACGGCCTCTGGCGTGGGTGATGTCCCGCCCGGCGAAGTGGATGCTCCCGGCGGTGGGTTGCAGCAGCCGCACCAGCATCCGCCCGGTCGTGGTCTTGCCGCACCCCGACTCCCCCACCAACCCCAACGCCTCACCCGGGCGCACGTCGAAGTCCAACCCGTCGACCGCCCGCACCGCACCCGTGGCGCGCAGCCCCTGCCGCACCGGGAAATGCTTCGTCAGGCCGCGCACCGACAACAGCGGCTCCGCCGCCGCCGCGCCGCCGGCCGTGGCCGTGGCCGTGGCGTTCTGCTCGACGCTCATCGGGCCACCCCCACCCGGGCGACCTCGTCGCGGTAGATGCGCTCCCGATCCCCCGCCGACAAATGACACGCCACCACATGCCCGGCCTGCCCGGCCTCCCGCAACTCGGGAACCTGCGTGCGGGACCGATCCCCGTTCACCTCCGCCCACCGGCAGCGCGGGTGGAACGCACACCCCGACGGCACATTGATCAGACTCGGCGGGTTACCCGGGATCGGCACCAGATCCGCATCCGCGTCACCGTGCAACGACGGCACACTCGACAACAACCCCCACGTGTACGGATGCTGCGGCGCCCGCAACACCCGACCCACACCCCCGTACTCCACCGCCCGACCCGCATACATCACCAACACGTCATCAGCCACCTGCGACACCACACCCAAATCGTGGGTGATCAACACAATCGCCGACCGGAACTCCGCCTGCAAATCCGCCAACAAATCCAGGATCTGCGCCTGCACCGTCACATCAAGAGCCGTCGTCGGCTCATCCGCGATCAACAAATCCGGATCGTTCACCAACGCCATCGCGATCATCACCCGCTGCCGCATCCCACCGGAAAACTCATGCGGATACTGATCAAACCGCCGACCCGGCTGCGGAATCCCCACCCGACCCAACATGTCCACCGCCCGCAACCGGGCCTCACGCCTACCAGCCCGCGGATGATGCACCCGATACGCCTCCACGATCTGCTTCCCCACCGAAAAGTACGGATGCAACGCCGACAACGGATCCTGAAAGATCATCGCCATGTCACGACCCCGCAACCGACGAATCTCCTCCTCACCCAACCCCACCACCTCACGCCCACCCACCGAAATCTCCCCCGAAATGGACGCCCGCTTCACGTTGTGCAAACCCAGAATCGCCAACGACGTCACACTCTTACCGGAACCGGACTCCCCCACGATCCCCAACGTGCGACCCCGATCCACCGCGAACGACACCCCGTCCACGGCCCGCACCACACCATCCTCGGTGTCGAACCGCACCCGCAGATCCCGCACCTGGAGATAGGGCCCGTCGCCGGAGCGCTGCTCCGGCACCTCCGGGCGGTCCGGCTCCCCGGACGACACCGCCTCCGACCTGCCCATGACCGCCTCCCCTTCGGTGATGAAGAGAACCTACAGGAAACCCCTGGAGGCGAAAATAAGCTACATCGAGCGGTCTGTCAGCGGTCCGAGCGTAACGACTCGGTCTCCGACGGGACAGCCCTCACCTGCGACATCCACGGCGCTCGCCTAGGGTCGGCGCATGAGCGAGCCTCAGCGAGCAGAACGTCAGGGCAGTGGGGTGCCGTGGTGAGCGAGTTCGACGCGGCGACCGCCGCCGTGCAGGCCGCCCTCGACGCCGGCGCCCGCTACGCGGACGCCCGGGTGATGCACCGCCGCTACGAGTCGATGTCAGCCCGCAACGGCGACGTCGAGGAGCTGAGCCAGGACGAGAGCATCGGGCTGGGCGTCCGCGCGCTGGTCGGGTCGGGGTGGGGCTTCGCCGCCGTACCCGATCTGACCGACGCCGCGGCCCGCGACGCCGGCCGGCGGGCCGCGGCCATCGCCACCGCGAGCGCACGGGTGCCCGGCCCGCCGATCGAGCTGGTCCCGGTCGAGGCGGCGGTGGCGAGTTGGTCCTCGCAGTGTGCGGTCGACCCGCTCGGCGTGCCGCTGTCGGACAAGGGTGACCTGCTGGTCGGCGCCACGGCCACGATGCGCGAGCACGGCGCCGACCTGGCCGAAGGGCTGTACCAGATCTGGGACACCACCAAGTGGTTCGTCTCCAGCGAGGGCCACCGGATCGACCAGCACATCCGCGAGTGCGGGGGCGGCATCTCGGCCACCTCGATCGGCGACGGCGAGACGCAGCGCCGCTCCTACCCGAGCTATCGCGGCCAGTACGGCACCACCGGCTGGGAGCTGGTCACCTCGCTCGACCTGGCCGCGCACGCCGCCCGGATCGCCGAGGAGTCCCGCGAGCTGCTCACCGTGCCGCCGTGCCCGGCCGGCGAGACCGACCTGATCCTCGGCGGCGAGCAGCTCGCGTTGCAGATCCACGAGTCGGTCGGCCACGCCATCGAACTGGACCGCATCCTCGGCTGGGAGGCGGCCTTCGCCGGCACGTCCTGGCTCGACCTGGCACAGCTCGGCTCGCTGCGTTACGGCTCCGAGCTGATGAACGTGACGATCGACCCGACCATCCCCGGCGCGCTGGGCAGCTTCGGCTACGACGACGAGGGTTCCCCGGCGGTGGCCCGCGACGCGGTCCGCGAAGGACGGTGGGTCGGGGTGCTCGCCGGCCGGGACTCGGCCGCCGTCGCCGGCCTGGACCACGGCGGCAGCGTACGGGCCGACGGCTGGGCCCGGTTGCCGATGGTGCGGATGACGAACGTGGGCCTCGAACCGGGCCCGCACACGCTCGACGAGATCATCGCCGCCACCGACGACGGGGTGCTGATGGACATCAACCGGTCCTGGTCGATCGACGACAAGCGGCTCAACTTCCAGTTCGGCTGCGAGGTCGGCTGGGAGGTGAAGAAGGGCCGGCGGGGGCGGATGCTGCGCAACCCGACCTACACCGGCATCGGGCCGCTCTTCTGGCGCTCGATGGACATGCTCTCCGCGGAGACCGTCGCGTGGGGCACCCCGAACTGCGGGAAGGGGCAGCCGGGTCAGGTCGGCCACACCGGCCACCCGGCCGCGCCGGCCCGGTTCCGCGGCGTCCGGGTGGGGGTGCGGGCATGAGCGCCGAGCGGGAGATCGCGGCAAGAGTGCTGGAGTTGGTCAGGCGGGCGGCCGGGCCGGACGCTCAGGCGGAGGTGCTGGTGACCCACGCCGAGTCGGCGCTGACCCGGTTCGCCAACTCGTTCATCCACCAGAACGTGGCCGAGACCGACACCGGCGTGCACCTGCGGCTGCACGTGGACGGGCGGACCGCCACCGGCAGCGGCAGCCGGGTCGACGCCGACGGGCTGGCCGGGCTCGTCGAGCGCACCCGCGCCGCGGCCCGGCTCGCCCCGCCCGACCCGGCGTGGGCGGGGCTCACCGCGCCGACGCCGGTGCCGTCCGGTCCGGCCGTCGACGAGGGCACCGCGTTCGCCTCGCCCGACGAGCGGGCCGAGCGGGTGCGCGCGTTCGTGGACGCGGTGGAGGGGTTGGAGGCGGCCGGCTACTGCCGTACCGGGTACCGGGCGGCGGCGTTCGCGAATTCCGCCGGGCACTCGGCCACCGGCCGGGCGGCGGAGGCGGCGATGGACGGCATCGCCCGCACCGGCGGTGCGGACGGGATGGCCCGGCACGGCGCCGACCGGCTGGCCGACCTCGACGGCGCGGTGCTCGGCGCCCGCGCTGCGGCGAAGGCACGTGCCGCCGCCGACCCGATCGAGTTGCCGCCGGGGCACTACGAGGTGGTGCTCGAACCGGCCGCCGTCGCCGACCTGCTCCAGAACCTCGCCTGGTACGGCTTCAACGGCAAGCGGTACGCCGAACGGCAGTCCTTCGCCGAGCCGGGCGCGACCCAGTTCGATGCGGCGGTGACGGTGGTGGACGACCCGCTGCACGCCTGCACGCTGCCGTTCGACCTGGAGGGCACGCCCCGGCGGGCGCTGCCGTTGGTGGAGGCGGGTGTCACCCGTGCGGTGGTACACGACAGGCGCGGCGCCGCCGAGGCGGGCGCCGCGTCCACCGGGCACGGGATGCCGGGCGGGTCGACGTTCGGCCCGATCCCGCAGAACCTGCGCCTGCTGCCGGCCGACGCGGCGCACACCGACGCCGGCCGGGTGGCGGCCGGGCCGGTGAGCGCGGGGCTGACCGGAGCGGTGGGCGACCCGGACACCGCCGCCCTGGTGGCCGGGATGGAACGGGGGCTGCTGGTGAGCGATTTCTGGTACACCCGCGTGCTGGACCCGAAACAGCTGGTGGTGACCGGCCTGACCCGCAACGGGGTCTGGCTGGTCGAGGACGGCGTGCCGACCCGGGCGGTGCGGGACTTCCGGTTCACCGAGTCCTACCCGCGGGCGCTGGGGCCGGGTCGGGTGCTCGGCCTGGGCCGGACGCCGGTCCGGCAGCCGGGCCGGGTCGAGGGGTCCTGGTCGGAGGCACCGGCGCTACGGCTGTCGTCGTGGCACTTCACCGGCGGCGCGTCCGGCTGATCCGGTGGGCCGCCGCGCCGACGCCAGGGGCGTTTCGGCGCACCGTCACCACGTCCCCGATATTGATCATGAATCGGCTCTTTCCAAGCAGCGGGACACACGGGACACTGCGTTGCGCGGCCGGGCCGTGAAGATCGGCGTAACGTGTGTCACTTAGCCGCACCGGTTCGCCGGTGTGGTCTCGCGCGTGTGCAGGACGTGACAGGGACGTCAGGGAGATGACTCGAATGACAACTACGTCGGCCAGGACGCCGAGATCGCAGCCGCGGGGAGGGCGGGCACGGGCCGCCATCGCGGCGAAGACGTTGCGGACCGACCGCTGGTGGCTCGCCCCGCTGATCACCGTGGTCGGGCTGAGCGCGTGGGTCATCTACGCGACCGTGCGGGTGTTCATGCACAAGTGGTACTGGGTCGAGCAGTACCACTACCTGACGCCGTTCTACTCCCCGTGCGTGACGGACCGGTGCGTCGAGGGCTCCTCGCACTTCGGCCAGTTCCTGCCCGGCTGGTGGATCATCCCGGACGCGGCGCTGACCCTGCCGTTCCTGCTGCTGTTCCGCTTGACCTGCTACTACTACCGCAAGGCGTACTACCGGTCGTTCTGGCTGTCGCCGCCGGCCTGCGCCGTGCCGGACGGGCACCAGACGTACAGCGGTGAGACGCGGTTCCCGCTGCTCGGGCAGAACCTGCACCGCTACTTCTTCTACGCCGCCGCGATCATCTCGCTGGTCAACACCTGGGACGCGGTCCTCGCCTTCCACTCCCCCGAAGGATTCGGGTTCGGCCTGGGCAACATCATCCTGCTCGGCAACGTGGTGATGCTCTGGGCGTACACGATCTCCTGCCACTCCTGCCGGCACATCATCGGCGGGCGGCTCAAGAACTTCTCCAAGCATCCGCTGCGCTACAAGGCGTGGACCGGGGTGTCCTGGCTGAACGTCCGGCACATGCAGCTCGCCTGGATCACCCTGGGCACCCTGGCGTTCACCGACTTCTACGTGATGGCGATCGCCGCCGGCTGGTTCAACGACCTGCGGTTCATCAACTGAGAGCCTGGACATGACTGAGACGCGAATCGAACGACACCACTACGACGTCGTCGTCATCGGGGCCGGCGGCGCCGGCCTGCGCGCGGCGATCGAGGCCCGGCTGGCCGGCAAGAAGACCGCGATCATCTCGAAGTCGCTGTTCGGCAAGGCGCACACGGTGATGGCCGAGGGCGGCGCGGCGGCGGCGATGGGCAACGTGAACTCGCGCGACAACTGGCAGGTGCACTTCCGTGACACGATGCGCGGCGGCAAGTTCCTGAACAACTTCCGGATGGCCGAGCTGCATGCCAAGGAGTCACCGCAGCGGATCTGGGAGCTGGAGACGTACGGCGCGCTGTTCGACCGCACCAAGGACGGCAAGATCTCGCAACGCAACTTCGGCGGCCACGAGTATCCGCGCCTGGCGCACGTCGGCGACCGGACCGGCCTGGAGCTGATCCGTACGCTCCAGCAGAAGATCGTCTCGCTCCAGCAGGAGGACAAGCGGGAGTTCGGCAGCTACGACGCCCGGATCCGGGTGTTCTCCGAGACCACGATCACCGAGCTGCTGCTCGACGGTGCCGGGCCGGACGGCCACAGAATTGCCGGCGCGTTCGGCTACTACCGCGAGTCCGGCGAGTTCATCCTGTTCGAGGCGCCGGCCGTGGTGCTGGCCACCGGCGGTGTCGGACGGTCCTACAAGGTCACCTCGAACTCGTGGGAGTACACCGGGGACGGCCACGCGTTGGCGCTGCGCGCCGGGGCCACGCTGATCAACATGGAGTTCCTCCAGTTCCACCCGACCGGCATGGTCTGGCCGCCCTCGGTGAAGGGCATCCTGGTCACCGAGTCGGTGCGCGGTGACGGCGGGGTGCTGAAGAACTCCGAGGGCAAGCGGTTCATGTTCGACTACGTCCCGGACGTGTTCCGCAAGCAGTACGCGGAGACCGAGGAGGAGGCGGACCGCTGGTACACCGACCCGGACAACAACCGGCGCCCGCCGGAGCTGCTGCCCCGCGACGAGGTCGCCCGCGCCATCAACAGCGAGGTCAAGGCCGGTCGGGGTACGCCCGCCGGCGGCGTCTACCTGGACATCGCCTCCCGTAAGTCGGCGGAGGAGATCCGCCGTCGGCTGCCCTCGATGTACCACCAGTTCAAGGAGCTGGCCGACGTCGACATCACCAAGGAGCCGATGGAGGTCGGGCCGACCTGTCACTACGTGATGGGCGGGGTCGAGGTCGACCCGGACAGCGGCGCGGCGGCGGGCACGGTACGCGGCCTCTTCGCCGCCGGTGAGGTGTCCGGCGGCATGCACGGCTCGAACCGGCTCGGCGGCAACTCCCTGTCCGACCTGCTGGTCTTCGGCAAGCGCGCGGGCGGGCACGCCGCCACGTACGCCGACGGGCTCACCGCCCGCCCGGCGGTGTCGGTGGCGGCGGTGGAGGCCGCGGTGGACACGGCGCTGGCGCCCCTGCAGCGGGACACCGGCGAGAACCCGTACCAGCTCCAGCAGGATCTCCAGGTGGTGATGGGCGACCTGGTCGGCATCATCCGACGCGAGGGTGAGCTGGCCGACGCGCTGGGCCGGCTGGCCGAGCTGCGGGAGCGGGTCGCGAAGGTGAGCGCGGTCGGCGGCCGGCGCTACAACCCCGGCTGGCACCTGGCGCTGGACCTGCGCAACATGCTCGTGGTCTCGGAGTGCACCGCGAAGGCGGCGCTGGAGCGGCAGGAGTCGCGCGGCGGGCACACCCGGGAGGACTACCCGGCGATGGACCCGAAGTGGCGCCGAGTCAACCTGGTCTGCTCGCTGGACGGGGACACCGTACGGCTGACCCACAAGTCGCTGCCGACCATGCGCCCGGAGCTGATCGGGCTGTTCGACCGGGCCGAGCTGTCCAAGTACCTGACCGACGAGGAACTCGGCGAGCTCGACGCCCGCACCGAGGAGGCGAACACTGATGGGAAGTAAGCGCCAGTTCCGCATCTGGCGGGGCGACGAGACCGGCGGCGACCTGCAGGACTACGCGGTCGAGGTGAACGAGGGCGAGGTCGTCCTCGACGTGATCCACCGGCTCCAGGCCACCGAGGCGCCGGATCTGGCGTGCCGGTGGAACTGCAAGGCCGGCAAGTGCGGCTCCTGCTCGATGGAGATCAACGGCAAGCCGCGGCTGGGCTGCATGACCCGGATGTCGACGTTCGAGGAGACCGAGACCGTCACGGTCACCCCGCTGCGCACGTTCCCGGTGATCCGGGACCTGGTCACCGACGTGTCCTTCAACTACGAGAAGGCACGGGAGACCCCGGCGTTCGCACCCCCGGCCGACGTGGCGCCCGGCGACTACCGGATGCAGCAGATCGACGTGGAGCGCTCGCAGGAGTTCCGCAAGTGCATCGAGTGCTTCCTGTGCCAGAACGTCTGCCACGTGATCCGGGACCACGACGAGAACAAGCCGGCGTTCTCCGGCCCCCGGTACTTCATCCGGGCCGCCGAGCTGGACATGCACCCGTTGGACGCGCGCACCGACCGCAAGGAGTACGCGCAGTCCGACATGGGGCTGGGTTTCTGCAACATCACGAAGTGCTGCACCGAGGTCTGCCCCGAGCACATCAAGATCACCGACAACGGGATCATCCCCATGAAGGAACGGGTCGTCGACCGCAGGTACGATCCCCTTGTATGGCTCGGTAACAAGATCTTCCGGAGGGGTCAGGTGCCTCAGACCAGCGCGACCAGCGGGCATTCCAGCGGTGCCGTGACGTCCGGCGCGGAACGCGGCGTGCACTCGCACGCCGGCGGCTCGCACGACAGCGCCGCCGAGCGCCAGGCCCAGCAGGGGGTCAACTGGCACCGCGAGGTGCCGCACCCGACCGCGCCGGCGGTGGACGCGAACGGTCGGCTGCCGCTGACCGAGCTGACCTTCGACAAGGCCGCCGCGCCGTCGCCGTTCGGCGACGACGTGGCGTTCCCGCTGCCTCCGGAGCACCTCAACTTCGCCCACCCGCAGCAGGACGAGCCGAAGCACTGACGGTCGGCGCGACGATGACGGGGGCCAGCGGCACACGCCGCCGGCCCCCGTCCCGTTTCCGACCTGTTGTGCGACCGGCCGCGCGGCGCGACCCCGGTCCGGGGACGACCTGCCGGGGCGGCGCCGGCTCAGGAGCCGGTGAGCAGCGGGCGCAGTGCGGGCACGATCGGCACGTCGGCCGGCAGCCAGTCGACGCTGTCCAGCTCGGCCGCGGACAGCCACCGCAGCTCGGCGTGTTCCAGTGCCGTCGGCTGGTCGCCGTGGAGCAGCCGAGCGGCGTAGATCCGCAACACCGACCGCCCGTGGGCCATCGGCACGTCGGGCCCGACCCGGGCGCCGACCGCCACCCGTACGCCCAGTTCCTCGACGCACTCCCGGGCGAGCGCGTCGGACTCGCTCTCCCCCGGCTCGACCTTGCCGCCGGGGAACTCCCAGCGGCCTGCCACCTCGGCGGGCTGGGAACGTTCACAGGCGAGCACGCGGTCGCCCTCGATGATCGCCGCCCCGACGACCACTTTCGGCTTCACCCGGTCGGCCTGCCCGGCATCGCTAACCCGTTCGGTCCGCACGGGCCACCAGAGTGCCAGATCAATCGGCGGTTTGGGTAGCTGAGTCAGCCATCAGGGCAGCAGAAGACGGAAGTGTGGGCGTGGACACACCATCTGAGCGGGGACAGACTGGATAGCGTCGACTGAGACACGGGGCGGCGACGATTTGGCCACAAGCCGGCAACAACGCCTGGGGGGTGCGGTGATGCGCGTGCTGTTCAGCGGCCGGGCAAAACACGACTATCTCAGTGACGCCCTCGCTCTGCTCTCGGGGTGGACCCGGGAGGGCGAGCAGATCCGCCGCAGCATCGTGCTGGACGACTCCCAGCACGCCGCCCTGACCGAACGGGTCGCGGTGGTGGCCGACGCGCTGCGGCTGCGTCCCGACATCAGCCGCCGCGCCGGCAGCACCCAGATCAGGCTGGGGCGTGACGACGGGGAGCCGCTGACCGAGGGCGAGGTGCTGTTGGCCGCGCGCATCGAGGACGCGGTCCGGGCGGTCACCCAGGCATGACGTTGCTGAGAAATCCCTGAACCATTCTGATTAACTCGGCGGACCCGAGGGTAGGACATCCGGCGCCGGGAGGCACAAGGCTCCCGAAAGCAGACGGAATGTGCGATACCCCTTGAGGAGCTGACCATGACGACGCCCACCGCGGCCACCGACCGGGCTACCGACCACGGACACACCGGCCACGTCGACGCGACGCGGCACCCGCACCGGCACGGCGAGGAGACCAAGCCGGCGTGGAAGACCACCGAACTGGCGATCTACGTCCTCGCCGTCATCGGTGTCCTGATCGCCTCGAACGCCGTCGGTGACGGCGCCGCGGACAACGGCGCCGACTACTTCGCGGCCGACAAGGCGTGGTGGTACATCACCCTGCTGACCATCGGTTACCTGGTGAGCCGGGGCTTGGCCAAGGCCGGCAGCCGCACCCGCGACCACGACCCGCGCACCGACCGCTGACCTCCACACACACGATCGAGGCCCCGTCCGCTGAACGGGGCCTCGGCCGTGCGGAGCGACAAGAGCTGGCGCGTCCCGCCTACCATCGGGCGCATGTCTGGCCCGACGTACGACCGCAAGGAACAGTTCCAGCAGATCCAGAGCGGCCTGCTGCCCGGTGAGCAGATCATCGCCGTCTACGACGCGGTGGGCGCCGGCACCGGCTTCATCGGCCTGACCGACCGGCGGGTGATCATCCAGGACCGCTCGTTCGTCGGCAAGCGGTACGCCATCACCAGCATCCCGTACTCGAAGATCACCAGTGTGAGCGTGGTGAGCAACAAGTCGTGGGGCGGCTCCTTCTTCTCCACCGGGTCGATCGCCGTGCACGTCGGCGCGCACACCTACGAGGTGGAGTTCCGGGGCGCGGACAAGAGCCACCACGTGCACAACGTGATCCTCCACCAGATCTCCCGGCCGAACTGACACGCTCGCCGCCATGCGGGGGCGAGTCGCGCGCGTACGGGCCTGGCGGGCCACCGATCGACGGGCTGCGCGCCCGCTGAGGTAATCCGGTTGTCGCCAGGAAGGGCGACTGGTCTGCTGGTGCAATGTCAGTCTTCGATGATCCCGGCCTGTTCGGCCGACTCTGGGCCGCCACCTACGACGGCCCGGGCAATCCCGACCCGGGCCCGGCGGTCGACTTCCTCGCCCCGCTGGCCGACGGCGGTCCGGTGCTCGAACTGGCGATCGGCACCGGCCGGGTGGCGCTGCCGCTGGCCGCCCGCGGCCTCGCCGTGGAGGGCGTCGAGGCGTCCCCGGAGATGGTGGCGCACCTGCGCACCAAGCCGGGCGGCGCGGACCTGCCGGTGACCATCGGCGACATGGCCGACGTCCCGGTGACCGGGCCGTACCGTCTGGTCTTCCTGGTGTTCAACACGCTGTTCAACCTGGTCTCCGAGGAGCGCCAGGCGGCGTGCTTCCGCAACGTCGCCCGGGTGCTCGCGCCCGGCGGGGCGTTCGTCATCGAGACCTTCGTGCCCGACCCGGCCGGCTTCGACCGGGACGAGCAGGTCCAGGTACGGCAGGTGACCGAGAACTCGGCCACCATCCGCCTGCACCAGTACGACCGGGCGGCGCAGACGTTCGTGCGGCAGACCGTCACGTTCGACACCTCGGGCGTGCATCTGAAGCCGTTCGCCATGCGTTACGCCTGGCCGGAGCAGGTCGACGAGCTGGCGGAGCGGGCCGGGTTGCGGCTGGCCGAGCGGTACGCCGACTGGCACCGGACGCCGTTCGACGCGGACAGTCCCGCACACATCTCGATCTACCGGCGGCCGTAGCGGTCACCCGGCGAGTGCGACCGGGGCACCACGTCCCGGTCCTCGCCCGCCCGACTACGCTGACGCTGCCGCAGTGCGCGTCCGTCCTGGTCAGGAGGTCCCGATGACCGTCACCGTCACCGCGATGGACGACTCGCACGCCGACGCCGTGCTGGAGATCTACCGGCTCGGCATCGCCGAGGGGAACGCCACGTTCGAGACCGAGACGCCCAGTTGGGCGCGGTTCACCGCCGGGCGGCTGCCGGGCCACCGGTGGGTGGCCCTCGACGAGGCGGGCGGGGTGCTCGGTTGGGTGGGCTGCTCGGCGGTCTCCGACCGCTGTGCCTACGCCGGGGTGGTCGAACACTCCGTGTACGTGCATCCGCAGGCTCGGGGTCGCGGGGTCGGCCGGGCCCTGCTGGATGCGCTCATCGCCTCCACCGAGGCGGCCGGGATCTGGACCATCCAGTCCGGCATCTTCCCGGAGAACACCGCGAGCCTGGCGCTGCACGCCGCGTGCGGGTTCCGGGTGGTCGGCACCCGGGAGCGGGTGGGCCGGCACCACGGCGTCTGGCGCGACGTGACGCTTGTCGAACGCCGCAGCCCGCACATCACCTGACCTGCGCCCCTTCTCCCCCTTCCGCCCTCCTCTGGCGATCGGGCGGTCACGCGTGTCCGAACGCGCTTGACGCGCGGGCCCTCTGGTGGCATGGTTACCTACATGAGTAACGAACCGAAGAAGCGGGATGGATGACGGTCGGCCGATCTTCGTCCAGATCGCCGAGCTGATCGAAAACTCGATCATCGACGGGACGCTCGCGGAAGAGACCCAGGTGCCGTCCACGAACGAACTGGCGGCGTTTCACCGGATCAATCCGGCGACCGCCGCCAAGGGGATCAACCGCTTGGTCGATGACGGAATTCTCTACAAACGCCGGGGGATCGGAATGTTCGTGGCAACGGGGGCCAGCGAAAGGCTCCGAGAGCGTCGCCGGCTCGACTTCGCCAACCAGTACGTGCGTCCCCTCATCGAGGAGGCCAGCAAGTTGGGCATCGGCACCGAAGAGCTGAAGAAGCTCATCGAGACATGGGAGGAACAACGATGAGCGTCGTGGCGACCACCGGCCTCACGAAGCGGTTCGGCGACGTGACCGCTCTCGACAACGTCACCTTCACGCTGACGGAAAACAAGATCTACGGCCTGCTCGGCCGCAACGGCGCCGGCAAGACGACGCTGATGCAGCTGATCACCGGCCAGCAGGGCGGCGCCAGCGGCGACCTCACGGTGTTCGGGGAGCGCCCGTACGAGAACGAGCGGGCGCTGTCCCAGGTGGCCTTCATCAAGGAGAGCCAGACCTACCCCGCCGCCTACCAGGTCCGGCACGTCCTGAGCCTGGCGGGCCGGCTGTTCCCCAACTGGGACGAGGACTTCGCGCAGTCCCTGGTGGACGATTTCGACCTGCCACGCAGGCGCAACGTGCGCAAGCTGTCCCGGGGCATGACGTCCGCGCTTGGCGTGACGATCGGCCTGGCCGCGCGGGCGCCGCTGACGTTCTTCGACGAGCCGTACCTCGGTCTCGACGCGGTCGCCCGGCAGCTCTTCTACGACCGGCTGCTGGCCGACTACGCCGAGAACCCGCGCACGGTCGTGCTCTCCACGCACCTCATCGACGAGGTGGCCGACCTGATCGAGCACGTGCTGCTGCTCGACCACGGCAAGCTGCTGCTCGACGCGTCAAGCGAGGACCTGCGCGGCGAGGTGATGGAGGCGTCCGGCCCCGCCGAGGCGGTGGACGAGTTCGCCACCGCGCACGCGGTGCTGCACCGCGAGCAACTCGGCCGCACCGCCCGGACCACACTGCGCGGGGCGTTCGACAACGCCGAACGGATGCGCGCCAAGAAGCTCGGCATCGACCTGGCGCCGGTGTCGCTCCAGCAGGCCGTCGTGCGCCTGACCACGGAAAGGACGAACGCCCGATGACTCGCATCCTCGACGCCGCCCGGATGCACACCGTCGCCTGGCTCGGCCAACTGGCTTGGCCCTGGGCAATCATGGGCCTCTCCCTCGGCATCAACATCCTGATCTTCGCCGCCATCGACTCAGCGGCGCCGGGCAAGAACACCACAGGCGGCCTGGCCAGCCTCTACATCGTCTGCGCGATCGTCGCCGCCGCCTCGATCAGCCAGGTGTTCCCGTTCGCGCTCGGCATGGGCGTCACCCGGCGCACCTTCTATCTGGCCACCGTGCTCGTCAACGTGGTGCAGGCGGTCGTCTACGGCGTCCTGCTCTACCTGCTCAACCTGGTCGAGGGCGCCACCGACGGCTTCGGCACCCAGTTGCGGTTCTTCCGGGCACCGTACATCGACGTCGACAACGGACTGTTGCAGATCGCCGTCTACGCGGTGCCGTTCCTATGCCTGAACTTCCTCAGCATCTTCACCGCCGTCTGGTACGTCAGGTTCGGCATGAACGGGCTGTTCGCCGCCGGTGCGGCCATGATCCTGGGGTCCGGCCTGCTCGTCGCACTGATCATCTGGCAGGGCTGGTTCGGTGACATCTGGCAGTGGCTGAGCAGCCAGCACCAGGCCAGCCTGCTGGTGGGATGGCCCGCCCTGGTGGCCGCGGTGGCGGCGCTCGGAGGCATGGTGGCCATCCGACGGGCCAACGCCTGACCGTGCCCAGGCACGACCGCCGGCCCGCCTCGCGCGGGCCGGCGGTCGTGGCCTGTGTGGACTGGGCCGTCAGATCCCATCGGGGAGTCGGCCGGGCCGTCAGCCGAGGCGGCGTCCCGCCGCCCGCAGGTGGTCGAGGAAACGCGTGACCGCCGATGACGGTGTCCTGCCCCGCACCGTTGCCGCGAAGACCCGCCGCACCGACTCGTCCTCCGGATGCAGACGTAGCAGGGCGATGTCCGGCGGCGTTCCGCGTACCGCCAGGGCGGGAACCAGGGCCACCCCCAACCCGGCGGCGACGCACCCCAGCTTGCCGGTCCACTCGGCCGCGACGATGTCGACACGTGGGGTGAAGCCGCTGGGCAGGCTCGCGCGGAGCAGGGTGTTCTCCGCGGTGGTCGAGCCCACGACGAATGCGTCCTCCGCGAGGTCCGCCAGTCGCACCGTGCGGCGGCGCGCGAGCCGGTGGTCGCGCGCGACCGCGACCAGAAGCCGCTCGTCGAGCAGATGCCGCAGGTCGAAGCGCTCGCGGTCCAGCTCGCTCGTGGGTGAGGTGCTGACCACTGCCACGTCCGCCTCGTCCGCGAGCAGTCGCTCCAGCAGCCGCGGCGTCACGCCCTCGACCAGCGACAGCGAGATCTGTGGGTACGCCGAGCGCATCGATGCCATCGCCCGGGGCACGAGCGCCGCGACCGCGGTCGGGAAGGCACCCACCCGCAGTCGCCCCCGCCCGAGTTCACGCAGCTCGGTGAGGTCACGCCGGGCCTCGGCGAGCCGGTTGACGACCGCTTCGGCGTGCGGGAGCAGCCCGCGCCCCTCCTCGGTGAGGGCGACGCCGCGGGGCAGCCGGTCGAAGAGCTTCGCGCCGATCTCGGCCTCGAGCGCGGCGATCTGGCGGGAGACAGCCGACTGGGTGAAGCTCAACGCGCGGGCGGCGGTCGTGATGGAGCCGTGCTCCGCGACGGTGCGGAACACCTCCAGCAGCTGGGTTTCCACGACTGACATGCTAACGACGCATGGCATCCATGCCGGACATTCGCTGGTGGCATCGCCTGCGCCGCTCTAGCGTTGCCGGCATGGAGATCATCGCGGTTCTCGGCACCGGCCACATGGGTGCGCCGATCGCGCGCCGCCTCCTCGCGGGCGGTCACCGGGTCAGGGTGTGGAATCGCAGCCCGGCGCGCGCGGGGAAGCTGACCACCAACGGCGCGACGGTGGCCGCGACCCCGGGCGCCGCGGCGGACGGCGCCGGCGTCGCCATCGTCATGCTCACCGACGCCCGTGCGGTCGAGGCGGTGCTGTTCGGGCCGGACGGCGCCGCCGCCGCGTTGCGGCCCGGGGCGGTCGTGGTGCAGATGTCGACAGTCGGGCCCGACGAGATCCGGGCGGTAGCCGATCGCCTCCCGGCGGGCGTCTCGTTGCTCGACGCCCCCGTCGGCGGCAGTGTCGACGCCGCCGAGACCGGCACGTTGCGGATCTTCGCCGGCGGCTCCGCTGACGCCGTGGCGAACGCGGCTCCCCTACTGCGGCAACTCGGTTCGATCCGGCACTGCGGCCCGATCGGGGCCGGCGCGGCCGTCAAGCTCGTCGCGAACACGGGCCTGGTGACCGCTGTCGCCGGCCTGCACGACGCGCTTGCCGTCGCCGCGGCGCTCGGCGTCGACCGGCAGAGCGCCCTCGAGATCCTCGGCGGTGGACCCCTCGCCGGCGCGGTCAAACGGGTCGGAGCGTCGGGCAGTTCGTTCGCGGTCGCGCTGGCGGCGAAGGACGCGCGGCTGGCGCTGCGCCTCTCGACGTCGCCTCCGATGCTCAAGGCCGCGCTCGACCTGATGCAGGCCGCGCCCGACCAGGACGCGGACCTCTCCTCCCTCGTCCCGCCGACGTCATGAAGGAACTCCGATGAAGCCCACCCTGGACAACCCCGCATCCGTCGCGGCCCCGTTCGGCGACCGCTTCGCCCACGTCGCCCGAATCGATGTCGGCGGCGGCGCGCTCCTGATGCTCGCCGGACAGGTCGCCGTCGACGACGACGGCGAGGTCGTCGCCCCCGGAGACCCCGGCGCTCAGGCCGAACGGATCTTCGAGATCGTCGGCGGTGTGCTCGCCGCGCACGGCGCCGGCCTCGACGACGTGCTGCACGTCCGGACGTTCATGACGGATCTCGCGGATCTTCCGGCGTACGGGGCCGTCCGGCGCCGTCTCTTCCCCGGCACGCCACCGCCGGCGAGCACGACAGTCGAGGTCAGCAAGCTCTTCCTGCCCGGCGCTGTGCTCGAAGTCGAGGTCACGGCGGTGGTTCGCGCGCGTTAGGGACCGGTAGGCGGGGGCGCCACCACGGCGTCCGCCGGGACGGTTTTCCCATCGACTCAGCGGGCACACAGCGACGTATGCAGAAGCCCGTCAGCCTCCGGTCACTCCTCCCCGATGACCTGCCCGTGCTGGAACGGCTCTGGCAGCTGTACCGGCACGACCTTTCCGAGTTTCGCGGCATGCTGCCGGACGTGACGGGCCTGTTCGCTCCCGGACGCCTGCCGCACCACCTCCATGACACGAACACCGCCGGCTACCTCATTCGTCGGGACGAAAACCCGGTGGGCTTCGCGTTCGTGTCCGGCGTGACTGTCGCACCGCTGCGCATCGTCGAGTTCTTCGTCGTGCGAGCCGTCCGCCGCAGCGGCGTCGGAAGCAGCGCGCTGTTCCCGGCAAGCCGCATCTTCCTCCGGACACCTGGCTGCTGCTGACCACCTGACGCGGCCCTGTGGTCTGCCGCGCCATGCGGACGCCGCACTCGCAGGCCGGCCATGGTTGGCCCGGCTCCAGGATCGGCCATCCGCCCACGGTGTCGCGATCGCCGGCCACCGCCGGCGTCGAGGTGACCTCCACCAGATACATCGGACGATGGTAGCGACGTCGAACCACACCGATGGTGGCATCATCGTGCCGTGGAGCACCCGGACGAACTCGACGACAACTGGCTCAACGGGGAGGAAGTCACCTGTCCGGAGTGCCACGAACGCCTCTACCGTCTCGATCACTCACCGCTGCTGGACTGCTACTTCCTCTATTGCGACGGCTGCCCGATGCGGGTGGATGTCAGTTGGTACGACGGCACCTGTATCGCCATCGCGGATGCGCTCCCTGCCCGAGACGGGCACTATGCCGCGCTGATGGACGCGCTTGAAGCACGACTACGACGCTGTGACTGCGGCGGGCGGTTCCGGGACTCTGCTCCTCGGCGCTGCCACCGGTGCTCCGCCGTCCTGATGGCCATCAGTGCGCCCTCCGGCGTCGATGTCTGGCCAGGCTGGTGGACGGACGAGACGGACACCGGCTCCCTGGAAGAGGAGTTCACCGCCAGGTACTTCCGCACGGAGGACCTCTGGAAGCACTGACGGCCTCAGCCGGCTCGCCCTCCGCCGGCTGGTACGCGACACTCGTCCGCCAACTGATGGGCGACCCTCAGGGTGTGGAGCGCGGCCAGATCCGGTAGTCCCCTCTGCGCAGGGAAGGAGTCGAGTGGTGGGTCGGGGTCAGGCCACGATCTCGGTCGCCTGTGACCAGACGACAGTCCACGTGCCGTCACGCTTTTCATAGTGGTCGGTGTGCCACGCGCTCAGCTCCACCTCGTCGTCGGCAACTCCCACACTCAACCGGATGCGCGCGATGTAGCGAAGGACGATGAGGTCCGGCGACGCGCGCACCGAGATTGACGAAGAGGGCTCGAAATCGAGGTACTCAAGGCGCTTGGACGCCACATCGCCGAGGTACGTCGCCTTCGTGTGCGTTCTTCCGGCCGGCGTGATGAGCTCGTAGTCGTCGGCGTGGATTCGTTCGGCTGCGGCCATGTCTCTCTCGACGAGAGACCGGAGGCGGGATCGCTCGAGCGCCAGGACCTCGGCCACGTCGTCGTTCATGACGACGTTCTACATGATCCTCGCCCTGCGGGAGCGGAGTGTCGCCTGCCTCCCTCGATCAGTCGGTCATCACGGCCGTCGAGCGGCTGGGGCAGGAGAACGCGACCCTGGTCCTGTCGACGTACGGGCACCTGATGCCGGCCCCGGAGGAGCGCACCCGGCGGGCGGTCGATGAGGCCGCGCCGCCGTTGACTCGTCTTGCCCATACATCAGGCACGGACCGGGCACGCGACAGGCAATGACCTGGTGCCCGCGAGGCCGTAGCCAGGTATCCGTTGCCTGTAGGGTGCGGAAGTGACCAGAAGCGAGCAGCTCTCGGAGCAGGTGGACTGGTACTGGCGCAAGAACCTGCGGCCACGGCTGGACGGTCTCACCGACGAGGAGTACTTCTGGGAGCCGGTGCGCGGCTGCTGGAGCATCCGCCCGCGGGGCACCTCGGCCGCACCGATGTCGGACGGTTCGGGGGAATGGACGATGGACTACGTGTTCCCTGGCCCGGTGCCGGCGCCGGTGACCACGATTGCCTGGCGGCTGGCGCACATCATCGTCTCGTGTCTGGGCTATCGGGTCGGATGGTACTTCGGCGGCCAGGACGTCGACTCCGAGACATTCGCCTACGCGGGGACCGCTGACGAGGCGCTGAGACAGCTCGATGAGATGTACGGGAAATGGAACGCGGGGGTTCGCGACCTCTCGGACGCCGACCTGGAAAGTCCGCCCACGATTGGTCCCGAGCGGTTTTCCATGGAGAACAGAATCCTGCACGTCAACAGGGAGCTGATCCATCACGGAGCCGAGATTTCCCTGCTGCGCGACCTCTACCGCTGGCGGGACGGAACCATACCGCGCCTGAAATGACTTTCCGGCGGCCGGCGATCGAGCTTCGGAGAGCTACGTGCGGGTCTGCTGCGATGCGTCGTACCGCCACAGGTGCGGCACCGCCCGGATGATGCCCGCCACGGCGAGGATGGTGAGCGCTCCACCCACCGAGATCGCCACGCGTGTCCCCCAGGCCGCGCCGGCCACGCCGTGCAGGACGTTACCGATCTGCGGACCGCCCACCGTGACCACGATCATCGAGCCCTCGATCCGGCCGCGCAGCCTGTCGTCGGTGTGCGCCTGACTGATGGCCCGCCGGAACATGCTGAGCACGAAATTCGCCCCTCCACCGACCACCAGCGCCGCGGCGGCGAGCCACAGGTGGGGTGTCAGCCCCAGCAGAACGACCGTCAAACCCCAGACGGCGGCGGCGGACACCAGCAGCGCACCGTGCCGCCGGGCGCGGGTGAACACGCCCGACACCATCCCGACCGCGAACACTCCCGCCGGGTAGCTGGCGTAGAGCACGCCGAGCTCGAACCCACCTCCGGTCGCGCCGCCGAACTCGCGCTCGGCCAGTTCCGGGTAGAGCACCCACGGTGAACCGAACACCATCGCGGCCAGGTCCACCCCGATCAGCGCCACAAGCAGCGGCCGGGAGAAGAGGTAGCGGAACCCGTCCAGCAGCCGGGGGACCATCGGCCGGCGGGTCTGCGCGGGCGCGGGCACCGGTGGGAGTCGGGGCAGCCGGAACACCGACCAGATGACCAGCAACAGCGCCAACGTGTCCAACAGGTACAAGGTGTCAAGTCCCACCACCGGGATCAACGCCCCGGCCAGCAGCGGCCCCACGATCGACCCGGCATACCGGACCAGCGCGCTCAAGCCGTTCGCGGCGGCCAGCAGTTCCGCCGGCACCACGCGCGGCACGGCCGCCCCCATCGTCGCCATGACGGTCCCGTAGCTGAGACCCTGGCACGCGACCAGCGCCATCAGCACCGGCACCGACAGCAGATCCAGTGCCGCCTGGGCCCACAGCCCCGCATACGTCAGCGCCAGGCAACCGTGTGTGACCAGGAGCAGCCGACGACGGTCCGTGGCATCGGCGAGGGCACCGCCCCACAGCGCCGAGACCACCAACGCGACCAGCGAGACCGCCGCCGAGACCCCGACAGTCGCGGACGAGCCGGTCAAGGTGAACAGTTGCGTGGGAACGGCGAGCACACCGAACGAACCACCCACCGCGGCGACCAGCGACGCGACCCACAGCCGGCGGTACGCGGGGATCGCCAACGGACGCCGGTCCACCAGGTACGCGCCCCGCTTGCGCCCCTCGGCGCCCTCACTGACGCTGCCGGTTCCGGCCGTCGTCGGCGCTCCCATACTCCACACTCCCCAGTGGCTCGTGACCGGCGGTGGCCGGCGCCGACGATGCTGGGCCTTGTCCCTGGGGAAAGGTCCAGCACCGACGAGGGTCCGCCAGGCGCGCATCCCGACGAAGATCACGCTGGGTCCGGGTTCCGCGTGCCGCTGATCTGCTTGCCGCTGGGGCCGGTGGTCGGCGTGTCGTAGCCTCGACGGCATGAAGGCGGTGCTGGTGTCGCTGGTGGTGTTGGCGGTGGTGGTGCTCGCGGTCCTTGTCGTCGTGAGCCGGCGAGACCGGAGGCGGGTCTCGTCGGGGGAGGATCCGGCGGCGCTCCAGGACGGCCGCGCCGACCAGCAACGACACGAGACGGAGCGCCACGTCGCCTCCGGCATCACCACGAGGCATCACAATCCCCCCAGCATGTGAGCAGGTAGGGCGTCGGGCCGTGGCGACACCCTCCGGGTGCCGAACGTCGACGGGTGGCTGATTTGCCGACGTTCGATGTTGTCGTGGGCCCCATCTGCGCCCCAGCCGCTTCTACCCTCGGCTCATGCCGCAACCGCGTTTCCAGATGGTGATCTCCCATGTTTTCCGCTTCACGGGACGCCCTGTGATCGTGTCCGGCCCTTGTGGTCCGACCGGGCTGCGCCAAGGCGATCTGGTAGAGGTTCTGCATGACGGCAAGGCCGTGGCTACCACCCGCGCCTTTGTTGAGCTGCACTCGCATCCCGGCACCGCGTCGCTCGTACTGCCGGACCTGGCGGGGACCGACGTCCAGCCAGGCCATGCCCTTCGAGCGGCAGGATGACGCTGACATCGACAGCACTGGCGGACCGTGCCCCAGAGCGGGGAAACATCCTCCTGCCCGCGGAAACGGGCGGATTCAGACGTTGAAGCGGAACTCGACCACGTCGCCGTCCTGCATCACGTACTCCTTGCCCTCGATCCGGACCTTGCCGGCGGCCTTCGCCGCCGCCATCGATCCGGCCGCGACCAGGTCGGCGTAGGAGACCACCTCGGCCTTGATGAAGCCGCGCTGGAAGTCGCTGTGGATCACCCCGGCGGCCTCCGGCGCGGTCGCGCCGACCGGGACGGTCCAGGCCCGCGCCTCCTTGGGGCCGGCGGTCAGGTACGTCTGGAGCCCGAGCGTGCGGAAACCCACGCGGACGAGCTGGTCCAGGCCCGGCTCGGACTGCCCGATCGACTCCAGCAGCTCGCGGGCCTCCTCCTCGGGCAGGTCCACCAGCTCGGATTCGATCTTCGCGTCCATGAAGATCGCCTCGGCGGGCGCGACCAGGCCGCGCAGTTCGTCGAGGAACTCGGCGTTGCCCAGCTCGGCCTCGTCGACGTTGAAGACGTAGAGGAACGGCTTGGTGGTGAGCAGGTGCAGCTCGCGCAGGTGTTCCAGTTCGACCTTCGCGGCGGCGGCGCCCGCGTACAGGGTGACGCCGCCGTCGAGGACCTCGACCGCCTTCTTCGCGGCCTCGACGGCGGCGGCCCGGTCCTTGCGGAGCTTGGCCTCCTTCTCCAGTCGGGGCAGCGCCTTCTCCAGCGTCTGGATGTCGGCGAGGATCAGCTCGGTGTTGATCGTCTCGATGTCGTCGGCCGGGGAGATCTTGCCGTCGACGTGCACCACGTTGGGGTCGGAGAAGGCGCGCACCACCTGGCAGATCGCCGAGGCGTCGCGGATGTTGGCCAGGAACGCGTTGCCCCGGCCCTGCCCCTTGGAGGCGCCCCGGACCAGCCCGGCGATGTCGACGAACGAGACCGGCGCGGGCAGCACCTTCTGCGAGGAGAAGATCTCGGCCAGCTTGCCCAGCCGGTCGTCGGGCAGCCCGACCACGCCGACGTTCGGCTCGATGGTGGCGAACGGGTAGTTCGCGGCGAGCACGTTGTTCTTGGTCAGCGCGTTGAACAGGGTGCTCTTGCCCACGTTGGGCAGGCCGACGATGCCGATGGTGAGACTCACGACGAACGAGCTTACGCGGTTGACCGCCGCACCCGGGCAGGTAGGTCCGCGAAGCGGGTCACCGCGGCTCGGCGGTCAGCAGGCGCGGCTCGATCCGGGTCTCCCGCACGGTGCCGTCCTCGTCGCGGACCAGCTCGTAGGCGGCCACGCCGGGGCGGTCCGCCACCGCCTCGACCAGGCGGGTGCCGCGGTAGACCAACCCGACGCCGTCGTCGGTGCAGTGGCTGGTGGGCAGCGTCCCGTTGCCGACCAGCTCGTGCATCACCGGTCGCCGCTGTTCCTCGCTGTCGTAGTGCACGCCGTTGCCGTACGGCAGCCAGCCGAGCGCGTCGGTGAACGGGCGCAGCGTCGGCCCGTAGCTGTCGGTGGATCCGCCGAGGTGCCAGCAGATCGAGCCGGCGGAGACGCCGCCGAGCACCACCCCGGCCTGCCAGCACTCGTGCAGGATCTCCGGCAGGCCGTGCACCCGCCATGCCGCGCACAGGTTGGCCACGCTGCCCCCGCCGACCCAGACGATGTCCTGGGCGAGCAGGTGGGCGCGGATGTCCTCGACGTTCGGCATCGGGAACAGCGCCAGGTGGGAGGCGCGGAAGCGGGTGCCGGCGAAGGCGCCGTGGAAGGCGGCGAAGGACGTCGGTTGGTCACCGGTGGCCTGGCCGAGGTAGCAGATCCGGGGCGAGTCGCCGGCCCCGGCCAACTCGGCCATCAGGTCGAACAGCGGGGTCGGCCGCGCGTCCCAGGGGCCGCGGCGCCCGCTGGCGAAACCCATGCTGGTGGCGACGATGGTCGGTTCGGTGGCGGGCATGGGCGTCCTTCCGGCCGGTGGTGGTGGTGTCGATCATTGTGCCCCGTCCGGTGGCTCGGCCGCAGCCGCCGCGAGCAGGGTGCGCAGGAGGTCGGCCAGCCGGTCCTGGTCGGCGGCGGGCAGCGCGTCGATGAGTCGTCGCTGCACGGCGAGCCCCGCCTCGGCCGCCTCGTCGACCACCCGGCGACCGTCGTCGGTGAGGCTGACCCGCAGGGCCCGCCGGTCGGCCGGGTCCGGCGCACGGCGGACCAGGCCGGCCCGCTCCAGCCGGTCGAGGCGGCCGGTCATCCCGCCGGAGGTGAGCATCAGCGAGGCGGCGAGCGCCTTCGGTGCCAGCGTGCACGGCGAGCCGGACCGGCGCAGCGCGGCCAGCACATCGAACTCACCCCGGCCGATGCCCCAGTCGGCGTACACCTTCTCCTGTCGATCGCCGACCAGGCGGGCCAGCCGGTAGATCCGGCCGAACACGGCCATCGGCTCGGGCCGGAGGTCGGGTCGCTCACGCCGCCACTGCTCGACGATCAGGTCCACCTCGTCGCTCGTCACGGCTGCCGATTGTGCCGCACGTCGCACTTCCCCTTTCACTCGACGCTAATTAGCTTGAGCCTAAGATACTTATCTTCAAGGGAAGAGGTAGGGATGACCCGCCGCTGGACCGATGTCACGCTCACCGCCGTCGCGCCGGTCACCTGGGGCACCACCTACCTGGTGACCGCCGAACTGCTCCCGCCCGACCGGCCGCTCTGGGCGGGGGCGATCCGCGCGCTGCCGGCCGGCCTGCTGCTGCTCGCCCTGACCCGGCAGCGTCCGCACGGCGTCTGGTGGGGGCGGGCCGCGCTGCTCGGCGCGCTGAACATCGGCGTGTTCTTCCCGCTGCTCTTCCTCGCCGCGTACCGACTGCCCGGCGGCACCGCCGCCGTGCTCGGGGCCGCCGGGCCGCTGCTTGTCGCGCTGCTCACCGTCGCGCTGCTGCGGGAGCGACTCAGCCGGCCGGCGCTGGTCGCCGCGGTCGTCGCGCCGGCCGGGGTGGCCCTGGTGGTGCTGCGGCCGGGCGCCGGCCTCGACCCGCTCGGCGTCCTCGCCGGCCTCGCCGGCACCGCCGCGATGTCCACCGGACTGGTGCTCACCCGCCGCTGGGGCCGGCCGCCCGGCGCCGGCCCGCTCGCCGCGACCAGCTGGCAGCTCGTCGCCGGCGGCCTGATGATCGCGCCGGTCGCCGGCGCGGTCGAGGGCGCGCCACCCGCCCCGGACGGCCCGGCCCTGCTCGGGTACGCGTGGCTCGGGCTGGTCGGCACCGCCCTGGCGTACGTGCTGTTCTTCCGGGGCGCGGTGCGACTGCCGGCCGCCCGGGTCTCGGTGCTCGGCGCGCTCAGCCCGCTCACCGCCGCGAGCCTCGGCTGGTTGCTCCTCGACCAGGCCCTCGACCCGCTCCAGCTCGCCGGTTTCGCGGTGGCGATCGGCGCCATGGTGCTCGCCCAACTGCCGGACCAGACGGTCGACGGCGATCGCCCCGGTCGCCCCGGCCGGCGCACGGTCAGCCGGCCCGCAGTCGGCGCCAACTCTCCGGCCGGGGCTCGACGGCCACGCCCTCGGGCAGCGCGCCGGTGGGCAGGTGCGCCGCGGCCGCGAGCGGCAGCGTGAACCGGTGCGCGGCTGCCGGCCCCGCCTCCGCCGACCGGTCGAGCAGCCACCGCACCTCGTCGGCGGTCCAGCCCAGGGCGGGCCGGGCGGCGATCTCCCGCACCAGCCGCAGGCCGACCCGGGTGTCGTCGTCGTAGAACCGCATGCACCAGTGATGCGCCCACATGCCGAGCGCGCGCAGCCCTTCCGGGTCGAGCGAGCCGGCCAGCCGACCGCACGCGGTGTCCGCGAAGGGTCGACCGGGGTCGTCGGCGCGGTCCCGTTCGATGGCCCCGTAGGCAGCCGGCGCCACCACCCGCATCCGGTCGTAGAAGCCCTGCACCACCCGGGCGTCCAGCGGTGAGCGGTCCGCTCGCATCAGCGGACACCCCGCCCGGCCACGCTCGCCATGCTCCGCACCTCTTCTTGAGTTGGTGGCGGGACGGTACCGACCACTTACGACACTTTTTCGGCTCTCCCGACAAGATCCGCCCAACCTCGCCGGGGTGGCGGCATCCACGCAGCGCCGATCCCGCCACCTCGCCGAGCTGGTGGAACTGGTGCCCGTCACGTCCGAATTCCGCCAGCCCCGGGTCGGGCCGGCGAGGCAGGATCGAGGGCATGGAGCTGGACTTCGAGCGGTGCTACCGAGCCGTCGACAGCCGTGACCAGCGGTTCGACGGCTGGTTCTACACCGGCGTGACCTCGACCGGCATCTACTGTCGGCCGTCCTGTCCGGCGATCACACCCAAGCGGCAGAACGTCCGGTTCTTTCCGTCGGCCGCCGCCGCCCAGGGGGCCGGGCTGCGCGCCTGTCGCCGGTGCCGGCCGGACGCGGCGCCGGGCTCGCCGCAGTGGGACGTCCGGGCCGACGTGGTCGGCCGCGCGATGCGGCTGATCGCCGACGGGGTGGTCGACCGGGACGGGGTGCCCGGCCTGGCCGGCCGCCTCGGCTACACCGAGCGGCACCTGCACCGGATGCTCCAGGCCGAGCTGGGCGCGGGCCCGTTGGCACTGGCCCGGGCACAGCGCGCGCAGACCGCCCGGGTCCTCATCGAGACCACCGACCTCGGCCTGGCCGAGATCGCCTTCGCCGCCGGTTTCGGCAGCGTGCGGCAGTTCAACGCCACGGTCCGCGAGATCTACGGGGCAGCCCCCTCCGAGCTGAGGGCGGGGCACACCGGGCGGGCGGCGGCCGGCGGGGCGGGCACCCTCACGCTGCGGCTGGCCTATCGGCCGCCGCTGCACCCCGGCGCCCTGCTGGATTTCCTCGCGTTGCGCGCGTTGCCCGGCGTCGAGATGGTCCGCGACGGCACCTACCACCGCGGGCTGCGCCTGCCGCACGGTCCGGCCACCGTCGGGTTGACCCCGTCGGACGGGCACGTGGCCGCCACGCTGCGGCTGGCCGACATGCGGGATCTGGCTCCCGCGGTGGCCCGCTGCCGCCGACTGCTCGATCTGGACGCCGACCCGGTCGCGGTGGACGCCACCCTGGCCGCCGACCCGGCGCTGGCGCAGCTCGTCACCGCCGAGCCCGGTGTCCGGCTCCCGCACGCGGTCGACGGCTTCGAGTTGGCCGTCCGCGCCGTCGCCACCCAGCAGGTGTCGGTGCGCTCGGCCCGGACCACGCTCACCCACCTGCTCGCCGCCACCCGATCCCCCGACGACACGGGCGCCGACGAGCGCGCGGGCGGCCTGCGGGCGTTCCCCAGCGCCGAGGCGGTGCTGGCGGCCCCGGACACCGCGTTCCGGATGCCGGGCGCGCGGCGGGACACGATCCGGGCGCTGGCCCGTGCCGTCGCCGGCGGCGAGCTCAACCTGGAACCCGGCGCTGACCGGGAGGAGGCGCTCCGGCGACTGGACGCGGTGCCCGGCGTCGGGCCGTGGACCACCGGCTACCTGGCCATCCGCGCATTCGGCGACCCCGACGTCGCCCTCACCACCGACCTGGGCGTACGCCGGGGCGCAGCCGCCCTCGGCCTACCCCGCGACCCGAAGACCCTGCTCGCGCACGCGGAACGCTGGCGTCCCTGGCGGTCCTACGCGACGATCCGACTCTGGAGAGCGGCATGAACACCCTGGACAGCACCGTCATCGACACCCCCGCCGGCCCGTTGAGCGTGCTCGCCGGCTCCGACGGGGCGGTACGCGCGGCCGGCTTCACTGCCGACCCGGCTGCTCTGGTGCCGTTGACCCATCTCAGCCTTCGCGGCGACCTGCGGGAGCGGGCCGACCTCGGTCCGGTGACCGCCGCCGTGCGGGCCTACCTCGACGGTGACCTGTCCGCGATCGACGCGGTGCCGGTGCAGCAGCACAGCAGTGGCATCTTCCTGACGCACGCCTGGCGGGTCCTGCGCGACGTCAAACCGGGCGACCCGGTGACCTACACCGGGTTCGCCGCGCTGGCCGGGCGACCGGCGGCGATCCGGGCCGCCGCGGCGGCCTGCGCCCGTAACGCCGCGGCCCTCTTCGTGCCCTGTCACCGGGTGCTGCGCACCGACGGCACGCTCGGCGGCTACCGCTGGGGGCTCGACGTGAAGAAGTGGCTTCTCGGGCATGAGGGACGGGTGACAGCTAGCTGACAGCCACACCGGGCTCCCGTGCCGCTACCGTCGGGTAGTGCCCGCGTCCAGCGACGGCAATCCCGCGGCGCAGACCGCCGCCCGGTCCCGGCCGCTGCGCAACCTCTGGCGGCTGCGCCCCTACCTGCGCCCGTACGCGACGGAGTTCGCCTGGCTGCTGGTCGCGGCGCTGACCGCCACCGCGGCGAGCCTGGCCGTCCCGCTGGTGGTGCAACGGGTGGTGGACGGGCCGGTGGCCCGACACGACGAGGCCGGCCTGCTGCGCCTCGGCGCTCTCGCGCTGCTGCTCGGCGTCGCCGAGGCGGTCCTCATCTTCATCCGTCGCTGGACCCAGTCGTCGTCCTCGGTGGGCATGGAGGCGGCCATCCGCGCCGACATCTACGCCCACCTGCAACGGCTCCCGATCGGTTTCCACGACCGGTGGCAGTCCGGCCAACTCCTGTCCCGGATCACCAGCGACCTGTCGGTGATCCGGCGGTTCCTCTCCTTCGGGTTGCTCTTCCTGGTGCTCAACCTGGTCACCTACGCCGCCGTGGTGGTGTTGCTGATCCGGCTGCATCCCTGGCTGGGGCTGCTGGTGGGGGCCAGCGCCGTCCCGCTGTTCCTGATCAGCCGCCGCTTCGCCCGGCACTACCACGCGGCGTCGCGCCGGATGCAGGACCAACAGGGCGACGTCGCCACCCTGGTCGAGGAGACCGCCCAGGGGCTGCGCACCATGCGGGCGTACGGGCGAGGACCGGAACTGGCCGCCCGGTTCGGCGCCGGCGCCCGCCGACTGCACGACACCGGGATCGGCAAGGCCCGCCTGCTGGCCCGCACGTCCGCCCTGTTCGACCTGGTGCCCAACCTGACCCTCGGCGCGGTCCTGGTGGCCGGTGCGGCGGCCGTCGCCGAGGGCGCGCTGACCATCGGGGAGTTGGTCGCCTTCGTCAGCCTCCAGCTCATGCTGATCTGGCCGGTGCAGTCGCTGGGTTGGATCATCGCGAACGGCCAGGAGGCGGCCACCGCCGCCGACCGGATCCAGGAGGTGCTCGACAGCCCGCCGACAATCGTCGACGCCCCGCACGCCCAGTCGTTGGCCCGGGGCGGGGTACGCGCCCGGCTCCGTTTCGAGGGGGTGGGTTTCCGCTACCCCGGCAGCGCCACACCGGTGCTGCGCGGTCTGGACCTGACCGTCGAGCCGGGCGAGACGATGGCGCTCGTCGGCGCGACCGGCAGCGGCAAGAGCACGCTGCTGTCGCTGGTCCCCCGGCTGCACGACGTCACCGGCGGCCGGATCACCCTGGACGGGCACGACCTGCGCGACCTGCGCCTGGACTCGCTGCGCCGGCTGGTCGGGGTGGCCTTCGAGGAGCCGACGCTGTTCTCCATGTCGGTCCGGGAGAACCTGACCCTCGGCCGGTCGGACGCGGGCGAGGACGAGATCCGGGCCGCGTTGGCGCTGGCCCAGGCGGAGTTCGCGTACGAACTGCCGTGGGGGCTGGCCACCCGGGTCGGTGAGCAGGGGCTGTCGCTCTCCGGCGGGCAGCGGCAGCGCCTGGCGCTGGCCCGGGCGGTGCTCGGTCGACCGGCGCTGCTGGTTCTCGACGATCCGCTGTCCGCCCTCGACGTGCACACCGAGGCGCTGGTCGAGGCGGCCCTGCGCCGGGTGCTGCGGGCCACCGCCACCACCACGCTCCTGGTGGTGCACCGCCCGTCCACGGTGGCCCTGGCCGACCGGGTGGCGTTGCTGGAGGGCGGACGGATCGTCGCCGTCGGCACCCACTCGGAACTGCTGGCCGGGGTCCCGGCCTACCGGGCGGTGCTCTCCGCCGAACCGGACCGCCGCTCCGGCCGCATCGGTCTGGTGCGCTCGTGACCGGGCGCGTGCCGCGGGTGCCCCGCCCGCGCGGCGTGTCCGATCCCGGCCCGTCGCCGGACGGCGGCGCGGAACCGGGCGACGCCGACCTGTCGTGGTGGCGGGGGCAGGCCACCGACCCGGACGCCGACCGCAGCCGGGCCGAGGACTCGTCGCCGGAGGCGGTGCGCCGGCTGCGCGTCCGCAGCCGGCTCCTGCTGCGCGAACTGCTCCGCCCGCACCGGCGTCCCCTCGGGCTGGCGGTGGCAGTGCTGCTGGCCCAGAACGCCGCCGCGATGTCCGGCCCGTACCTGGTCATGCTCGGCATCGACCGCGGCATCGGGCCGCTGCGGGCCGGCGACCCGGGCCCGCTGGTCGCGGTCGCCGCCGCGTTCGTCGTCGCCGCCGGCATCGAGTACGCGGCCCGGCGCGCGTTCCTCGGCCTGGCCGCCCGGATCGGCCAGGCCGTCCTGCTGGACCTGCGACGGCGGGTGTACGCGCACTTCCTGCGCCTCGACGTCGGCTTTCACGAGCGGTACACGTCCGGCCGGATGGTGTCCCGGCTCACCAGCGACCTGGAGTCGATCGCCGAGCTGGTCGACGGCGGCATCGACAAGCTGGTCATGGCCGGGCTGTCGGTGCTGTCGGTGGCGGGCATCCTGCTCTGGCTGGATCTGCCGCTGGCCGCGGTCACCCTGCTCGCCTTCCCGTTCCTGGTGGTGCTGTCCCGCTGGTTCGCCCGCGCCTCGGCCGGGGCGTACCGTCGCACCCGGGAGGCCGTGGCGCTGGTCATCGTGCACTTCGTGGAGTCGCTGCGGGGCATCCGGGCGGTGCAGGCCTACCGGCGGGAGCCCCGCAACCGGCGCATCTTCGCCGCCGTGAACGACGACTACCGCCAGGCCAGCCTGCGGGCGTTCCGGCTGATCGCCGTCTACTCGCCGGGCATCCGGCTGATCGGCAACCTGACCGCCGCGGTGGTGCTCGGCTACGGCGGCTGGCGGGTGCTGGGCGGCCGGACCGAGGTCGGCGTGCTGGCCGCGTTCCTGCTGTACCTGCGCCGGTTCTTCGAGCCGATGGAGGAGCTGAGCCAGTTCTACAACTCGCTCCAGTCGGCGACCGCCGCGCTGGAGAAGCTGGCCGGGGTGCTGGACGAACGTCCGGCGGTGGCCGAGCCGGCGCGGCCGGTGCCGCTGCCCGCCGGGCCGCCGCGCGGCGCGGTGGTGTTCCGGTCGGTCTCCTTCGGCTACCGGCGGGACACCCCGATCCTCGCCGGCCTGGAGCTGACCGTGCCGGCCGGGCAGACGGTGGCGTTGATCGGGCCGACCGGCGCCGGGAAGTCCACCGTCGCCAAGCTGCTGGCCCGCTTCCACGACCCGGAGACCGGGTCGGTGCGCCTGGACGGCGTGGACCTGCGCGACCTGGCCGACGCCGAGCTGCGTCGGGCGGTGGCGCTGGTGACCCAGGAGACCCACCTGTTCAGCGGCTCGGTCGCGGAGAACATCAGGTTCGGCCGCCCGGACGCCGACGACGAGGCGGTGGTGGCGGCGGCCCGGGCCATCGGCGCGCACGACTTCGTCGCCGCGCTGCCCGACGGATACGCCACCGACGTGCACCGGCGCGGCGGCCGGCTCTCCGCCGGGCAGCGGCAACTTGTCGCGTTCGCCCGGGCGTTCCTGGCCGACCCCCGGGTGCTGATCCTCGACGAGGCGACCTCGTCGCTCGACGTGCCCACCGAACGTGTGGTGCAGCGGGCGCTGCACCACGTCCTACGTGACCGGACCGCCCTGGTCATCGCCCACCGGCTGTCCACCGTGGAGACCGCCGACCGGGTGCTGGTGCTCGACGGCGGACGGGTCGTGGAGGACGGCCCGCCGGCCCAACTCGTCACCGCCGGCGGCCGCTACGCCGCCCTGCACCGGCAGTGGCGCGACTCCCTGCGCTGACAGTCATCCGGCGGCCCGGTCGAGGTGCGGGCTCTTCGCGGCGGCCCCGGGACCCTCGGGAGGCCGGCGGGACGCGGCCAGGCCCATGGCGAAGAGCAACACGAGGAGCAGACCGCACATCCCCAGGACGGCCGGCAGGGCCAGGAAGCGGCTGACGCTGTAAGCCGTCATCAGGGCCGGGGCCAGGGCCACGGCGGACACCGTCATCGCGGCCGCCCCGGTCGCCAGCACGGCGGCCGTCCGCCCGGGCTCCGGGTGGAGGTCGTCCGACGGGTCGGCGGCAGCCAGCACCAGACCGGCCCCGATCGCCAGGCCGGCGCCGATCGCCGAGATCAGGGGCACCAGCAGCTCGGGATAATCGGGCCACCGGGAAAGCACCGTCCGGATGCCGATCACCATCGCCAACACGGCCAGGAAGACGCCGGCCGCGTCCCACGGCAACACCCGGGGCGCCAGCCGGGCCAGCGCGATGCCGGCGCCGACCGCCACGGCGGCGGCCAGCGCGACCGGATACGCCTGCTGCGGCTGGCTGTAGAAGGACACCTGCAACCCGTGGAAGAGCAGCGGGCCGGCCGCGAAGCCGAGCACCACCCACCGCGCACCGGCGGCCTGTCCGATGTGGCGGGCGTAGCCGAACAGGAAGATCCCGCACAGCACGGCGATGACGATCGGAAGGAAGTACATGAGGTCGCCGGCGGACCCGGGCCGGCTCAGCCCGCCCGTCCCGCTCCGGAACGCCTCGCCCACAAGCGACCTGACCAGGAACCCGAACAGGAGCAGCACGACCGTGACGGTGACGGCGATCGGCGGGCCGATCCGGAACCGCCAGGCCGAAGGGTGCCTGTCGGACCGCTCCAGGTGCGCGAGCACCGCGGCGACGACGACCGCGAGCACGCTGACGCCGATCTGGACCGACCAGGAGGCGCCGATGCCGACGCCGGCCCCCTCTCCCGCCAACCGGAACAGGTCCTGTACCGCCGGGTGGAGGACCAGGCCGGCGGCGAGTGCGGCGGCGACCACCCAACGTCGCGGCGGCCCGAGCCGGGCCAGCGCGGACAGCGCACCGCCGAGCACCAGCGCCGCCGCGACCGCCATGACGGACAGCGCCAGCATCTGCTCGGCCGACAGGCCCCCGCCCCGGATCATGCTTCCGATCCCGAGACTGGAGATCATCTGCGCGGCCAGGTAGTCGAGCGCCAGCCCGGCGACCACCACCGGCCAGCCGGGCAGCCGGTCGGTGACGGCGACGGCGGTCAGGAGCACGGCGAGCAACCCGCCCACGGCCACCGCGACGAGTGTGTGTCCGATCCGGGACGACACGCCCGGGTCGTTGCGGGCGAAATCGACAAGGCTCACCTGACGGGCCACCGCGAGGCCGCGGGTCCCGAAGTAGGCCCCCGTCAGCAGTGCGGCGAGCGCGGCGGCGACGGTGCCGGCAACGGTCGATGTCCGTACAGGCCGGTCCATCATGGCGCATCCCCCATCGTCGTCGACGGTGCGATCTTGTCACAGCCGGGAAAGGCCGGCACGCCGCCGAGCACGGCAAAATTGTGGAGCGGCGGGGCCCCGGCTGCCTACCATCGGCTGATGACCGACACGACGAGGAACGCCCGCGGCGGTGTCCCCGAACGTCCGAGCCTGGACGGCATCGAGGAGACCTGGGCCCGCCGCTGGCAGTCCGACGGCACGTATACGTTCGACCGCACGAAGGAGCGGTCGGACGTATACGCCATCGACACTCCCCCGCCGACCGTGTCGGGCGAGCTGCACATGGGGCACGTCTTCTCGTACACGCACACCGACACGACGGCCCGGTTCCAGCGGATGCGCGGACGGACCGTCTTCTACCCGATGGGCTGGGACGACAACGGGCTGCCCACCGAACGCCGGGTGCAGAACGTGTACGGCGTGCGCCCCGACCCGGCGTTGCCGTACGACAGGCACTGGCGTCCGCCGGCCGCCCCGGTGGACGACGCGGCCCGGAAGAACCCGACCGCGATCTCCCGCCGCAACTTCATCGAGCTGTGCGAACTGCTGACGGTGGAGGACGAGAAGGCGTTCGAGGAACTGTGGCGGCGGCTCGGGTTGTCGGTGGACTGGTCGTTGACGTACACCACGATCGGGTCGGCGGCCCGGGCCACCAGCCAGCGCGCGTTCCTGCGCAACCTGGCCCGGGGCGAGGCGTACCAGGCGCAGGCGCCGACGCTGTGGGACGTCGGGTTCGGCACCGCGGTGGCGCAGGCGGAGCTGGAGGACCGGGAGCGGCCGGGGGCGTACCACCGGCTGCGGTTCACCGGGCCGGACGGCCGCGAGGTGCTCATCGACACCACCCGGCCGGAGCTGCTGCCGGCGTGCGTGGCGCTGGTCTGCCACCCGGACGACGAGCGGTACGCGGGCCTGGTCGGCGCGGCTGTGCGTACGCCGGTCTTCGGGGTCCGGGTGCCGGTGCGCGCGCACCCGCTGGCGGACCCGGCCAAGGGCACGGGCATCGCGATGGTGTGCACCTTCGGCGACCTGACGGACGTGACCTGGTGGCGGGAGCTGCGCCTGGACACCCGGGTGGTGATCGGCCGGGACGGGCGGCTGCTGCCGGAGCCGCCGGCCGGCGTGCCGGCGGGGCCCTACGCGGCGGTGGCCGGGCAGACCGTCAACGGCGCCCGGCGCACGCTCGTGCAGTTGCTGGCCGACGCGGGTGACCTGGTCGGCGAACCGCGTCCGATCACCCACCCGGTGAAGTTCTACGAGCGCGGCGACCGGCCGCTGGAGATCGTCTCGACCCGGCAGTGGTATCTGCGCAACGGCGGCCGGGACACCGGCCTGCGGGAGGAGTTGCTGGCCCGGGGGCGGGAGCTGCGCTGGGTGCCGGAGCACATGCGGCACCGCTACGAGCACTGGGTCGGCGGCCTCACCGGCGACTGGCTGGTCAGCCGGCAGCGGTTCTTCGGCGTGCCGGTGCCGGTGTGGTACCGGCTCGACGACACTGGCGAGCCGGACTGGTCCCAGCCTCTCACACCGGATGAGGCGATACTCCCGGTCGACCCGACGAGCGAGCCGCCGCCCGGCTACCAGGAATCGCAGCGCGGCGAGCCGGGCGGTTTCGCCGGCGACCCGGACGTGCTGGACACCTGGGCCACCTCGTCCCTGACCCCGCAGATCGTCGGTGGGTGGGAGACCGACCCGGACCTGTTCTCCCGGGTCTTCCCGATGGACCTGCGCCCGCAGGGGCACGACATCATCCGGACGTGGCTGTTCGCCACCGTGGCCCGCGCGCACCTGGAACACGGCACCCTGCCCTGGGCCACGGCGGTGCTCTCCGGCTGGATCCTCGACCCGGATCGCAAGAAGATGTCCAAGTCCAAGGGGAACGTGGTCACGCCGATGGGGTTGCTCACCGAGTACGGCTCGGACGCGGTCCGCTACTGGGCCGCCAACGGCCGGCCCGGCACCGACCTGGCCTTCGACCCGGCGCAGGTGAAGGTGGGGCGGCGGCTCGCCACGAAACTGCTCAACGCGTCCCGGTTCGTGCTCGGGCCGGGCGCCGCCGACGCGCTGCGGGCCCCCGTCACCGCACCGCTGGACACCTCGATGCTCGCCGAACTGTCCGCCGTGGTCGCCACCGCGACCGCCGCGCTCGACGGGTACGACCACACGGCCGCCCTGGTGGCCACGGAGTCGTTCTTCTGGCGGTTCTGCGACGACTACATCGAGTTGGTGAAGGAACGCGCCTACGGCGCCGGGCCGGCGGCGGAGTCGGCGCGGGCGGCGCTGGCGACCGCGCTGTCGGTGCAGTTGCGGCTGTTCGCACCGGTGCTGCCGTTCGTCACCGAGGAGGTGTGGTCGTGGTGGCGGCACGGCTCGGTGCACCGCGCGACCTGGCCCACCACCCATGAGGTGGGCCAGGCGATGGCGGCGCCGGGCGACCCGGGGCTGCTGCGGTTGGCCGCGGACGCGCTGGGGCAGGTCCGACGGGCCAAGTCGGAGCGGAAACTGTCGATGCGGGCGGAGGTGCCGTTGGCCGAGGCGCTCGGCCCGGCGGCCCTGCTGGACCAGCTCGCCACCGTCGCCGACGACCTGCGCTCGGCGGGCCGGATCGGCAAGCTGGACCTGCTGCCCGACCGCACCACGGAACTGGTCGTCGCCTGCGCGTTCTGACCGGTCGGACGGCGCGGGGGCGGCCGGCGGCGTGCCGGTCGCCCCCGCGCGCGTCAGGTGCCTAGCCGGCCGCGCAGGCCGCCTTGAGCTTGTCCCGCGCGGCGGTCAGTTCCGCCTTGCTGGGCGCCTTCTTCGGCGCCTTCGCCCAGGTGTCGGCGAGGTCGCTCATCGCGGTCGCGACCCCCTTCACCGCGCCGTTGACCTCGTCGCTGCCGGTGAAGGCGTGCGTGTAGAGCACGGCCGCGCCGGCCGAGTACTGCGCGCTCACCGCGGAGTGCCCGGCCGGCGGGCCGATCTTCTCCGCGGCGGCGACCTCCTTGAGGGCGGACGTGATGTCCTTCTCCGCCGCCGCGCACGCCGTCCGGGTGGCGGCGTCCAGACCCACCCGGGCCGGGGCCGCCGACTTGGGCGGCACGGACGTGGCGGCCGGCGCGGCGGGCGTCGCCGGTGCGGCCGACGAGGTGTCGTCGCCGTCGGTGCAGGCGGACATGACGAGCACCGCCACCGCGGCCGGGGCCAGCAGGGCCAGTCGAGTGCTACGCAAGGTGTTCTCCCCGTGTCTGGTGTGGTCGCGGGGCAACCTAACAGACCGGGTGGGGTCGGGCGGTACCCCATTTCCGTCCGCGGCGGACGCGGGAAACGGGGCACCGCCCGAGGTCAGCTGGTTTCGCCGGCCACGCTGAACGAACGCAGACGGTCGATCGCCAGCACGGTGAAACCGACCGCCACCACGGCGGTGAGCACCGCCGCGACCGGCACCGAGACGGTGGTGCCGAGCAGCGGCGTCGGCGCCATCTTGTCGGCCAGGGCGATCACCCACTGCTGGATCGACAGCACCCGGGTGCCGCTGACGAACCGGCCGAGCAGCCCTTCCCAGATCAGCACGTAGACCAGGCCGAGGAGCACCGGCCGCCGGGTGACCAGGCTCAGCGCCAGGAACAGCGCCGAGTACGCCAGCGCGCCCGCCGCCGAGGCCGCGACCAGGGCCAGACCGAGGCGTACCGAGTCGGCGAGCACGCCCGCCACGTAGATCGGGGCACCCACGGTGACCGCGCTGACCCCGGCCGCGACCGCCAGCTTCGGCAGCACGATCTGCCAGCGGGGCAGCGGCTTGGTCAGGATGTGCACCACCGTGCCGTCGTCGATCTCCGCGCCGAGCACGCCGGTGCCGACGATCAGGGCGACCACCGGCAGCACCACGGCCAGGCCGAGGCCGACAAGGACCGGCGGCCCCCACTGGCCCGGGTCCACGCCCAGCGACCGGCAGAGCACCGCCAGGCCGACGAGGATCAGGGGCAGCGGCAGCAGCATGAGGAACCGGCTCCGGCCGAACAGACCGCGTGCGGTGATCCAGGTAACGGTCGACATCAGGCCTCCACCAGATATGAGAAGACGCTCTCCAGCGACTCGTCCTGCGGCAGGAGCTGCCGGACCCGGATGTCGTGCCGGAGCGCGATCCGGGGCAACGCCCGGGTGAACGCGCCGTAGTCGCCCGCCTTGACGGTCAGCCCGGTGCGGCCCAGCTCGACGCCGGACACCGAGGGCTCGGCGATCAGCGCCACCGCCAGTGCCCGGTCGTCGGTGGAGCGCACCGTGAAGACGTGCGGCCGGTTCGTCATCAACCGGCGGATGGTCCGGTAGTCGCCGGAGGCGGCCAGCCGGCCGGCGACCATCACCTGCACCGTGCCGGAGACCTGCTCGACCTCCTCCAGGATGTGCGAGCTGAACAGGATGGTCCGCCCGTCGTCGCCGAGGCGGTGCAGCAGCGCCATCATGTGCAGCCGCTGGCGCGGGTCCATCCCGTTGAACGGCTCGTCGAGCAGCAGCACCTGCGGGTCGTGCACAAGCGCGGCGGCGACCCGGGTGCGCTGCCGCATGCCCTTGGAGTAGGTGCCGATCCGCCGGCTCTGCGCGCCCTCCAGCTCGACCAGGTCGATCGCCCGCCGGGTCGCCGCCTCCGGGTCGGGCAGCCGGTGCAGCTTCGCGCTGGCCAGCACGAACTCGTACGCGCTGAGGAACGTGTGCACCGCCTCGCGTTCGCTGACCAGGCCGAGCCGCCGGTAGACGCCGGGGTTGCGCCAGGTCGGCTCCCCGTCCAGCGTCACCGTGCCCCGGGACGGGGCCAGGAACCCGGCCATCATGTGCAGCAGCGTGGTCTTGCCCGCGCCGTTCGGGCCGAGCAGGCCGGTCACCCCGGGGCCGAGCCGCATGGTGACGTCGTTGACCGCCACCACGTTGCCGTACCAGCGGGAGACGCCGGCCAGGTCGAGCGTGCTCGTCGCGGCGGCGGGCACGCCGGCCGCCGGTTGCGTGCTGATCGCCGTCATCGGGCGGCCACCTTCCGGTATCGCAGGAGCAGCAGGCTGACGCAGGCGGCCACGAGCAGCACCGCCACGACGCCGTAGACGGGCCCGTAGTCGCCGACCGGAACACCGCCGCCCTGCCCCTGGGTGAGCAGGTCACCGAGCGCCCAGGTGCCCACCCCGCCGACGAGCGTCGACGGGGAGGCGAGGAAGGCCAGATCGTTGACCGTGGTCGACGGCAGGATGGTCAGCACGCCGACCACCGGCGTGGTCATCAGGAAGACCGCCACGATGCCACCGGCGGCGAACGCCCGCTTGCCGGTGAGCGAGGCGACCAGCAGGGCGATCGACGCGAAGACCACCGCCCACAGTCCGGCGTAGAGCAGGCCGGGCAGCAGGTCGAGCAATTCGTCCCACACCCCGCGTACGCCGCGGGAGGTGGTGAACGCGGCGCCGAGGAACATCACCAACTGGGGGCCGCCGAGCAGCAGCCAGAGCGCGGTGATCAGCGCCAGCAGCTTGGCGATGGCGTAGTCGCCGCGCGGCAGCGGCCGGGAGAAGTAGAGCGGCAGCACGCCGCTGCGCAGGTCGCGGGAGACCAGTTCGGGGGCGGCCACCGCGGCGAAGAAGATGACCAGCCAGCTCATCGAGTCGGCGAACTGGGCGTACGTCATCACGGTCTGCCCGGTCTGGCTGCGTACCGCGGTCAGGCCGGCGGCCACCACGGTGACCACCGCGACCACCAGCCACGGGAAGATCTTCGCCTTGGCGCTGCGGCCGAAACCGAAGACGGTACGCACGCCGTGCGCGTAGAGCGCGCCGAACACCTGCCGGCGGCCCAGCCGCGGGCCGGTGTAGCGCTGGTAGCCGATGTCGTGGATGACGCCGGTGGCTTCAGACATGGCTGGGCTCCCTGGTGGCGAAGAGTTCGGCCACCCGGTGCCGTCGCTGGTCCAGCCGGTGCAGTGGCAGGTCCAGCTCGGCGACCGCGCCGAGGATCTGGTCGTAGGTGGCGTCGTCGGCGAGCGGGACGAGCAGCAGCCGCCCGTCCCGGGTCACCGGCAGGTCGAGCGCGGTGAGCCGGGCGGCGAGTTCCTCGGTGCCCTCGCTCACCTCGACCGCGAGGACGTCGGTGGCGGTGGTCATGGCGGAGACCCGGTCGGCGCGCAGCAGCCGGCCGCCGTCGATGGCGACCAGGGTGTCGCAGATCCGCTCCACCTCGCCGAGCAGGTGCGAGCAGACCACCACCGAGATGCCGAACTCGGTGCCGATCCGGTGGATCAGGGCGAGCATGGCGTCCCGGCCGGCCGGGTCGAGGCCGTTCGTGGGCTCGTCGAGCAGCAGCAGGTCGGGGTCGTGCACGAGCGCCTGGGCGAGCTTGACGCGCTGCTTCATGCCGGTGGAGTAGCCACCGACGGCCCGGTGCCGCTCCTCGTGCAGGCCGACGTGGCGCAGCGCCTCGGAGGCCCGTTCCCGGGCGGCCGTGCGCGGCAGCCCGCTGATCCGACCCAGGTGGGTGACCAGTTCGGCGGCGGACAGGTCGGGCGGGAGCGCGTCGTGTTCGGGCATGTAGCCGACCCGGGCGCGGACGGCAGCCGGATCGGTGGTCGGGTCGAGGCCGAGCACCCGCACCCGGCCGCCTGTCGGCGGGAGCAGACCCAGCAGGATCTTGATCAGGGTGGACTTGCCGGCGCCGTTCGCGCCCACCAGTCCGATGATCCCCGGCTCGACCGACACGGTGAGGTCGGCCAACGCGGTGACCCGGCCTCCGTACGTCTTGGTCAGCGACTCGGTCGCGAGCAGTGTCACGCTGCCAGCCTAGGAACCCCGACGCCCCGAGGGCACCAGGAAACGCTCGGGGTTGTCCCTGATTCCGCCCGGACAGCGCGGGCGGGCGTGGCCGGCGACCGACCGGGCGCCGGACGGGACGGGGTGGCGGACATCGACGGAAGCTGCGACCGTGATGGCCGGATCGGGCCCGCCGAGCACCGGTCCGCTCGATCGTAGGGGGCGATATGAGTGCTGGCGTGGACCGGCCCGGGGTGAGCGTGGTGGTGCCCACGCACAACAGCGGGCAGCACCTCGAACCGTTGGTGACCTCGCTGGGCCGGCAGGCGCTGCCGCCCGGCGACTACGAGGTGATCTTCGCCGACGACGGGTCGGCCGACGACACGCCGCAGCGCCTGGACGCGTTGGCCGCCGCCGACCCGCACCTGCGGGTGCTGCACCTGGAGCACTCGGGCTGGCCGTCGCATCCGCGCAACCAGGGGCTGGAGCAGGCCCGCGGCGAATACGTCTTCTTCGCCGACGACGACGACTGGTTCGGCGACGGGGCGCTGGCCCGGCTGCTCGACTGCGCCCGCTCGCACGACGCGGACATCGTCATCGGCCGGATGGTCGGGCACGGCCGGGGCGTCCCGCGGGAACTGTTCCGGGAGAACCGGTTCGGCACCACCCTTGTCGACGCGCCGCTTGCCGACAGTCTGACCTGCCACAAGCTGTTCCGGCGGTCCTTCCTGCACCGGCACGGGCTGCGCTTCCCCGAGGGCCACCCGCGCCGCCTGGAGGACCACCGGCTGATGACGCAGGCCTACCTGCTGGCCGAGCGGGTCTGCGTTCTGGCCGACCACCTCTGCTACCACCACTACCGTCGCACGGACGCCGGCAACGTCACGGCGACCCGGATGGACCCCGCCGAGTACTACTCCGCCCTCCGGGCCGCGCTGGACATCGTGGCCGCCCACCGACCTCCGGCCGCGGCCCGGCTCCGCCTGCACCGCCGCTGGCTGCGCAAGGAGATGCTGAACCGATTGCGCGGTCGGGCCCTGCTGAGCGCACCCGAGCAGTGGGTCGAACAGGTGGCGGGCGAGGTGGGTGGCCTGCTGCGGGACCGCTTCACGCCGGACGACGTGGCCGGGTTGCCACCGCTGTACCGGGTGGTCGCGCACCTGGCCGAGCAGGGCCGGGTCGCGGACCTGCGGCGGCTGGCGGAGTGGGAGGTGAGTGTCCGCGCGCACGCCACGGTCGACAGGTGGTCCGTGGCCGGCTCGACGCTGACGCTCGCCGTCACCGGTCACCTGGGCGCCGGCGAACAACCCGTCCGGTTCGACGGACGGGGCCTGCCGGTGCTCCCGGTGGCCGAGGTGGAACCCCGCACCGGGCCGGCGCTGCATGCCGGTGGCACGAAGACGGAGGTCGTGGTCCGCCGCCGGGAGACCCGGGAGGAGTTCTTCCTGCCGGTCACCACCACGACCGAACGGATCCCGTCCGGTGACGGCGACGCCCAGGTGCGGCACCGGACCACCGCCACCGTCGACTTCGCCGCGCTGGGCGGCGGCCGCACCGCAGGCACCTGGGAGGTCCGGGCCCGGCTGGTGCAGGCCGGGTGGGCGCTGGACTCCCGGCTGCCCCTGCTGGTGCGCTGCGCCACCGACGGCGCGGCGCCGCGGGTGGAGGACACCCGCCTACTGCGGTCCCGCGTCGACCGGGCGGTCCGGCGGGTGGGGCGCGCGCTCGGCCGGACGGTGCGGCGCGGCGACCGGTCGAACGATCGACGTGCGGAGCCCGGCCGGTGAGGATTCGGTCACCCTGACTCCACCCGCGGCCCGTGCTCCGCGGGCCGTCGCCGCCCGAGGTGGAGTGGCGCTCTCGACCGATCGCCGGTGGGCTGCGAAACTGTGTGCCGGCCGGTGAGTTGGGGGTTCGATGAACAACGGGTGGGTGCTGCCCGAGGACGTTCTGCGGGATGCGCCGTCATACGCGCCCAGGCCCGCTGAGCTGGCCGATCTGGAGTTGCTGCTGACCGGGGCGTACGCGCCGCTGACCGGGTTCCTGTCCCGGGCCGACCTGGCGTCGCTGGGCCGGCGCGGCCGGCTCGCCGACGGCACGCCGTGGCCGGTGCCGGTGACGCTCCAGGTGCCGGCGGCTCTCGCCGAAGGGCTGGACCTGACCGACCCGGCCCGCCGCGCGCTGGTGCTGACCGACGGTGAGGGTGCGCCGGTGGCGGCGATGGACGTGACCGACGTCTGGCCCGCGCGTGACGGCACCGTCGGGGTGGGGGGCGCGGTGCGGCGCCTGGGCGACGGCGGCCACGGGCCGTTCCAGCGCCTGCGGCGCAGCCCGGACGAGGTACGCGGACTGCTGCCGCCGGGCCGGGTGCTCGGTGTCTTCGCCGACCGGCCGTTGCACCGCCCACAGTTGGCGCAGATCGCGCACGCCGCCCGCACGCTCGGGGCGCATCTGCTGGTGCTGATCCCGGCGAGCGAGGAGTCGACAGGCGGCCTGCCCGCCGAGGCGCTGGTACGCAGCGTGTTCGCCGCCCGCGACCGGATGCCCCGGCGACGGTGATCGCGGTGCCGCTGGCCCGGCGACGCGACGAGATCAGCGACGCGTTGCTGCGGGCGCGGGTCGCCGCCTCGTACGGGGTGACGCACCTGCTCTCGACCGAGGGAATGCTCTCCGGCGCCGGCCTGCGAGTGCTGGTGCCCCGGGAGTTGGCGTACGACAACCGGGACGGGCAGTGGCGCTGGCGGGAGGACATCCCGCCGCGCAACCGACGGTTGGCGCTCAGCACCGAGGAGATCGACGACCTGCTGGACCGGGGTTTCCCGCTGCCGGAGTGGCACACCCCGCCGGCGGTGGCCCGGGAGCTGACCCGGGCCCGCCCGCCGCGTCGGCACCGCGGCCTGGTGATCTTCCTGACCGGGCTGTCCGGCTCGGGCAAGTCGACGATCGCCCGAGGACTGGCCGACGTCCTGCGGGAGCAGGGCGACCGGACGATCACGCTGCTCGACGGTGACGTGGTGCGGCGGGAACTCTCCGCCGGTCTGGGCTTCAGCAAGGCCGACCGGGATCTGAACGTACGCCGGATCGGCTGGGTGGCCGCGGAGATCGCCAGGCACCGGGGGGTCGGCATCTGCTGCCCGATCGCGCCGTACGCGGCGGCCCGGGCCACCGCCCGGGAGATGGCCCAGGCCTCCGGCGCCGGTTTCCTGCTGGTCCACGTCGCGACCCCGCTGGCGGTCTGCGAGCAGCGGGACCGCAAGGGTCTGTACGCGCGCGCCCGGGCCGGCCTGCTCACCGGGATGACCGGCATCGACGACCCGTACGAGGAGCCCACCGACGCGGATCTGGTGGTGGACACCTCGGATCTGAGTGTCGAGGAGGCGGTCGCCCAGGTGATGGAGCACCTCACCGAGACCGGTTGGGTGGAGCCCCGCCTCCCGCCCGCCTGACCGCCGTGCACCGGTCCACCTGACCGCCACCGCTCCGGTCCACCGGACCGGCCCACCTGGACGCCGCCGTCCGCAGCGGGACGGCGGCGTCGCCGTGTCCCCGGCCGCCCGGTAGTGTTCGGGTTTGTTGGAACACGTTCGACCGCGTGCGCGCGTTTGGCGCTCGGGCTCAGGCTCGGGCTCGGGAGGTGAAGGGGATGCTGGCGCGGCAACGGCAGACGGCCATCCTGGGACGGGTCCGCACCACGGGTGGGGTCCGGGTCACCGAACTCGCCACCGAGTTCGGCGTGTCCGACATGACCATCCGGCGGGACCTGGAGACCCTGCACGACCAGGGCCTCATCGCCAAGGTGCACGGCGGGGCGACGGCGGCCGGCCCCGGCTCGACCGACGAGCCCGGCTTCCACGCCAAGTCCGTCCGACAGTCCACCGAGAAGGCCGCGATCGCCGAGCACGCCGCGCGGCTGGTCCGCCCGGGCGCCGCGATCGCCCTGTCCGCCGGCACCACCACCGCCGAACTGGCCCGTCGCCTACTGGACGTGCCCGACCTGACGGTGGTCACCAACTCGCTGCCGGTGGCCGAGATCCTGCACGCCGACGGCCGACCCGACCGGACCGTGGTGCTCACCGGCGGCGTACGCACGCCGTCGGACGCGCTGGTCGGCCCGCTCGCCGTGGCCGCGATCGCCGCGCTGCACCTCGACCTGCTCTTCCTCGGCGTGCACGGGATCAGCGAACGGGCCGGGTTCACCACGCCCAACCTGATGGAGGCCGACACGAACCGGGCACTCGTGGCCGCTGCCGACCGGCTGGTGGTGCTCGCCGACCACACCAAGTGGGGCACGGTCGGCATCTCCTCGATCGTCGGCCTGGACGCGGCGGACGTGCTGGTCACCGACGACCGGTTGGCACCCCAGGCACAGCGGGTACTCGGCGACCGGGTCGGCGAGCTGGTGACGGTACCGGCGAAGAGGGGTGCGGAGTGAAACGTACGGAGATCGAACTGGCCGACGGCCGTGAGTTGATCTACTTCGACGAGCGGGACGACACGATCCGGGACCAGCCGGACCTGCGGGACCTGCCCCCGCCTCCGCCTGCCTCCCAACTGCGCTACGACCCGCTGACCGACGAGTGGGTGGCGGTCGCCGTACACCGGCAGACGCGCACCTTCCTACCGCCGGCCGACCAGTGCCCGCTCTGCCCGTCCCGGGGCGACCGGCACAGCGAGATCCCGGCGCCCGACTACGACGTGGTCGTGTTCGAGAACCGGTTCCCCTCGCTCAGCCAGCGGGTCGCCGACGAGCCGCCCGAGATCACCCCGTTCACCCCGGTACGGCCCGGCCTCGGCCGGTGCGAGGTGGTCTGCTTCACCGACGACCACAACGCCTCGTTCGCCCGGCTCACCCCGCGTCGGGTGCGGACCGTACTGGACACGCTCGCCGACCGCACCACCGCACTGAGCGCGCTGCCCGGGGTGGAACAGGTCTTCCCGTTCGAGAACCGGGGCGTGGAGATCGGCGTGACCCTGCACCACCCGCACGGTCAGATCTACGCGTACCCGTTCGTCACCCCCCGGACCCGCGCCATGCTGGGCGCCGCCCGGCGGTACGCCGACCGCATCGGGGGCAACCTCTACGCCGACGTGCTGGCCGCCGAGCGGGCCGCCGGGGAGCGGGTGGTGACGAGCAACGAACACTGGACCGCGTACGTGCCGGCGGCGGCCCGCTGGCCGTTCGAGGTGCACGTGGCGCCGCACCGGCCGATACCGGACATCCCGGCGCTGAACGACGCCGAGCGGGACGCCTTCGGGCCGCTCTACCTGGACCTGCTGCGCCGCTTCGACGGGCTGTTCGACCTGCCCATGCCCTACATCGCGGCCTGGCACCAGGCGCCGGTGCGGATCGACCGGGAACTGGGCCACCTGCACCTGCAGGTGTTCAGCATCCGCCGGGCCAAGGACAAGTTGAAGTACCTGGCCGGGTCGGAGTCCGGCATGGGCGTCTTCATCAACGACATCGCCCCCGAGCGTGCCGCCGAACTCCTCCGCACCACGTGAAAGGAAGGGCCCCTTCCACAACGCCAGGCGTTAAGAGGGGGCCCTTCCTTACATCAGTCAGGCGAGCTTGCGGGCCAGGTTCTCGTCGAGCGCGTTCATGAACTCGTCCGTGGTCAGCCACGGGGCGTCCCGCGAGATGAGCAGCGCGAGGTCCTTGGTCATCTGGCCGCCCTCGACGGTGTCCACGATGACCTTCTCCAGCGTGTCGGCGAACTCGGTGACCGCCGGGGTGCCGTCCAGCTTGCCCCGGTGGGCCAGGCCCCGGGTCCAGGCGTAGATCGAGGCGATCGGGTTGGTCGAGGTCTTCTCGCCCTTCTGGTACTGCCGGTAGTGCCGGGTGACGGTGCCGTGCGCCGCCTCGGCCTCGACCGTACGGCCGTCCGGGGAGAGCAGCACCGAGGTCATCAGGCCCAGCGAGCCGAAGCCCTGCGCGACGGTGTCGGACTGCACGTCACCGTCGTAGTTCTTGCAGGCCCAGACGTAGCCGCCCTCCCACTTGAGCGCGGCGGCGACCATGTCGTCGATCAGCCGGTGCTCGTAGGTGATGCCGGCGGCGTCGAACTCGGCCTTGAACTCGTTCTCGAAGACCTCGGCGAAGAGGTCCTTGAACCGACCGTCGTACGCCTTGAGGATGGTGTTCTTGGTCGACAGGTAGACCGGGTACTTGCGGTCCAGGCCGTACCGGAACGAGGCGCGGGCGAAGTCCCGGATCGACTCGTCGTAGTTGTACATGCCCATGGCGATGCCGCTGCCGGGGAAGTTGGCGACCTCCATCTCCATCGGGGCGCTGCCGTCGGCCGGGGTGTAGGTGATGGTCACCTTGCCCGGGCCGGGGACGACGAAGTCGGTGGCCTTGTACTGGTCGCCGTGGGCGTGCCGGCCGATGATGATCGGCTTGGTCCAGCCCGGGACGAGCCGCGGCACGTTCGACATGATGATCGGCTCGCGGAAGACCACGCCGCCCAGGATGTTGCGGATGGTGCCGTTGGGCGACCGCCACATCTTCTTCAGGCCGAACTCCTCCACCCGGGCCTCGTCGGGGGTGATGGTGGCGCACTTGACGCCGACGCCGTGCTCCTTGATGGCGTTGGCGGCGTCGACCGTGACCTGGTCGTCGGTGGCATCGCGGTGCTGGATCGACAGGTCGTAGTAGTGCAGGTCGACGTCGAGGTAGGGCAGGATCAGCTGCTCCCGGATCTGCTTCCAGATGATCCGGGTCATCTCGTCGCCGTCGATCTCCACGACCGGGTTGTTTACCTTGATCTTCGCCATCGGCCGGCGCTCCTCTCGGGGGACACGTGCTCAAGCAGTACGAGCGTACTGGAAACTGGCCGGCAGTCCCCAGGCGGCCCGGGGTGGACCGCCGGAAAGCGGGCTGCGCCGCACTGCGGCCCCTGGCACCATCAGCCGATGCCGCGCAGCCGCACCCTCGGGTCTATCACGGTCACCGCGCTCTCCGACGGCGAGGGGCCCTTCTTCCAGCCTCGCGGCGAGGCGTTTCCCGGCGCCACCGCCGCGCACTGGCAGGCGGTCGACCGGCTCGATCCGGGCGGGGTCACCGACGACGGCCGGTGGTGGCTGCGGTTCCGCGCCTTCGCGGTGCGGGTCGGCGACGGGCCGGTCACCCTCGTCGACGCCGGCATCGGCCCGGCCGACTCACTCGCCGCGAGCTGGGCGCCGGTGCCGGGCCAGCTGCCCGCCGAGCTGGCCGCCGCCGGGATCGACCCGGCCGACGTACGCACCGTGGTCCTCACCCACCTGCACACCGACCACGTCGGCTGGGCCGGCCCGCTCTTCCCGAACGCGGAGCATCTGATCCAGCGCGCCGAGCTTTCCGCGCTGGAGCTGTTCCACCCGGAGCTACCGGTCCGGCTGCTGACGCCGTTGCGCGCCGTCGGCCGGCTGCGGGTGGTCGACGGCGAGACGTCCCTCACCCCGGGGGTACGACTGCTGCCCACGCCCGGGCACACGCCGGGCCATCAGTCGGTGCTGGTCGAGGCGGCCGACGAGCGCCTCCTGATCACTGGCGACCTCCTGGTGCACGCGGTGCAGCTCGTCGATCCCGAGCTGGCGTACGCGCACGAGGTCGACCCGGAGGCGGCACGCCACTCCCGCGCGAACCTGCTGGCCACTCTCGCCCCCGCGACCCTGGCGACCCCCCACCTGACGGACCCCTTCACCTCCCACCCCTTCCTGGACCGATCATGAGGTTGGCCGCCTGGTGGATCTCCATTTCCGCCGTCAACTTCGTGATCGGCAGGGCGGACCCACCCGGGCGGGGAAAGACGGCGAAGGGCGGCCGGCGGGAGCCGGCCGCCCGGCGGCGCTGGGGGGCGGGGCCCATGCTGGGGCCGGCGGGCGGCGTGGGGCGGCCGGCCGCGGCGGGCGGCGGGAGCGCGGGCCGGTCGG
>NZ_JBNCKZ010000004.1:218089-232365 GCF_049841795.1 Micromonospora sp. DT31 | reverse complement strand
TATACGCCCCGGGGCCGCCCCCCCGGGGGGGGGCACCCCCGGCCCCGGGCGGCGGGGGGGCCCGGCCCCCCCTTCGGCGATGGTGCTCGGGTCACATGCTGGCGACGTCGGCCTGCTTGGCGCGGACGGCCTCGGCGGCCTCCTTCAGCGCGGCCAGTTCGTCGGCCTCCAGGTCGGTCTCCACGACCCGCTTCACGCCCTCGGCGCCGATCTCGGCCTCGACGCCCAGGTAGACGCCGGAGATGCCGTACTCGCCGTCGACCCAGGCGCAGACCGGCATGACCGCGCCGGAGTCCTCGGCCACGGCCTTCGCCATCTTGGCCGCGGCGGCAGACGGGGCGTAGTACGCCGAACCGGTCTTGAGCAGCGCGACGACCTCGGCGCCACCGTTGCGGGTCTTGACGACCAGTTCCTCGATCTGCTCGGCCGGCATGACGTCACGCAGCGGCTTGCCGTTCACGGTGCTCTTGGACGGCACCGGCACCATGGTGTCGCCGTGCGAGCCGAGCGTCAGGGTCCGCACCGACTTCACCGGTACGCTCAGCGCCTCGGCGACGAAGTTGGTGAACCGGGCGGTGTCGAGCATGCCCGCCTGGCCGAGCACCCGGTTGCGGGGGAACTGGGTGGCGAGCTGGGCCAGCGCGGTCATCTCGTCGAGCGGGTTCGAGACCACGATGACGACGGCTTCCGGCGCGTACTTGGCGACGTTCTCGGCGACCTGTCGGACGATCTTGGCGTTGGTCTCCAGCAGGTCCATCCGGCTCATGCCCGGTTTACGCGGCAGGCCGGCGGTGATGACGACGACGTCGGAGCCGGAGATGGCGTCGTAGCCCTCGCCGTTGGGGCCGGTGGTGACGCCGACGACCTTGGTCTCGAAGCCCTCGACCGCGCGCGACTGGTTGAGGTCCAGCGCGAGACCCGCCGGCTTGCCCTCCACGATGTCGGTGATCACGACGGTGTCGAAGATGTCGTACTCGGCCAGACGCTGTGCGGTGGTGGAGCCGTAGAATCCGGCGCCTACGACAGTGACCTTCTTACCCATGGTCGTCCCACTCCCTGATACCAGTCGGTTTTCCGGACCGTATCAGCCATCCTGACACCGTCCGGGCCAGGGGCGGACGGTTATGACCTGCGTGGGTGCTCAGCCCACCCGCTCGGCCCGTTCGACCACGTTGGTCAGCAGCATGGCGCGGGTCATGGGGCCGACGCCGCCGGGCATCGGGACCACCTTGCCGGCCACCTCGGTCACCTCCGGGTCGACGTCACCGGTGTAGCGGCCCTTGCCGTCCTCGCCGATGACCCGGGTGATGCCGACGTCCACCACCGTCGCGCCGGGGGTGACCATGTCGGCGGTGAGCAGCCCCGGCACCCCGGCGGCGACGATGACGATCTCGGCGGCGCGGGTGTGCGAGGCGAGGTCGAGCGTGCCGGTGTGGCACAGCGTGACGGTGGCGTTCTCGCTGCGCCGGGTGAGCAGCAGGCCGAGCGGACGGCCCACCGTGTTGCCCCGGCCGACGACTGCCACGTTCGCGCCGCGCAGCGGCACGTCGTGCCGGCGCAGCAGCTCCACGATGCCGCGCGGGGTGCAGGGCAGCGGCGCGTCGTACCCGAGGACGAGCCGACCCAGGTTGACCGGGTGCAGGCCGTCGGCGTCCTTGTCCGGGTCGATGGCTTCCAGCGTCCGCTGGGTGTCGAGCTGACCGGGCAGCGGGAGTTGCACGATGTAGCCGTGGCAGGCCGGGTCCGCGTTCAGTTCGGCCAGCGCCGCGTCGAGCTGGTCCTGGCCGGCGTCGGCCGGCAGCGTGACCCGCAGCGAGGCGATGCCGACCTCGGCGCAGTCGCGGTGCTTGCCGTTGACGTACGCCTGGGAACCTGGGTCCTCCCCGACCAGCACGGTGCCGAGCCCGGGGGTGATGCCGCGCTCCGCGAGCGCCTTCACCCGCGTGCGCAGTTCGTCCTTGATCTCCGCCGCGGTCGCCTTGCCGTCCAGGATCGTCGCCGTCACGTCGTGATCGTCTCATGTCCCGGAGGGGGCCGGACGGCGACCGGCCCACGATGACGCTGAGCAACGTGGATGAAGTCACAGATAGTAATCAGCGGCGCGGTCAAGTCGGGTTCCAGGGCGACAACCGGGCGGGACCGGGCGAGCTACGCGGACGCCCCAGGGGCACCCTTCCGGGCACGGGAGGGCAGCACCCGTACGCCGATATCCCGAGGTGAGGCACGCGGGTAGCACCCGGCGGCGGCCTCGACAAGGCGGCGTGGCACCCGCGGCCGACACTCGACGACGCGATCGTTGTCGATGGCACGAGTGGTGACCTACCGTTACCACTCGTTGCGCTACGTCACCCAGCGTCGGGACGACCGCGCAGCTGAGGAGATGAGGAGACTCCATGCGTGTTCGTAGGCTGGCGGCCTGGGCCGCCCTCCCGCTCGCGGTGACCCTGGGCCTGACCGCATGCGGCTCAGGCGGCGGCAGCGGCGGCTCCGGCGACGCCGACGCGGCCGTGCGGATCGAGATCGCCGAGCCGCAGCACCTGGTGCCCACAAACACCAACGAGACGAGCGGCTCGCAGGTCTTGTCCGCCCTGTTCAGCCCGCTCGTCGACTACGACGAGGCGAACAAGCCGTACGAGGTGGCAGCCGAGTCGGTGACCTCGTCGGACAACAAGGTCTGGACGGTCAGGCTCAAGTCCGGCTTCACGTTCCACAACGGCGAGAAGGTCACCGCCGACAACTACATCGACGCCTGGAACTACGGCGCGTACGCCCCGAACGGTCAGAACTCCAGCTACTTCTTCGAGAAGATCGCAGGCTACGAGGACCTCCAGGGCGAGACGCCCAAGGCGAAGACGCTCAGCGGCCTGGCCAAGGTCGACGACCTGACCTTCACGGTCACACTCGCCGAGCCGTACGTGGACTTCCGGGCAATGCTCGGCTACACCGCCTTCTACCCGCTGCCCGAGGCGGCGTTCGCCGCGCCGGGCGTGCTGGCCGAGGGCTACGAGCAGGCGCCGATCGGCCAGGGTCCGTTCAAGATGAAGGGCACCTGGCAGCACGACGCCAAGGTCGAGGTGGAGCGTTACGACGCGTTCCCGGGGCAGCAGCCCAAGGTCGGCGGCGTCGAGTTCCGCATCTACCAGCAGCCGACCGCCGCGTACGCGGACGTGCTGTCGGACAACCTCGACGTGATCAAGACGATCCCGACCGAGAACCTGACCACCGCCGCGACCGACCTGGGCGACCGGTTCCAGCAGAGCCCGGCCTCGTCGCTGCAGGTGCTGGCGTTCCCCACGTACCAGGAGGAGTTCAGCAACCCCGAGGTGCGCAAGGCCATCTCGATGGCGATCGACCGGGACGAGATCACCACGTCGATCTTCAAGGGTTCGCAGCAGCCGGCCCGCTCGTTCGTCTCGCCGGTGGTGGCCGGCTACCGGGAGAACACCATCGGCACGGCCGGCGCGTTCGACCCGGTCAAGGCCAAGGCGATGTACGAGGCCGCGGGCGGCCCGAAGAAGATCGAGCTGTCCTACAACGGCGACGGCGGCCACAAGGACTGGATCGACGCCACCTGCAACCAGCTCAAGGCCAACCTGGGCGTGGATTGCGTGGGCGCCGCCGAGCCGAAGTTCGCGGACCTGCTGACCAAGCTGAAGCAGAAGCAGGCGGTCGGCCTGTTCCGGATGGGCTGGGTGATGGACTACCCGTCCATGGAGAACTACCTGGGCCCGCTGTACAGCTCCACCGGGTCGTCGAACTACTACGGCTACCGCAACGCCGAGTTCGACAGGTTGCTCGCCGAGGGCGCCCGGGCGGCGAACGCGGACGAGGCGATCAAGAAGTACCAGGCGGCGGAGGACGTGCTGGCGGAGGACCTGCCGGTGATCCCGCTGCGGTACGGGCAGAACAACTTCGGCCACTCCACCAAGGTCAAGAACGTCCACGTGGACCTCTTCGACCGGGTGGACCTGCTGAAGATCGAAGTCGCCTGACGCCTTCCCACCATGGGCCGGGCCACCCCCACCGGGTGGCCCGGTCTCGGCATTGGCCCGCATTTGAGTATGTTTCGGCAGACTTGCCAGCATGCTCCGCTTCATCCTGCGGCGACTGCTCCAGATGGTCCTCGCCTTCTTCGGGACCACCCTGATCGTCTACGCGCTGATGTTCGCCGGGCAGGGCGACCCGATCCAGGCGCTCGCCGGGGAACGGCCGGTCACCGCGGCGCAGCGGGCGTACCTGACCGAGAAGTACCACCTGGACGCGACCGGGGTCGGCGGCTTCTTCTACCGCTACCTCAACTACCTGGGCGGCCTGGTGCGGGGCGACCTCGGTGAGTCGCTGACCGGTCGCCGGATCAACGACATCCTCGCCGCCGCCTGGCCGGTCACCCTGAAGCTGGCGCTGATCGCGATGGCGGTGACCGTACTCGTCGGCATCACCGCCGGGGTGATCGCGGCGATCCGCCGCTCCGGCATCTTCGACCATGCCACGCTGGTGCTCACCCTCCTGGTCCTCGGCATCCCCACCATCGTGCTGGCCCCGCTGGCCCAGTACCTGCTCGGTGTGAAGTGGTCGGTCTTCCCGCCCACCGCCGGCGCGCAACCCACCTTCCACGCGCTGCTGCTGCCCGGCATCGTGCTCGGCTCGCTGTCCCTGGCCACCGCGCTGCGGCTGACCCGTACGTCGGTGACCGAGAACCTCCGCGCCGACTACGTGCGGACCGCCCGTTCGAAGGGCCTGCGCCGGCGCCGGGTCGTGGGCGTGCACGTGCTGCGCAACTCGCTCATCCCGGTGATCACCTTCCTCGGTGTCGAACTGGGCAACCTGATGGGCGGCGCGATCATCACCGAGGGCGTGTTCAACGTGCCCGGCGTCGGCTTCAACCTCTACCGCGGCATCCGCACCGAGGACGGCCCGCTCGTGGTCGGCATCGTGAGCGTGCTCGTCGTGGTCTACCTGCTGTCCAACCTGGCGGTGGACGTCCTTTACGCCGTACTCGACCCGAGGATCCGCTATGAGTGAGCGTCGCGAGCGAATCGTCGACACAGTGCGCCCGGTCCCACGGGACCGCGCCGAGCGGAGCGGGGCGCGCGGGCATGAGTGATTTCGAGACGGTGGCCGCCACCGAGAACCAGGCGGCACGGCGCGGCGTCTCCGGCGAGCCCGGCACGCCGGGCCGGGCCGGGGAGCCGGACCGCGCGCGCAGCCTGGCCGGCGACGCCTGGCTGGACCTGCGCCGCAGCCCTGTGTTCTGGCTCAGCCTGACCCTGGTGGTGCTGGTCGCGGCGATGGCCGCGTTCCCCGGGCTGTTCGCCGCCAACGACCCGCGCGACTGCGTGCTGTCCCGGCAACACGCCCCACCGTCCGGCGGGGCCATCTTCGGCTACGACTTCCAGGGCTGCGACACGTTCGCCCGGGCCGTCTACGGGGCCCGCGCCTCGCTGCTGGTGGGCGCGTTGTCCGCGTTGATCACCGGGGTGATCGCGCTCGTCGTCGGGATGCTCGCCGGCTTCTTCGGCGGGTGGCTCGACGCGGTGCTCTCCCGGGTGATCGACATCGTGCTCGGCATCCCGCTGCTGCTGGCCGCGATCGTGCTGCTCAAGCGGGTGAGCACCAGCGGTGAGACGGTACGGCTGTTCGCGGTGATCCTGGTGCTGGCGCTGCTCGGCTGGACCACCGCGGCCCGGGTCGTCCGCTCCTCGGTGATCACCGCCCGGGAGCAGGACTACGTGGCCGCCGCCCGGATGCTCGGCGCCGGCAACGGCCGGATCATGTGGCGGCACATCCTGCCGAACGCGCTGGCCCCGGCCGTCGTGGTGCTCACCATCGCGCTCGGGTCGTTCATCTCCGCCGAGGCGACGCTGAGCTTCCTCGGCATCGGCCTGAAGGCGCCGACCATCTCCTGGGGCATCGACATCGACGCCGGCCGGGTGCACATGCGCGAGTCGGCGACCCCGCTGATCGTGCCGTCGGCCTTCCTGGCCCTGACCGTGCTCGCCTTCATCATGCTCGGCGACGCGATCCGCGACGCCTTCGACCCGAAGCTGCGGTGAGTCATGGGCCAGAACCCGGTCCGGCCCACGCCGGCCTCCCCCACCCCGCCCGACGGGCACCTGCTGGAGGTGCGGGACCTGCACGTCGAGTTCCGCACCCGGGAGGGCGTAGCCCAGGTGATCAACGGGGTGACGTACCACCTGGACGCCGGGGAGACGCTCGCGGTGCTCGGCGAGTCCGGTTCCGGCAAGTCGGTCACCGCGCAGGCGATCATGGGCATCCTGGACACCCCGCCCGCGTACGTGCGCTCCGGGGAGATCCGCTACCAGGGGCGGGACCTGCTGCGCGGCACGGAGGAGGAACGCCGGCAGGTGCGCGGCGCGGAGATCGCGATGATCTTCCAGGACGCGCTGTCCGCGTTGAACCCGGTCTTCCCGGTCGGCTGGCAGATCGGCGAGTCGCTGCGCCTGCGGGCCGGGATGTCCCGCGCCGACGCGCGTCGGCGCACCGTCGAACTGATGGACCTGGTCCGCATCCCGGCTGCGGCGAAGCGACTCGGCGACTACCCGCACCACTTCTCCGGCGGCATGCGGCAACGCGTCATGATCGCGATGGCGCTGGCGCTGGACCCCAAGGTGCTCATCGCCGACGAGCCCACCACCGCGCTCGACGTCACCGTCCAGGCCCAGATCATGGACCTCCTGGCCGACCTGCGTCGCGACCTGGGCATGGCGCTCGTCCTGATCACCCACGACCTGGGGGTGGTCGCCGGGGTGGCGGACCGCATCGCGGTCATGTACGCCGGCCGGATCGTCGAGCACGCCGACGTGCACTCGCTGTACCGGGCGCCCGCCCACCCGTACACGAAGGGGTTGTTGGAGTCGATCCCGCGGCTGGACGTGCGCGGCCGGGAACTGTCGACGATCCGGGGGTTGCCGCCGAACCTGATGCGGATCCCGTCCGGCTGCCCGTTCCACCCCCGCTGCCCGTACGCCCGGCAGGTGTGCGTGGACGAGGTGCCGCACGACCTCGTGCTCGCCGGCGGCCGGACCAGCGCGTGCCACTTCGCCCAGGAGGTGCACGATGACCGGGCCGAGTGACCCGACCGCCGGCCGCGGCGAGACCATCCTTTCCGTCGACCACCTGGTCAAGCACTTCCCGATCACCCAGGGGGTGCTGTTCAAGCGGCGGATCGGCGCGGTGCGGGCGGTCGACGGGGTGAGCTTCGAGCTGCGGCGCGGGGAGACGCTCGGTGTGGTCGGCGAATCCGGCTGCGGCAAGACCACACTGGCCCGACTGCTCATGCGGTTGGAGACGCCGACCGCCGGCCGGGCCACGGTCGCGGGGCGGAACCTGTTCCGGGCCGAGGGGTCGGAACTGCGCCGGTTGCGCCGCAACATGCAGATGGTGATGCAGGACCCGTACACCTCGCTGAACCCGCGGATGACCGTCGGCGACATCATCGGCGAACCGTTCGCCATCCACCCGGACGTCGCCCCGAAGGGCAGCCGGCGGCAGCGGGTGCGGGAGTTGCTGGACGTGGTCGGGCTCAACCCGGAACACCTCAACCGCTACCCGCACCAGTTCTCCGGCGGTCAGCGGCAACGCATCGGCATCGCCCGGGCCCTCGCGCTGCGGCCGGAGATCATCGTGTGCGACGAGCCGGTGTCGGCGCTGGACGTCTCCATCCAGGCCCAGGTGATCAACCTGCTGGAGCGGCTCCAGGACGAGTTCGGCCTCTCCTACGTCTTCATCGCCCACGACCTGTCCGTGGTCCGGCACATCTGCGACCGGGTGGCGGTGATGTACCTGGGCCGGATCGTGGAGATCGGCACCGAGGAGCAGATCTACCAGCGGGCCACCCACCCGTACACCCAGGCGCTGCTGTCGGCGGTGCCGGTGCCCGACCCGGAGGGCCGCGACGAACGGACCATCATCCGGCTCGCCGGGGACGTGCCCAGCCCGGCCGACCCGCCGTCCGGCTGCCGGTTCCGTACCCGCTGCTGGAAGGCCGAGGAGGTCTGCGCCGTGCAGGACCCGCAGACGGTGCTCCGCGCGGCGGACCCGCACCCCTGCGCCTGCCACTTCGCCGAGGTACGCGCCGACGGCTGAGCACGACGCAGGCCCCGTCCCCCGGAGGAAGAGGGGGCGGAGCCTGCGGTGCGCGGCGCCCGAGAGGCGGTCCGGCGGTGTCCCGACGGGCGGCGTGAGGCGCACGGCCCGCGGGGCGAGGCGGCTCGCGACGGCGACCGCCGGGTCGACGCGGCGGTCGCGGTGCGGCTCAGGCGGCGGGCGGGGCCCGCGCGGCGATGGGGCCGCGCGGCGGCAGCGGCCCGACCGGCGACCGGTGCGCGGGCAGGACGCGGCCCGGCGTCACCGGTTCGGCGACCCCGGCCGGCGCGGTCGGGACCGGGTCGTCGGATCCGTCACCGTAGGCGAGTACGCCGGCCGGGTCGCCGGTCGGCGCGGCGGCCGGTTCCGCCCAGGACCGATCGGGGTACGCGGGACGCGACGCGACCGCCGACGTGCCCCGGTCCGTTCCGGTCGCCGGGCCGTGGGTCACGGTGGTGGGGGTCGACGCGAGGGCGGATGCGCCGGTGGCCGGCGTGGTGAGCGCCGGGGCGGGGGCCGAGCCGAGGCCGGTCAGGACCACGGCCAACGCGACGACGGCGGCGGTCAACCGGTCGCGCACGCGCATGGGCACCTGCCGCAGGAAGGCCGCGTCGGCGTCGTCCACGGAGGGCGGACCGCGTCGATCGCGGGGTTGCCGGGCAAACGCTAGCAACCGCCTCCGGTGCCGGGCAACGGTACGCCGGGCGCGGCCCTTGGCCACGCCCGGCGTACCGGGAGGTGTCAGCGGAATCCGACCAGGTATCAGTGGAATCCGGCCTGGTATCAGTGGAATCCGGCCTGGTGTCAGTGGAATCCGGCCTGGTGTCAGTGGAAGAAGTGCCGGGTTCCGGTGAGGTACATGGTGACACCCGCCGCCTTGCAGGCCGTGATGGTCTCCTCGTCCCGGATCGAGCCGCCCGGCTGCACGATCGCCCGCACCCCGGCGTCGATGAGGATCTGCGGGCCGTCGGCGAACGGGAAGAACGCGTCCGAGGCGCACACCGCGCCGCGGGCCCGCTCGTCACCGGCCCGGCTGACCGCCAGCCGCGCCGAGTCGACCCGGTTGACCTGCCCCATGCCGACGCCGACGGTCGCCCCGTCGCGGGCCAGCAGGATGGCGTTGCTCTTCACCGCGCGCACCGCCCGCCAGGCGAACACCAGGTCGCGCAGCGTCTCCTCGTCGGCCGGGTCGCCGGTGGCCAACGTCCAGGTGGCCGGGTCGTCACCTGGCGCGTCGACCGCGTCCCGGGCCTGCACCAGCACGCCACCGGTGACCTGCCGCCACTCGGCCGGCCGCGCGGCGAACGCGGGCGCCCGCAGCAGCCGGATGTTCTTCTTGGCCCGCAGCAGCTCCAGTGCGCCCTCGTCGAAGTCGGGCGCCACCAGCACCTCGGTGAAGATCTCCGCCACCTGCCCGGCGAGCTCCACGCTGACCGGACGGTTCACCGCGATCACGCCGCCGAACGCGGAGACCGGGTCGCAGGCGTGCGCCTTGCGGTGCGCCTGCGCCACGTTCGCGCCGACCGCGATGCCGCACGGGTTGGCGTGCTTGATGATCGCCACCGCCGGCTGGTCGGGGAAGTCGTGCGCGGCCCGCCACGCGGCGTCCGCGTCGACGTAGTTGTTGTAGGACATCTCCTTGCCGTGCAGTTGCTCGGCCTGGGCCAGCCCGGCCGGTGCCCCCGGGTCGGTGTAGAGGGCCGCCGTCTGGTGCGGGTTCTCGCCGTACCGCAGCACCGCCTGGCGGCGCAGCGCCAGGCCGGCGAACCGGGGCCAGCCGTCCTGCGCCGGTGCCACGGTGGTGGCGAACCAGTCGGCCACCGCCACGTCGTAGTCGGCGATGTCGGCGAACGCGCGGGCGGCGAGCGCCCGGCGCTGGGCCAGCGTGAAGCCGCCGTCGGCGAGCGCGGCCACCACCGCCGGGTACGCCGCCGGGTCGGTCACCACCGCCACCGAGGCGTGGTTCTTCGCCCCGGCGCGCACCATCGCCGGACCGCCGATGTCGATCTGCTCGACGCACTCGTCGGCATCGGCGCCGGAGGCGACGGTGGCCTGGAACGGGTACAGGTTGGAGACCAGCAGGTCGACGCCGGCGATACCGTGCTCGTCGAGCTGGGCGGCGTGCGTGTCCTTGCGCAGGTCGGCGAGGAGACCACCGTGGATCTTCGGATGCAGGGTCTTCACCCGCCCGTCGAGGATCTCCGGAAAGCCGGTGACCTGCTCGACCGGCGTCACCGGCACCCCGGCGCCGGCGATCGTCGACGCGGTGCTGCCGGTCGACACGATCTCCACCCCCGCCTCGTGCAGGGCACGGGCCAACTCGACCAGGCCGGTCTTGTCGTAGACGCTGACCAGCGCGCGCCGGATCGGGCGGTGGCCGGCGTCCTCAGTGGCGTTCACGGGATGGTGACCTTTCTGCCGGTGATCGTCCAACCTTCACGGACCAGGCGGCCGACCTGCTCGACGAGCTGGCGCCGCTCGGCGGACTTGATGCGCTCGGTGAGCGTCTCCACGTCGTCGTCGTCGAGCACGGGCACGGCGACCTGGGCGACGATCGGGCCGGTGTCCATCCCGGCGTCGACGAAGAACAGGGTGGCCCCGGTGACCTTCACGCCGTACGCCAGCGCGTCGCGGGGACCGTGGATGCCGGGGAACGCCGGCAGCAGGGTGTTGTGGGTGTTGAGGTAGCGGTCGCCGAACGCGGTCAGGAACTCCGGTCCGACCAGCTTGAGGAATCCCGCGCTGACCACCAGGTCGGGTCGGTGCTCGGCGACCCGCGCGGTGAGCGCCTTGTCCCAGTCGGCGCGGGTCGGGTGGTCCTTCAGTCGCTCGACGAAGGTCGGCACCCCGACGGCGGCGGCCCGGTCCAGGCCGGCGATCCCGTCCCGGTCCGCGCCCACGGCGACGACCTGCGCGCCGTAACCGGGGTCGACGGCGGCGTCCAGCAACGCCTGGAGGTTGCTGCCGGAACCGGAGACGAGGACGACGAGGCGGGCGACGGACGCGGGCTCGGTCACCGGGCAACCCTATCGGGCACGTCGGGCGGTCCGATCCCGGGGAGGTGGCTCCTCGGGTGATCTCGCAGGTGGCACGTTCGCGGTACGCTGCCCGTCGCCCGGTGTCCGGCCTGTGGCCGGCCCGAATCCCTCGTAGGAATCGGCACGCCACGTGCCAACGGATCTAGGAGCAAGTCCCATGCACCCCGGATACCCCCCGCAGCCGCCACAACAGGTCGACAACAACATGACGATGTCGATCGTCGGCATCTTCCTGTTCTGGCCGCTCGCGATCCCGGCCATCATCAACGCATCCAAGGTCAACCCGCTGCTCCAGCAGGGCGACTACGCTGGCGCCCAGGCCGCCGCGGCCGAGTCGAAGAAGTGGTCGAAGTGGGCCCTGATCGTCGGCCTGGTGTGGTACGGCATCGTCCTGGTGTGCTGCCTCGCGGGCGGCCTGGCCGGTCTCGCTGGCGGCGACAGCAGCGCCAGCACCTACTGAGCGACAACCGAACCGATCTGAGGAGCACCTGACATGCAGCCCGGTTACCCCGGACAGGACCCGTACGGCCAGCAGCCGAACCAGGACCCGACCGCTCAGCCGCAGGACCCCTACGGCCAGCAGCCGCAGTACGGGCAGCAGCCGACGTCGGGGCAGCCGTACGGCCAGGACCCGAACGCCCAGCCGCCGCAGTACGGGCAGCAGCCGGCTTCGGACCCGTACGGCCAGCAGCCCACCTCGGGGCAGCCGTACGGCCAGCAGCCGACCTCCGGGCAGCCGTACGGCCAGGACCCGTACGGCCAGCAGCCGCAGTACGGGGCCGCGCCGCAGTACCCGGGCGCCGGCTACCCGGCCGGAAAGACCGGGGGGCAGAACAACACGACCGGCCTGATCGGCATGATCCTCGGCATCGCCGCGATCGTGCTCGGCCTGTGCTGCCCGCTACTGGCCATCCCGGTCGGCGCCGGCGCCATCGTGCTCGGCGTGATGGGTCAGAAGAAGGTCCAGTCGGGTGAGGCCAGCAACGCCGGCCAGGCCAAGGCCGCCCTGATCTGCGGTGGCGTCGGTGTGCTCCTGGCGATCATCAACTTCATCGCCACGGCCGCGTTCAACCTGAACACGAACTTCGGCTCCTGATCGGTTCTCCACGAAGGGCGTCCGGCGGTTCGCCGGGCGCCCTTTCGTCGTCCACCCTCCCGGAATCACCCGCCTCCGACCGGCCGCGGGGCGGCGACACCACCCGGCGCGTGCGCGGGGCCCGGGCGTCGGCCGGCCGTCGGGCGTCGGCGGTCGGTGGCCGGTGGTCGGTCAGCGCGGCGCGGGAGTGGGGCGGGGCGCGGGGGTAGGGCGGGGCGGCCGCGCCGGGCGGGTCAGGGAACGGGTGGCGGCGGCGCCGAGCGCCGCGCCCACCGCGATCACCAGGGTCGCCACGCCCGCCACCGGCCACGCCGACGGGCCGACCTCGGCCAACCGACCCCCGCCGAGCGGCCCGCCGGACGCCGCCGCGGCCAACCCCAGCAGCACACCGGCGACCGGTCCGGCGAGGACCGCCGGTACCAGCAGCGCCGGCCAACCCAGTTCGGCCCGGTCCTCGGCGGCCACGCGCAGCAGCCGCCGGGCGAGCAGCCAGCCGGCGGCCATCGCGGCCAGCACCGGCACCGCGAGCAGCGCGGCGCCCGCCCCGTCCATCGGGCCACGCGGCAGACCGGCCAGCAAGGGTACGGCGGGCAGCGCCCCGACGGACACCTCGCTCGTGCGTACCGCGGTGTCGGTGCCGACGGCGAACCCGGGGCCGAGCAGGTAACTGGCCGACCAGGCGGTGGCGTTCGGCGCGTACGCCAGGCTGACCAGCGTGATGCCGGCCTGACCGGCCACCCCGGTCTGGTACGCCCCGATCAGGTCGGCCGCGTCGCCGCCACCGGTGGCCACCGCCAGCCCCGCCGCGCCGGCGCCCGCGCCCAGCAGCAGCAGCACCGCGACCAGTCCGGTGCGCAGGCCGTCGCGCACCGGCGGTGGGCAGCGCTTCGCCAGCAGTTCCCCGACACCCGTGGTGCGCAGCGCGCCGACCAGGGCGGCCGGCACGGCGAACGCCGCGAACAGCGCCGCGGCGGTGACCGGGGAGACCCGTAGTCCGCCCGCGCTGACCGTGATCGCGGCGAGCGCGCCGAGCAGCGCGTACGCGAGGCCGACGGCGACCGCGACGGCGAGCGCCTGGCGCGGCGAGCCGGCCCCCCGCGCGCCGACGGCCCGACTGACGTGCACGCCCGCCCGGGTGAGCCGCCAGACGACGAGCACGCTCAACGCGAGCGGCGCCAGGCCGAGCGGCCCGGCGGTGGTCTGCAACGGGACCCCGTGTCCGAGCAGCCAGCCGGCCAGGCCGCCGCGCAGCGCGCCGGCCGGCGAGCCGGCGTCCTCGCTGAGCTGGGCCAGGCCCAGCACGACGGTCACCGGCAGCCAGGAGGTCACCGCCGCCCAGAGCGCGGCCACCCCGGCGGCGACGGGCAGCGGGGCCCGGCTGCGGGAGGACTCGCCCGGTCGGGGCGGGGGCACCCGGGACGCCGGGCGGGCACGCCCCGGCGGCCGGGGCCCGGTGGGGGGACCGGTGGCCGGACGGCGTGGCTGGTCAGGGGTGACACGTGACATCGCGTCTACTCTGGCACGCCGCACCCGGGACAGCAGTCCAATACCGGTGCCGAATGTGACGAGTTCGCCGAAGCGCCGCCTCGGTGCCGCTGGTCGGGGCTAGCGTCGGCTTCAGGCACGACCGTTTTCCGTCGCGACATCGGACGCTCGGAGGAAACCGTGAATGCTCCGTATCCGCCGCCACCGCCGCCACCGGCCGTGGGCCGGGACCGGACCACGCTGTGGGGGGTCCTGGGCATCGTCTTCGGGCTGTTCTGCTGCGGCATCCTGGGCATCGTCTTCGGCGCGCTGTCGATCCGGGACGCGCGGCGCAACCGCAGGTCGCAGCTGCTCGGGTGGTTGGCCGTCACGTTCGGTGTGCTCAACATCGTCGTCAGCGCCATCGTGCGGGCCGGCGACAACTACTACTACCCGTACTGGTACCGCTGAACGCGCCGAGGGGGTCGCTGGGGGTGGTGGCGCTGCTCGGGGCCCCGGCTGTCTCGTAGACCCATCTCCGCGCCCACGAGACCCTAGTGGGGATGGGGGGT
>NZ_JBNCKZ010000004.1:2012-218079 GCF_049841795.1 Micromonospora sp. DT31 | reverse complement strand
GGTCGACCGGGTTCCGGTCGACCCCCTCGGCGCGTTCAGCGCGGCCGCTCAGCGGCCGGACATGATCTCCCGCATCAGGTTGGCGGTCTCGGTCGGCGTCTTGCCGACCTTGACGCCGACCGCCTCCAGCGCCGCCTTCTTGGCGTCGGCGGTGCCCGCCGAACCGGAGATGATCGCGCCGGCGTGACCCATGGTCTTGCCGGGCGGGGCGGTGAAGCCGGCGATGTAGCCGACCACCGGCTTGGTCACGTTGGCCTTGATGAACTCGGCGGCCCGCTCCTCGGCGTCGCCACCGATCTCACCGATCATGACGATCGCGTCGGTCTCCGGGTCCGCCTCGAACGCGGCCAGGGCGTCGATGTGGGTGGTGCCGATGATCGGGTCACCGCCGATGCCGACGCAGGTGGAGAAGCCGATGTCCCGCAGCTCGTACATCATCTGGTAGGTCAGCGTACCGCTCTTGCTGACCAGGCCGATCCGGCCGGTGCCGGTGATGTCGGCCGGGATGATGCCGGCGTTGGACGCGCCCGGCGAGGCGATGCCCGGGCAGTTCGGGCCGATGATCCGGGTCCGCTCGCCCTGGGCGATGTTGTACGCCCAGAACGCGGCGGTGTCGTGCACCGGCACGCCCTCGGTGATCACCACGGCCAGGTCGATGCCGGCGTCGATCGCCTCGACCACGGCGGCCTTGGTGAACTGCGGCGGCACGAAGATGACCGTGACGTCGGCCCCGGTCGCCTTCATCGCCTCCGCGACGGAGGCGAAGACGGGCAGCTCGGTGCCGTCGAAGTCGACGCTGGTGCCGGCCTTGCGCGGGTTGACGCCGCCGACCACGTCGGTGCCGGCGGCAAGCATCCGCCGGGTGTGCTTGGAACCCTCGGAACCGGTCATCCCCTGCACGATGACCTTGGAGTTCTTGGTCAGCCAGATAGCCATTGTCAGACCCCCGCAGCTGCCAGCTCGGCGGCCCGCTCGGCCGCGCCGTCCATGGTGTCCACCCGCTGGATCAGCGGGTTGGCCGCGCCGTCGAGGATCGCCCGACCGGCCTCGGCGTTGTTGCCGTCGAGGCGGACCACGAGCGGCTTGGTGGCCTTCTCGCCGCGCTGCTCCAGCAGCGCCAGCGCCTGCACGATGCCGTTGGCGACCGCGTCGCACGCGGTGATGCCGCCGAAGACGTTGACGAAGACGCTCTTCACCGACGGGTCGGAGAGCACGATCTCCAGCCCGTTCGCCATCACCTCGGCGCTCGCGCCGCCGCCGATGTCGAGGAAGTTGGCCGGCTTGACGCCGCCGTGCCGCTCACCGGCGTACGCGACCACGTCGAGCGTGGACATGACCAGGCCCGCGCCGTTGCCGATGATGCCGACCTCGCCGTCGAGCTTGACGTAGTTGAGGTCCTTGGCCTTGGCCGCCTGCTCCAGCGGGTCCACCGACGCCTGGTCGACCAGGGCCCCGTGGTCCGGGTGCCGGAACGCGGCGTTCTCGTCCAGGGTGATCTTGGCGTCGAGTAGCAGCAGCTTGCCGTCCTTGGTGGTGGCCAGCGGGTTCACCTCGACAAGCGTGGCGTCCTCGGCGACGAACGCCTGCCACAGCTTCACCGCGACGTCCACGATCTGGTCGGCCACCTCGGCCGGGAAGGCGGCCGCGGCGACGATCTCGCGCGCCTTCGCCTCGTCCACCCCGGTGTTGGCGTCGATCGGGGCCTTGACGACCCGGTCCGGGGTCTCGGCCGCGACCTGCTCGATGTCCATGCCGCCGGCCACGCTGGCGATGCAGAGGAAGGTGCGGTTCGCTCGGTCGAGCAGGTAGGAGAAGTAGTACTCCTCGGCCACGTCCGCGGTCACCGTGATCATGACCTTGTGGACCGTGTGGCCCTTGATGTCCATGCCGAGGATGTCGGTGGCGCGGGCCACCGTCTCCTCCGCGCCCTCGGCCAGCTTCACGCCGCCGGCCTTGCCGCGGCCACCGACCTTCACCTGCGCCTTGACGACCACCCGACCGCCGAGGCGTTCGGCGATCGCGCGGGCCTCCTCCGGGGTAGTGGCGACGCCGCCGGCGAGCACGGGCAAGCCGTGCCGCTCGAACAGGTCCCGCCCCTGGTACTCGTACAGGTCCACGATTGCGCGTCCCGTCCCGTCTCCGCGGCGCGCCGTCGCGCCGCCACCAGCGTTGGAAAATCAGTTTGACGCCTGTCATCAGATGAGACAGGCCGTTTGCCGCAGCCTAACGAGATGGGAACGGGCGGCAACCGAGCGGGTGCGCGGTGTGCGGTAATGCACAGCCGCCCGGGACGACGCGGCCACCGTCGCCGGATCCCGGCGTCAGCCGTACGGGAGATGTGACGGCGGGGGCGTAACCGCTGGTCGGGGGCGTCGTTGAGTGTGATGTCGGAGCGCTGCGAAGCGCGACGGCGGGAGCGGCCGATGCCCTGTCGGTCGAGGGGTGGCGGCGGGGCATCGTGCATAGAGGGGCCGGGCGTGTGAGGGGTGCGTCCGGCCCCTCCCCCGTGCCCGGCGTCAGGCGACCGGCTGGGGGATGTTCTCCCGGACCCACTCGACGATCGACCCGGTGGTGGCGCCCGGCGTGAAGATCTTCGCGACGCCGAGCCGCTGCAGCTCCGGAAGGTCGGCCTCGGGGATGATGCCGCCACCGAAGACCACGATGTCGGTGGCGTCCCGCTCGGCGAGCAGTTCGACCACGCGCTTGAACAGCGTCATGTGCGCGCCGGAGAGCACGGAGAGGCCGACCGCGTCCGCGTCCTCCTGGATGGCCGTCTCCACGATCTGCTCGGGCGTCTGGTGCAGCCCGGTGTAGATGACCTCCATGCCCGCGTCGCGCAGGGCACGGGCGACGACCTTGGCGCCCCGGTCATGGCCGTCCAGGCCGGGCTTAGCGACGACGACCCGGATACGAGAGCTCATCTGCGCACACCTTTCACCTGCACCGACACTGCGGAACTGAACGAACGGTAACCCGCGGGGGCGGGAGGCGGGAAGCCGGCCCGTGTCTTACCGCCCGGCGGCCCGCACCCAAAGCCGGACACCTCCGCCGATCGGTCACTGTCCGCGACGAATGGACAGTCGATTACCCATCCGATCAGCGGCACGAGATACCACAAGCTCGGACGGAAAGGGACATAACGAGTTAGCACTTCGGCGCTTCGGCTTGTGACAGGAGTGGCAGTTGGCTAACGTGACCACGGTTGTCATCAAGTCCACGGACGGGTGACGACGCGACGCCGGAGGTTCACCGAGCTTCACCGAACGGTCCGACGTCGCATCGGATCCCCGACAACGGAGGGTGTGCGTGCGCCAGCGCCTGTCGTCTGAGCCCGATCGCTATCGAGGCCGCCGTCGCGTACCCACCCCACCGCGGAGCCGCTACGCCGCGGTGGTCACCACCGCCTTCGTCGGCGCCGGCATCGTCGCCATCGGCGCGAACGCCCTGCCCGACGCCAAGAGCGTCAACCCGTCGGTCCTCGACGAGCTCCGGCAGGCCTCGGTCGCCAGCCAGGACGCCGCGGACCGCACCGACAGCGCGGATCGCTCGACCCGGTCCGAACGGTCCGACGGCAAGACCGCGGAGCAGGACCTCTGGCTCCTCCCGCTGCACGGCTACGACTTCAAGTCCCCCTACGGGATGCGCTGGGGCAAGCTGCACACCGGCATCGACCTGGTCGCGCCGGAGGGCACGCCCTTCAAGGCGATCCACGCCGGCACGGTGACCAAGGCCGGCTGGTTCGGCGGCTACGGCTACGCGGTGATCGTCAAGCACTCTGACGGCACCGAGGCCATCTACGGCCACTCCTCCACGCTGACCGTCAAGGAGGGCCAGGAGGTCAAGGCCGGTGACCAGCTCGGCCTGGTCGGAAACACCGGCCACTCCTACGGGTCGCACCTGCACCTGGAGATCCATGTCAAGGGCGAGCCGCAGGACCCGGTGGCGTGGCTCAAGGACCGCGGAGTGGACATCCAGTTCGAAGACGAGTCTTTCTACGGGGATGTAGCCCCTTCCTGACTCCCCGTATCGCCCGTTCACCGCCCGGATCATTCGATCCGGGCGGTTTCGCGTGCGGGGAAGTCTGCCACGTCACACCCGCGGGTGTGAGCGACCCCACACCGAGCCGTGATCATCTTCCCCGGCGAACCGCCCAGTCGGCGCAAAGCAGGGCGCGCCACGTCGCCCGCCGCCGACCGACGCCGGAACCCGCCATCGGGCAGATGCCGTGCCGACATGAGTATTTCCAGGTCACGCGCCCCTCGAACTGGTGAAGGATCCCGTGCAGCACAACAGCCCCACCCCGGACAACGCCCCCGCCCGGCACCGGCGCCCCCGCCGCGCCCGGCGCACCGCATACCTGGTCACCGGCGCGGTGGCCGTGCTCGCCCTCGGCATCGGCGGCGTCGTCGCCACCACCGACCGCTCCACCCCCACACCGGCCGCGGTCGACCTCGGCATGCAGGCACGCGTCGACGACGCCGCCCGCGCCGACCGCTCGGCACGCGAGCCGGCCAGCCCGGTCACCCCGTCTGCCACCCCGGCCAGCCCCACCCCGAGCCCAAGCCCGAGCGCCACCAGCCCGAAGCCGAAGAAGACCGCGAAGCCCAAGCCGAAGAAGACCGCGAAGCCCAAACCGAGTTGGGTGATTCCCATGAAGGGCGCGGCGATCACGTCCTGCTACGGCCCCCGGTGGGGTGTGCTGCACGCCGGCATCGACTTCGCCATGCCCGCCGGCACCCCGGTCCGCGCCGCCTTCGGTGGCACGGTGGAGAAGGCCGGCGACATCGGCGACGGGTACGGCATCTCGGTCGTGGTCAACCACGGCAACGGCTACCTCACGCACTACGCCCACCTGAGCACCACCAGGGTGGGTGTGGGCGACAAGGTCACCGCCGGCCGGACCATCGGCCTGGAAGGCTCCACAGGCGATTCCACCGGCCCGCACCTGCACTTCGAGGTGCACCAGGGCCAGATGTGGAACCAGGTCGACCCGGCGCCGTTCCTGCGCGCCCGGGGCGTCGCCGTGGCCTGCTGACACCCCCTCCCACCGCCGACGGCCGACTCACCCGCGGGTGATCCGCCCTCCGTCCAACGGGATCGGCCAGCCGTCGGCGGTGGCCCGGACCTCGACCCGGTAGTCGCCCTTCGGCAGCTTCTTGAACGCCGCCCGGTACCGCCGTTCCGATGGATCCCAGGTCATCCGCTGCTCGCCGGCCACCGCTCCGGCGGCGTCGCGCAGCACCATGACCACTGCGTCGTCCACCCGGGCCGGCGACGCGGTGTCGTCGCGTACCTCGACAGCGGCCACCGTCGTCCCGTTGCCGGACAGGCCGGCGAAGGTGAACCGGCCGGTGTAGCGGACCACCTTCACCACAGGCGACGGCGCCGAAGCGCCCGCGAGGTTGGCGGCCACCGCGGTGAAGCGGTTGGCGCCGGGGCGCAGCGCCACCTCGACCTGGTAGCGCCCGTCCCGGCCCGGGGTCACCGTCGCCACCGGCACACCGTCCCGGTGGATCGCGACCGTGGACCGGAACTCGGCCGTCCCGGTGAGGGTGACCTTCTCCGTCGACACCTTCGGCGCCGGGGCTGCGAGCACCGGCCGTGCGGGTGCCGCCTGGACCGCGTCCCCGGCCCAGCCGACCGCGTTGCGCATCAGCCGTTCGGTCTCGGCGGTCCAGCCGTGGCCGGGACCCATCAGGTCGGTCACCCCGCCGATGCTGACCAGCAGGTGCATGCTGCGGGGGGTGCGGAACTCGTAGGCCACCGCGACGCCCCTGCCGGCGTCGCTCCCGGTGCCGACCGACAGCCTCGCCAGGTACGTGCCGGAGTAGCTGGCGATGTCGCTCCAGTACCCGTCGGGGGCCACGATCGCGGCCGGGTCGGTGATCCCGGCGAACACCGGGTGCGCCCGGTCGACGTCCACGAGCCCCACCGGGCCGTTCCGGTAGCCCTGGCCGCCGACGGTGACCGTGCCATCGCCGTACCGCTCCAGCAGCCGGATGCCGCCGTTTCCGGCGCCCCACGCACCTGTGAACACCAGGCTCACCTCGGCGGCGTCGGCGGCCTCGACGAGCGCGTCGAACTCCTGCTCGCTCGGGTCGCCACCGTTGACCACGACCACCCGGTACTCACGCAGGCGCGCCAGCACCCCGGACCAGTCCGCCGACTCGGCGCCGACTCCCTCGCCGACCAGGAACCCGGTGAGCGCCTTCCGGACGTCACCGAGCACGGCGACGTCGATCCGCTTCAGCGTCACCGGCGCCGCGGCGACCCGGTCGGCCACCACCGCGACGGTGGCCGAACCCTGGAGATGACGATCCGCCGCCACGACCACCCGGTAGTCGCCGGGCACCAGGCGGTCGACTGTGTAACGGCCCTCGGCGTCCGTGGTCGCCGCACCGGCCACCGGCCCGGTCACCGTCACCCGCGCCCCGGCGAGCGCCGTACCGTCCGTGCTGGTGACCGTGCCGGAGACGCTCCCCCGCGGTACGGGCACCAGGTCCACCGGCAGCGTGGCCGTCTCACCGGCCCGCACCGTCACCGTGCTGCTCCGGGTGGCGAAGCCGACCGCGCTGACCTGCACCGTGTACGTCCCGTCCACGAGCGCGACCTGGAACGTGCCGTCCGCGGCGGTCCGCACCGTCGCCCCGGTTTCCACCACCCGCACCTCGGCCCCGGCCAGCGGGGCGCCCGCACCGGTCACCGTGCCGGTGATCCGGCCCTGCCGGGCGTCCAGCGCCCAGGCGACCGCGTTGAGGTAGATCCGGACGGCCTCCGGTGTCCACCTGTCGTCCGGGCGGCCGTAGGAACCCGAGGCCAGCCCTTCGAGCAGGACCTCCACGCTCGACGTGGAGGTGAACTTGACCCCCACCCCGCCGCCGAGCGCCCCGGTGTCCTCCTCACCGATGCTGGCGATGGTCTCGCCCGAGTAGCCGCTGAAGTGCTGCCACTGTTGGCCGTTGCCCTGCGGGTTGCGCATCAGCGGGATCGGCTTGCCGGTCTCGAACCCGGCGAAGACGGGGTGCGGCGCGGACGGGGTGTAGGTGATCGCCATCCCGTCCTCGGTGAAGCCGTCGCTGATCCCGCTGGGGTCGTTGCGGGCGGTGCGCGCCGCCCGGATCGCGCCGGAGCCCCACTGTCCGGTCATGATCACTGACACCTGCGCCTCCGCCGCGGCGGCGAGGAAGGCGTTCAGCTCGGCCGCGGTTGGCGCGGCGCCACTGCCGTTGAGCACCACCGCCTCGACCTGACCCAGCTCGGGGATGTGCAGGTGGATGTCGGCCCAGTTCCACTTCCGCACCTGGTAGCCGTTCCCGGTCAGCAGCGTGGTGACCTCGCCACCGTTCGAGTCACCGGCCACGGCCAGCACCCGGGACACCTCAAGCCGTACGTCGGCCACGGTGGACTCCCCCGCCCGCACCGTCACGGCCGGTCGGGCCAGGGCGTACCCGGCGGCCCGGACCAGCAGGGTGTGCTCGCCGATCGGCACGCCGGCGATCCGGTAGGTGCCGTCGGCGTCGGTGGTCGCGGTGAGCGGGGTGCCCACGACGGTCACCGTGGCACCGGCGACCGCCGCGCCCCCGGCGGTCCGCACCGTGCCCCCGACGGTGCCGTTCGGGGCGACCGGCAGGGTGACGTCGATCGTCGGGGTGTCACCGGCGGCCACGGTCACCCGGCGCTCGACGCTCTGGTGACCGAATGTGCTCACCCGAACGGTCCAGGTGCCCGGCTGCACCGGCAGCGCGTAGCTGCCGTCGGCCCGGGCGGTGACCGCCGCGCCGGTCTCGACCAGTGTGACGGTGGCCGCGATCGGCTCACCGGTCCCGCCGGTGCGGACCGTGCCCCGCACGGTCGCGGCCAGCGGCGGTGCGTCCAGGGCGTACCGCAGGGCGTTGTGGAACAGCAGCTCGGTCTGCGGGGTCCAGTTGCGGGCCGGCTGGTCGGCCCGCGCCGGATAGCCGTAGGTGCTTATCGACATGGTGGACAGCAGCACGTCCACCGAGCCGGCGGACCGGCCTCGGTAGCCGATGGTCCCGCCGCGTTCGCCCTGGGCGCCGGTGACCAGGTTGGCCACCGTCACGCCGGAGAACTCGGAGTAGTAGGCGTACTCGGCATCGTCCCTGGTCAGCGCGGCGGTCGAGCCGGCCGGGAAGCCCGCGGTCAGCGGATGGTCGACCAGGATCTTCGCCTGGACCGGGCCGTCGAGCCGGTCGTCGGCCCGCACCCGCGGGTCACCCTCGTACGCGGTCAGGTATTTGAGCGCACCCCGGCCGGACTGGTCCAGCCAGACGACAGGCACGTCGGCCCGGACCACCGCGTCGGTGAACGCGCGCCAGCCGGCGGCCCCCGGGTCCGTGCCCGTGCTCGCCGGCAGATTGGCCAGCACCAGGTCGTAGTCGCCGACCTTGGACACGTCGGCCCAGGTCAGGTCCTCCGCCTGGTAGCCCCACTCGACAAGGTGCGCCTTCGCCCGGCCCTCGAAGTCGCCGAGCACGGCGACCCTGGCCGTGGGCAGCAGCGCGAGGGCCAGCGCGGTACTGGCGCCCTCGTTCACCACCACGTCCGGGAAGACCTGGCGGAGGTGACCGGCGGCGGTCACCCGCACCGAGTACCGCCCGGCGGTCACGATCGGCAGGACGAACCGGCCGTCCGGGCCGGTGGTCGCGGCCCGTGGCGCACCGTCCACCTCGACCCGGGCGCCTGGCAGCGGAGCGCCGGTGGCCCGGTCGGTGACCAGGCCGGTGACCGTGCCGACCGCGCCGGGGGTGAGGGCGATCTCGGCGTTCTCGACCTGGCCGGCGGCGAACGTCACCCGCTGGGTGTGTACCCGGTAGCCGAACGCCTTGACCTCAAGGGTGTAGGTGCCGGCCGGGTGCGCGACGGAGAGCCGGCCGTTCCCGATGACCTGGGCCGGGGTGTCGGTTTCCACGATCCGGGCGCTGAGCCCGGCCGCCTCGCCGTCGGCGCCGGTGACCCGGGCCTCGTAGCCGCCCAGCCCCGGCGAGGCGGCCCACTTCACGGCGTTGAGGAACACCCGCTTGCCGTCGGCGCTCCACCCGTCGGACGGGCTGGCGAAGCTGCTGGCCGACAGCCCGGACAGCAGCAGCCGGAGGCTGGTCGCGGTGCGCGGCTCGAAGGACGCGCCCCCGCCGAGCACGCCGCTGCCGCTGGTGCCGAAGTCGGCGAGCTTGAACCCGGTGTGTCCGGTGTAGTAGCCCGCCCACGAATCGGTGACGAGGATCTTCGCCGGGTTGCCCACCCCGGCGAACAGGGGGTGCGCCGGGTCGACAGGCGTCAGCTGTGGGTCTCCGGCGTTGGACGTGGTGTCCCGGCCGGTCGGGTTGCCCAGATGGGCGCGGAGCAGGCCGGCCCCGCCGCCGTTGTTGCCGCTCAGCGCGTGCTCGATGAAGATGCCGGACACGCCGGCAGCGTCCAACTTGTCGAGGGCGGCGAGGAACGCGGGCCGGCCCGGGTTGGTCGGGGTGTTGAACACCACCACGTCGTAGCGGTCGAGCTGGTCCAGCGCCTCCCAGCCGGTCGCCGTGGCCGCCACCTCGTTGGCCTTCAGGAGCGCGGTCAACTCGTTGTCCACCACGTCCCGGCTGTCCCCGACCACCGCGACCCGCAGGGCCCGGGCCAGTTCCACGTCCGTGGTGGTCACCCGGGCGTCGGTGACCGTGCTGGTCACCGTGCTGGTGACGTAGCCGGCCGCGGTCGTGCGCAGCCGGTAGGTGCCGCCGGGCACCTCGGAGAAGGTGAACCGGCCGTCGGCGGCGGTGGTGGCCGACCGGTCGAGGCCGAGCATCGTGACGGCGGCCCCGGCGACCGGCTCGCCGCCGCTGCGCACCACACCGGTGATCGTGCCCAGCCCCGAGGAGAGCAGGGTCAGGTCGGTGGTGGTGCTGCCCTGGTCGGCGACCGTGACCCGGGCCTCGCGGGTGGTGAAGCCGACCGCCTCCACCCGCAGGGTGTAGGTGCCCGCGGGCAGCAGCACCGAGTAGCTGCCGTCCCCGCCGGCGGCGACCCGGTCCCCGGTCTCCACCACGCTCACCGTGGCGGCCACCGCCGCGCCGTCCGCCTCGGTGATCCGGCCGGTCGCCGTCCCGTAGCTGGCCGCCAGCGCGTAGGCGATCGCGTTGTCGAGCACCGTGTAGGCGGCCGGCTGCCAGCCGTTGCCCGGCCCGGTCCACGGGCTCACCGCACCGGCGGAGAGCAGCACGTGCGCGCTGCCCGGGGTACGCGGCTGGTAGCCGATGGTGGAGCCGGTCACCTCGGTCGCGCCGACGTACAGGTCGGCGACCGAGTGACCCCGGTAACCGGAGAACCAGGCGTACTCGCGGTCCGTGGTGATCAGCGGGGTCCGTACCCCGATCGGCAGCCCCCTGGTGAGCGGGTGGCCGGCCCGGGCGATGACGCTGACCTCCCCGTCGACGTCACCGGTGCCGACGGTCGGCGGGTCGCCGGTGTAGCGGGACAGGTGCGACAACGAGCCGTAGTTGTTGCCCCAGGTGTCCAGGAAGACCACGCTGGTGCCCGCGGCGTCCGCATTGGTCAGGAACCGTTTGAACACCTCCGCGCCCGGGTCGTCCACCGCGCCGTTGGCCACCACCACCGGGTAGTCGCCCGGCCGGTCGGCGATCGCGGCGATCGTGGTCGCCTCGACCCGGTGCCCCTTCGAGGTGAGCAGCTTCGTCAACGTGCCCTCGTAGTCCCCGGTCACCGCGATCTGGTAGCGCTGGAGGGTGAGGTCCCGGACCGAGTCCTCACCTTCGGCGACCGTCACCGGTTTCTGGTACGGCGCGTACCCGTCGCGCGTCCCCCGCAGCTCGTGGGTGCCGGCCGCCACCTCGGCGAACGTGTACCGTCCGGCGCTGTCGGTGACGGTGCTGGGCAACGGGGTGCCGGTCAGCGCGACGGTCGCCCCGGCCAGCGGCCTGTCCGCCCCGTCGGTGACCACGCCGGACAGCGAGCCGGCCGCGACCGGTTCGAGGTTCACGTCGACGGTGCGGGTCCGCCCCGGGCGGGCGGACACGTCGCGGCTGGCGGTGCGGTGGCCGTACGCCGAGATCTCCAGCCGCCAACTGCCCGCACGGTGCCGCAGGGTGTACGCGCCGGTGGCCGGATCGGTCCGGACCGTCTCGCCGGTCTGCACGACCCGGACGGCGGCGGACAGCGGCGCCCCGCCGACTCCGGTGATCTTCCCGCTGACGGTCGCCGGTGACTCGAACATGGTGAGCTGTCCGTTGCGGGCGGCGACCACAAGCCTTCCGTCGGCGAACGCGGGTGCGGCGAGCACGCTCTCACCCAGCGTCACCTCCCACCGCAACGCCCCGGTGTACGCGTCCAGCGCCCACGCCCGGCGGTCCAGCTGCGATCCACCGAACACCACACCGTCCGCCACCGCCATCGCGTTGCTCACCGCCGAGCCGGCCGGCGTCACCCAACGCCGGGCACCGGTGCCGCGGTCGTACGCCGCGACCCAGGCGTTCGCGTGCGAGCCGGCGATAACCAGGCCGTCGTGGACGTTCGGGGCGCTGCCGGAGGCGTCACCGTGCCCGGCGGCCTCCCAGCGCAGCGCGCCGCTGGCCGCGTCGACGGCGAGCAGACTGCCCGCCCCGGTGTCGAAGTTGGCGGTGCCCACGTAGACGGTGCCGTCGGCGTACGTCGGCATCGCGGCGAACGAGTCGGCGGTGCGGGCCAGCGCCCACTTCTGCGCGCCGGTGGCGGCGTCCAGTGCCACCAGCCGGCGGGCGTCGTAGCTCGCCGCGAAGACGGTACCGGCGGCGACCGCCGGGGCGAAGTAGATCTGGCTGCCGATGAACGACCGCCAGCGCAGCGCGCCGGTGCCGGCGTCGAGTGCGTACACCCAACCGCCGTCGCCCTCGCCCCAGCCGGTGCCGAAGTAGACCGTGTCGCCGACCACTGTCGGCGTGGTGTAGTTCAGGTTGTCACCTGTCGGATACGTCCACACCGGCGTTCCGGTCGCCGCGTCCAGGGCGTAGAACACCTGGTCGTTCCCGCCGCCGAGGTAGACCTTGCCGCCGGCCACCGCCGGGGTGCCCCGCATCAGGTCTCCGCCGCTGAACCGCCACAGTTCGGCGCCGTCGCCGAGGGCGCGGGCGTGCATCTGCCCGTCCTCGGTGATCAGGTAGACCCGGTCGTCCGCGACGATCGGCGAGCTGAACACCGCCTGGCCACCCGGCACGTCGACCTGCCACCGTGCGGTGAGCGCCTCCGGTCGCACCGGGTCGGCCGAGTGGCCGCTGCGCCGCGGGTTGTTCTGGTATTCGCGCCAGCCCGGTGTCGAGTCCACGTCCAGCGCGGCCAGGGTGAAGTCGACTGTGGTGTCCCGGGTGACGGGCTGCTCCACCGACCGCCGGGCGTACCCGGTGAGCTGCGCCGAGACCGGATAGGTCCCGGCCGCGACCGACACCGTGTACTTCCCGTCCGGGCCGGTGTGGACCGGTGCCAGTGGCGTCCCGCCGATCCTGACCTCGACGTCGGCCAGCGGTGCGCCGCCGACCGCCCGTACCGTGCCGGAGACGGTGTGCACGGCGGCCGCGGCGAGCGTGACGTCCAGGCCGTGGGTGCCGTCGACGACCACGGTGACCCGCTTCTCCTGCGGCACCGAGCCGTAGGCGGCGAAGCGCACGGTCCAGGTGCCGGCCTTGACCCGCAGCTCGTAGGAGCCGGTCGCCCGGTCGGCGGTGGTGCTGAGGCCGAGTTCGGGGATGCTGACGGTGGCGGCCAGCGGGCCTTCCGGGCCGCGTACGGTGCCGCTGACGGTCCCGCTGTACCGGGCCGACTCGATGGCCGCGCGGGCGTCGACGATGCCGGCGCCGTAGTTGCTGTCGGGCAGTTTGCCCATGTGCGGCTCGGTACGCGCGGTGGAGGTCAGCAGCTCACGGACGGCATCGACGGAGAGGTCCGGCTTGGCCTGCAGCAGCAGCGCGATGACGCCTGTGACATGCGGCGTCGCCATGCTGGTGCCGCTGATGGTGTGGTACCCGTCCGGGTCCAGCGCCCGGGGCCAGGTGGAGTAGATGTCCTTGCCGGGCGCGCTCACCTGCGGCTTCTGGAGCTGGACACCGTCCCAGGTCGGTGAGCCGCGGCTGCTGAACGAGGCGATGCGGTCGTTGACGTCGGTCGCGCCGACCGCGAACGACTGCGGGAAGCTCCCGGGCGAGCCGACGGTCATCGGGCCGGGCCCGTTGTTACCGGCCGCGAAGTTCGGGAAGATGCCGGCCGCCACCCAGGCGTTGACGTCCTCCCAGAAGTCGGTGCGGTAGGCGTCGTCCGCGCCCCACGAGTTGTTCACCACGTCCGGCGCCTTGGCCGGGTCGCCGCCGGGGGCGAGCATCCACTCGAAGGAGGCGTGGATGCCGCTCGACGTCGCCTGCCCCGCGTCGTTGAAGATCTTGGCGGCGATCCACTCGGCGCCCGGGGCCACGCCTGTCACCTTGCCCGGCGGCGCGCCGACGATCGTGCCGGCCACGTGCGTGCCGTGCCCACTGCCGTCCCCCGGCGTCGGATAATTGTCGCCGGTGGCGTTGAACCAACTGTGCGCGTGGTCGCCGTCGCGCCCCCGGTAGGAGCCGGCCAGCGCCGGGTGCCCGACGTCGACCCCGCCGTCCATGATGCCGACGACGACGCCCCTGCCGGTGAAACCGTAGTCGGCCCACACGTCGGTGGCCCGCACCTTCTCCAGGCCCCAGGTCGGCAGCCGCGGCTCACCGGCGGTCGTGTCGGGCAGCGTGTACCGCTCGTCCAGGCTGATGCTCTCGACGTCCGGGCTGGCGGCGAGCCGGTCCAACGCGCCGGCGGACACCGTCGCCGAGACGCCGTTGAAGACCCAGAAAGGGCGCACCCTGGTGGCGCCGGCCGCGGCGAGCAGCTGGCGCACTCCGCCCTGCGTCCGGGCGGCCTTGTCCTTCAGCGCGGTGACCACGGTCGCGCCGCGGACCCGTTGGTCGGTGGTGTTGCGGGTCCGGCTGGCCACGTCCGACAGGTTCACCTGGTCGCGCAGCCGGATGACCACGCCGACCTTGCCGTCGGCACGTACCGCTTCGGTCGCCTCCGGATCCAGCTTCGGGCGCTGCGGCTTCTCGCCGACGAGCGCGGCGGCCGGACCGGTCCTGGTGCCGATGGTCGCCGCGGGGCGCTGCGCGGCCGGGATGCCGTCGCGCAACGAGACCCGGCCGTCGGCCGCACGCGCCGCGGGGGCCGCGCCCGCCGGCGTCGGTACGCCGAGCGCGCCCAGTGCCAACGCGATGACTACAGAGTGGACAAGCTTCGGGCGCAGGGCCACCGCACGGCCTCCTACCAGCTGTGACACGGGTGCCCATATTGGTTCATTCGCGTTGGCGGATGTCTACAGCGGAACAGGCGGAGTTCGGAGGTTTTTTGCCGCCGGTCGGGTCAGAGTTTGTCGATCGGCGCGTGCCGCAGCACCAGCCACATGGTCTGGTCACCGAAGTCGATCTGCGCCCGCGCCCCCGGCCCGGCGCCCTCGACCGCCAACACCCGGCCCAGGCCGTAGCGCTGGTGGTTGACCCGGTCGCCGACCGAGACCTTCGGAGCCTGCTTCAACTCGCTCGCGGTGGACAACCGGCTGGCGTCCACGCCGAGCCGCTTCGCCAACTCGGTCGCCTTGGGGGTGCCGCCGGAGAAACCGCCGCGGCCCACCCGGTCCGCCCGGCCGCCGACGCCACCGCCCCCGCCACCCCACGAGGTGTACGACCCCTCGGTGCGCTCCCAGCGGACCAGCTCCGGCGGCAGCTCCTCCAGGAAGCGGGACGGCGGGTTGTAGGCCGGCGCACCCCAGGCCGACCGGGTCACCGCACGGGACAGGTAGAGACGCTGGCGGGCCCGGGTGATGCCCACGTACGCCAGGCGGCGCTCCTCCTCCAGCTCGCGGGTGTCACCGAGTGAACGAAGGTGCGGGAAGACGCCGTCCTCCAGGCCGGTCAGGAAGACCACCGGGAACTCCAGGCCCTTGGCCGTGTGCAGCGTCATCAGGGTCACCACGCCCTGGTGGTCGGGGTCGTCGGCCGGGATCTGGTCGGCGTCGGCGACAAGCGCCACCTGCTCCAGGAACCCGGCCAGCGTGGCGCGCTCGTCGTCGGCGCCCAACGCCTCGACCCGTTCGGTGTACTCCCGGGCGACGCTCACCAGTTCCTGGAGGTTGTCCACCCGGCCGGCGTCCTGCGGGTCGAGGCTCTCCTCCAGCTCGGCGAGGTAGCCGGAGCGGGTCAGCACCGCCTCCAGCACCGCCTCCGGGGTGCCGGTGGCGGCCACCTCGCGTGCCGCGTCGAGCAGCCCGACGAAATCGGCGATGCCGTTCGCCGCCCGGGTGGAGATGCCCGGCGCGTCCTTGGCCCGGCGCAGCGCGGCGCCGAAGGAGACGCGGTCCCGGGAGGCCAGCGCCTCCACGCACGCCTCGGCCCGCTCGCCGATGCCCCGGCGCGGGGTGTTGAGGACCCGGCGCAGGCTCACCGTGTCGTCGTCGTTGACCACCGCGCGCAGGTAGGCGAGCGCGTCGCGGACCTCCTTGCGCTCGTAGAAGCGCACCCCGCCGACCACCTTGTAGGGCAGGCCGACCCGGATGAAGACCTCCTCGAACACCCGGGACATGGCGTTGGTGCGGTAGAAGACGGCCACGTCGCCGGGACGGGTGTCACCGTCGTCGACCAGCCGGTCGATCTCCCGGGCCACCCAGTCCGCCTCGGCGTGCTCGGTGTCGGCGACGTACCCGACGATCTGCTCGCCGGCCCCGGCGTCGCTCCACAGCCGCTTCGGCTTGCGGGAGGTGTTGCGGTCGATGACCGCGTTCGCCGCGTTCAGAATGGTCTGGGTCGACCGGTAGTTCTGCTCCAGCAGGATCGTGCGGGCGTCGGTGAAGTCCCGCTCGAACTCCAGGATGTTGCGGATGGTCGCGCCGCGGAACGCGTAGATGGACTGGTCGGCGTCGCCGACCACGCAGAGTTCGGCCGGCGGGATCCCCTCGGTGCCGGAGACCAGCTCCTTGATCAGCACGTACTGGGCGTGGTTGGTGTCCTGGTATTCGTCCACCAGCACGTGCCGGAACCGCCGCCGGTAGCTCTCCGCCACGTGCGGGTGGGACTGGAGCAGGTGCACCGTTGTCATGATCAGGTCGTCGAAGTCCAGCGCGTGCGCCTCCCGCAACCGCCGCTGGTAGAGCGTGTACGCCTCGGCCAGGGCCCGCTCGTTGGGGCCCTGGGCCCGGCCGGCGAACCCCTCCGGGTCGACCAGCTCGTTCTTCAGGTTGGACACCTGGGCGGCCAGGCCCCGGGCCGGGTAGCGCTTCGGGTCCAGGTCCAGCTCGCGGGCGACCATCTGCATCAGCCGGCGGGAGTCGTCGGCGTCGTAGATCGAGAACGTCGACTTCAGCCCGGCGTGCTCGTGCTCGGCGCGCAGGATGCGTACGCAGGCCGAGTGGAACGTCGACACCCACATCATCCGGGCGCGCGGGCCGACCAGCACGGCCACCCGCTCCTTCATCTCGCCGGCGGCCTTGTTCGTGAAGGTGATCGCGATGATCTCGCCGGGATGCGCGTCGCGGGCGGCGAGCAGGTAGGCGATCCGGTTGGTCAACACACGGGTCTTGCCGGAGCCGGCACCGGCCACGATGAGCAGCGGGGAACCGGCATGGGTCACCGCGTCCCGCTGGGGGCCGTTCAGGCCGTCGAGGAGTGCCTGCGGATCGGACCCGGCGCCCGCGGGGCGGCGGGGCGGGGTCGGCCGGGACTCCGGCGCGGACGGGGACGCGGGGATGTCGAAGAGAGGATGCATCGCAGCCCGAGTCTATGCCGCCGGCCGGACAGTTCCCCGCCCGCGCGGCCGGTCGCGCGGGCGGCATCCCGTCCCACCTGTTGGTGCGTTTCCTTGCGCGCCCGCCCCGACGGTCGGCATACTCGACGCGTGCTCGATCAGCGCTTCTCCTTTTACTACGGCACCGGGAGTCCGGCAGCCGTGGGTCGCGCCTGATCACAGACCTACGAAACGCCCCGGGCTCCCAGAGCCCGGGGCGTTCTCGTTCCGGGATCCGGGTACCGGGCCCGAGCCCCGAGAGGGACGACGATGATGACTGACGTGGTGGAGTCCAGCGGCAGCAGGGCGGGGCAGGGCCGGCCGGGCGGTGGCGACCCGACCGGGGCCGCGGCGGCCCCCACCGGCACCGGCGACTCGGCGGCGGCGCAGCGGATCGACGAGATCCGGCAGCGGATCGACGAGATCGACCGCACGATCCTCGCGCTCTGGCGGGAGCGGGCCACGCTGTCCCAGGAGGTCGGCGCGACCCGGATGGCCTCCGGCGGGACCCGGCTGGTGCTCTCCCGCGAGCGGGAGATCCTGGAACGCTTCCGGGCGGAACTGGGCGCCGACGGCACCCAACTCGCGCTCCTGCTGCTGCGCGCCGGCCGCGGCCCGCTGTGACCGCCGCTGCACAGACGACGGACCGCCCACCGGCGTCGCGCTGACACCGATGGGCGGTCCGGTTTCGGATCAGGCCACCTCGTGGGTGACGACGATCTGCCGCTTCTCCGCGAAGTGGCAGGCGCTCGGGTGGTCCGAGCCCGGCCGGATCTGCAGCAGCGGCACTTCCTGGGCGCAGACGTCCTGCGCCTTCCAGCACCGGGTGCGGAACCGGCAGCCCGAGGGCGGGCTGACCGGCGACGGGACGTCACCCTGGAGGCGGATGATCGCCTTGTTGTCCCGCACGGTCGGGTCCGGCACCGGCACCGCCGACAGCAGCGCCTGGGTGTACGGGTGGGTCGGCCGCTCGTAGATCTCGTCCTCGGTGCCGATCTCCACCATCTTGCCCAGGTACATCACGGCGACCCGGTCGGACAGGTGGCGCACGACCGACAGGTCGTGGGCAATGAAGACGTACGACAGGCCCAGCTCACCCTGGAGCTTCTCCAGCAGGTTCATCACCTGCGCCTGGATGGAGACGTCCAGCGCCGACACCGGCTCGTCGCAGACGATCACCTCGGGCCGCAGCGCCAGCGCCCGGGCGATGCCGATGCGCTGCCGCTGGCCGCCGGAGAACTGGTGCGGATACCGGTTGATGTGCTCCGGGTTGAGGCCGACCAGGTCGAGCAGTTCCTTGACCTTGCCGCGCCGGCTGCCCCGGGGCGCCACCTCGGAGTGGATCTCGAACGGCTCGCCGATCAGGTCACCGACCGTCATCCGCGGGTTGAGCGAGGTGTACGGGTCCTGCATCACCAGCTGGATCTGCCGACGCAGCCGGCGCAGCGCGCCGCCGGACAGCTTGGAGATGTCCTGCCCCTTGAAGAGCACCTGACCGGCGGTGGGCTTCTCCAGGTTCATCAGCACCCGGGCCAGCGTCGACTTGCCGCAGCCGGACTCGCCGACCACGCCGAGCGTCTCGCCCGCCTTCAGCTCGAACGAGACGCCGTCGACCGCCTTGACCTGCCCGATGGTCTTCTTGAACACGACGCCCCGGGTCACCGGGTAGTGCTTGACCAGGTCGCGAACCTCGATGATGTGCTCAGACACGGTTCACCAGCTCCTCGGCGAAGTGGCAGGCGCTGGCCCGGCCGTTGCCCAGCTGAAGCAGCGGCGGAACGTTCTCCCGGCACACCGGCTGCGCCATCGGACAGCGCGGGTTGAACGGACAGCCCGGCGGGATGTTCATCAGGTTCGGCGGGAGGCCCTTGATGGTCCGGAGCTCCTGCCCCTTCTCGTCCAACCGCGGGATCGACTCGAGCAGCCCGAGGGTGTACGGGTGCGCCGGCTTGGCGTACAAATCGTAGACGTCGGCTTCCTCGACGATCCGGCCGGCGTACATGACCGCGATCCGGTCCGCGACGTCGGCGACCACGCCGAGGTCGTGGGTGATCAGGATCATGCCCATCTGCCGTTCCCGCTGGAGTTCGCCGAGCAGGTCCATGATCTGGGCCTGCACGGTCACGTCCAGCGCGGTGGTCGGCTCGTCGGCGATCAGCACCTCCGGGTCCAGCGCCAGCGACATGGCGATCATGGCGCGCTGCCGCATACCGCCGGAGAACTGGTGCGGGAAGTTGCTGAACCGACCCTTGGCGTTGGGGATCTTCACCTGGTCGAGCATCTCGATCGCGCGCTTCTTGGCGTCCGCGCGGCTGAGGCCGCGCCGGATGCGGAACTGCTCGGCGATCTGGAAGCCGACGGTGAAAACCGGGTTGAGGGCGGAGAGCGAGTCCTGGAAGATCATGGCGATGCCCTCGCCACGGATCCGCCGCCGCTGCTCGGCGGACATTTTCAGCATGTCCCTGCCGTGGAAGCGGACCTGACCGCCGGTGACGAAGCCCGGCGGGGTGTCCAGGATGCCCATGATGGTCTGCGCGGTGACGCTCTTGCCGGAGCCGGACTCGCCGAGCACGGCGAGGGTCTCCCCCGCGTCGACGTGGTACGTGACTCCGTTGATGACCTTGGCGACGCCGTCCCGGGTACGGAACTCCACCCGAAGGCCGTCGACCTCGAGCAGGCGGCCCGAAGGGCGGCCGGAGCCGTCGGCGCCGGGCGCGGACTGCTCGGACACGAGAATGTCGGACAACTCAGTTCCCCTAACGGAGCTTCGGGTCGAGGGCCTCGCGGACCGCCTCGCCGAGCATCACGAAGCTCAGGACGGCGGTGACGAGGAACGCGGAGGGGAAGAGCAACAGGTACGGCGAGACCCGGATGTAGTTCTGCGCCTCGCTGATCATGATGCCCCAGGAGACCACCGGGTTCTTCAGGCCGATGCCGAGGAACGACAGCGTGGCCTCCGCGCCGATGAACGAACCCACCAGGATCGTGCCGTAGACCAGCAGCGGCGCCAGGCAGTTCGGCAGCAGGTGCTTGAGGATGATCCGGCCGTGACTGGCGCCGAGCGCGCGGGCCGCGACGATGTAGTCGGCCTCCTTGGTGGCGAGCACCGAGGAGCGCATCAGCCGCATCGCCACCGGCCAGGTCAGCACGCTCAGGGACATGATGACTAGCCCCATGATCGTCCACTCGCCGTTGTCGGCGCCGGAGCCGTTGAAGGTGGTCAGGATGACGATCGAGCCGAGCACGAACGGCAGGCCGAAGAAGATGTCGGCGATGCGCGACAGCAGTGCGTCCACCCAGCCGCCGCGGTAGCCGGCGATGATGCCCATCGCGCCGCCGAACAGCAGCGTGAGGAGGGTGGAGACCACCGCCACCACGATCGACGCGCGGGCGCCGTAGATGACCCGGGCGTAGACGTCGCGGCCCTGCACGTCGTAGCCGAACCAGGCGGACGAGGAGGGCTCGACGCGGCTGCGGTCCAACGTTCCGTTCACCGCGTCGGTGGAGGTGAACAGCCAGGGGAAGGCCGCCATCACGAGGAAGAGCACGATGAACGACGTCGAGATCCAGAACAGCGGCTTGCGCCGCAGGTCGATCCAGGCGTCGCCGAGCAGGCCGCGGGGCTTCTGCTGCTTGGCGCTCTCCGGCAGGCCGGCGTTGGTCGGTGCGCCCGAACCGGCCTCGGTGGGCATCGTCGCGGGCGGCGTCGACACGATCGACGCAGAACTCGGGTCACTCATGCCCGCACCTCGTTGCGCTCGGCGCGGGCGTGGTTACCCGCGCAGACTGCTGGGACGATTCGATCGCTGCGGCGGTCACTCATAGCGGATCCTCGGGTCGAGGGCGGCGTAGAGCAGGTCCACCACCAGGTTCATCACGAGGTAGACGAGCACGAGCACCACCACGATACCGACAACGGTAGCGCTCTCCTTCGTGACGATCGAGCGCAGCACCTGCCGGCCGATGCCGTTGATGCCGAAGATGCCCTCGGTCACGATCGCGCCACCCATCAGCGCGCCCAGGTCGGTGCCGAGCAGGGTGACCACCGGAATGAGCGAGTTGCGCAGCAGGTGCACGCCGACGACGCGGCGCATCGGCAGGCCCTTGGCGATCGCGGTGCGGACGTAGTCGGCCCGCCGGTTCTCCGCGATGCTCGTCCGTGCGACCCGGGCGATGTACGCCATCGATGCGCTTCCGAGCACGAAGCCCGGCACGATCAGCTCGCTGAACCGCATCTCGTTGGACACGGTCGGGTTGATGATGCCCCACTTCACGCCGAGCAGCCACTGCAGCACGAAGCCGATGACGAAGACCGGCAGGGCGATCAGGAAGAGGGTGGACACCAGGACCAGGTTGTCCAGGAAGCCGTTGCGCCGCAGGCCGGTCAGGATGCCCGCACCGAGACCGATCACGGCTTCGATGGCGAGGGCGACCACCGCCAGCTTCAGGGTGTTCGGGTACGACGTGGCGATGATGTCGCTGATCTCGCGACCGCTGAACGTGATACCGAAGTCACCCTGGAGAAGGTTCTTCATGTAGGTCGCGTACTGCACCCAGATCGACTCGTCGAGGTTGTACTTCTCGGTCATCATGGCCCGGTAGTTCGGCGGGCAGCCACGGTCGCCGCACTTGCCGGCGAACGGGTCACCGGGCACTGACCAGACGAGCCAGTAGATCAGGAACGTCGTACCGATGAACACCGGCACGAGTTGCAGCAGCCGTCTCAAGAGATAACGGCCCATGGGGTGGTCCTCCAGACAGGGAGCGCCGGGTGAGCCGGCGCGGCGGCGACAACGTGCGAGGGGCCCGTTGTACGCCCCTCGCGGAACGGCCCCGGGCCGGGCTCACCGGTAGGCGAGCCCGACCCGGGGTCAGACCGTTCGGATCAGATCTCGACCGAGGTGATGTCGATCTCGCCGACGTTGGTCAGCTCCATCTTCTTGATCTTCTCGGAGTGGCCGGACTGCTGGCCACCGAAGTAGATCGGCATGGCGGGGACGTCCTGGTCGATCAGCTTGACGGCCTCAGCGAACTTCTTGTGGGCCTCCTCGAGGCTGGGGGCCGCGGAGGCCTCCTTGGCGAGGGCGTCCACCTGCGGGTTGCTGTACTTGCCGTCGTTCGAGGAACCACCGGTGACGTAGAGCGGGTTGATCCAGTTCTCCACGTCCGGGTAGTCCTGCTGCCAACCGGCCCGGTACGCGCCGGTCATCTTGTAGGCGTTGATGTTGGCGCGGAAGACCGCGAAGGTCGGCACGCCGACCGCGACCGCGTCGATGCCCAGGTTGGTCTTGATCTGCTGGGCGACGGCCTCCATCCACTCCTTGTGGCTGGCGTCCGCGTTGTAGGACAGGGTCAGCTTGCCCTGGAAGCCACCGGCCTCCTGGAGGAGCTGCTTGGCCTGGGTCGCGTCGAACTTGCAGGCGGTGCAGTTGCCCGGCTGGGCACCCGGGGTCAGCGGGTTGGCCCAGCTGTCAGCCGGCGTGCGGTTACCGAAGAAGATCTTGTCGGTGATCGCCTGGCGGTCGACGGACATCGAGATCGCCTTGCGCAGCTTCGGGTTCTGGAAGCGCTTGTCGTAGATCGGGAAGGCGATGATGCCGGTCGACGGGGTGGTCGAGGACATGGCCCGGTCGGCCAGGTCGGTCTTCCACTTGTCACCGGCCAGCGCCGAGACCGGAACCTGCTGCTGGAAGTCCAGGTTGCCGGCGAGCAGGTCGTTGTACGCCGCCGTGTCGTCCTGGTAGATCTTGACGGTGACGTCCTTGACCTTCATCTTGTCGCGCAGGCTGTAGTCGTCGAAGCGGGTCAGCTTGATCTCGACGTCGTCCTGCCAGGAGACGAGCTTGACCGGGCCGTTACCGATCGGCTTCTTGCCGAAGTCGGCCGCGGTGGACGAGAAGAACGCGTCCGGCAGCGGCATGAAGGCGCTGTAGCCGAGCTTGGTCGGGAACACGGCGGTCGGCGCGGCGAGCGTGACCTCGAAGTTCCAGTCGTCGACGACCTTCAGGCCCGACATCTCCTTGGCCGGCGGCTCCGGGGCCTTCTTCGCGCCCTCCGGGCCGTCCGGGTCCTCGGTGTAGACCTGGTCGAAGCCCTGGATGTCGGAGAAGAAGGAGGCGTTCTGCGCGCCGTTCGGGCCGTAGGCCGCCCAGTTCCAGGCCTTGACGAAGCTCTCGGCCTTGACGGTGGTGCCGTCGTGGAACTTGGTGTCCTGCTTGATCTTGATCTTGAAGACCTTGGAGTCGCTCGTGTCGATCGACTCGGCGAGCAGGTTCTGCGGCGCCCCACCGTTGTTGGGGTACTCGACCAGGCCGCTCCACATCCAGTCGATGATCGCACCGCCACCGGTCTCGGTGGTGTTCGCCGGAACCAGGGGGTTCTCCGGCTGGGTACCGTCGATGACGATGGCGCCATCCTTGCTGGCGCCGGTGTCGCCACCGTCGTCGTTACCGCTGGAGCAACCGGACGCGACGAGCGCGAATGCCGCGCCCACCGCGAGCGCGCCGCTCGCCCGCTTCGAGACTCTCATTCCGAGGGGCCTCCTCTTTCTAACCTGGTTCCGTCGTGAGTTTCACGCACGCTTGGGGGGTGACACCACCGACGGGCTGAACCACAGACCGCCGGTTTACCACAGAGCATTTCGGGACACCCCAGGGGTACCGATCCGCCGGGCGCCACACCCCTGGACATAGACACCGCGCAGGGCCGATGGTCACGCGGCGACGCGGATGGCGGCGTCACGCGACCGGAAGGCCCGACGAGATGCCTCACACCGGGGGGTGAGGTGTTGCCACTGTGACACCCACCGGCCCTTTCCGTGAAGGTGCCGTTATCAAGCCGTTAGTTGGTTGCCACGTTGCCGATACTTGAGAAAAGATCACAAAGCAGCTCAGCGGCAGGGCCCTGAACAGGAAAGACGGACACCCCGGGGTCGTTAACACCGCCGCCCGGGGGGAGCGGTTGAGAGTCAGACCACCCCGGCAGAGAACTCCGCCACACCGGCAGGCCCGGCATATTTTGTCCGTCCGGAGGATGCCGGACGGACTGTGCAGGCACCCCCGCCGGCCGCGGGGATGAGGTGTCGACTCAGACCAGGCGGCGGTCGGCGGCCCAGCGGGACAACTCGTACCGGTTCGACATCTGCAGCTTGCGCAGGACGTTGGAGACGTGCGTCTCAACCGTCTTGATCGAGATGAACAGCTCCTTGGCGATCTCCTTGTAGGCGTACCCACGGGCGAGCAGCCGGAGCACCTCGCGCTCCCGGTTGGTGAGCTGGTCCAGCTCGGGGTCGGCCACCGGCGCGTCCGGCCGGGAGGCGAACGCGTCGAGCACGAACCCGGCCAGCCGCGGGCTGAACACCGCGTCGCCGTCGGCCACCCGGCGAATCGCGTCGGTCAGCTCCTCCGGGGAGATGGTCTTCGTCACGTACCCTCGGGCGCCGGCCCGGATCAGCCCGATCACGTCCTCGGCGGCGTCGGAGACGCTGAGCGCCAGGAACCGCACCTGCGGTTGGGTACGCCGCATCGCCTCCAGCACCGCGCGGCCCCCGCCGTCGGGCATGTGCACGTCGAGCAGCACCACGTCCGGCCGGGTGGCCGCGATCCGGGTCACCGCCTCCGCCACCGAACTGGCCTCACCGACCACCTCGACACGCGTGCCCAGCTCGGCGCGGACGCCGGCCCGGAACATCGCGTGGTCGTCGACGAGGAACACCCGCAGCGGCCCTCGCGGCGCCGCGCCCTCGACCGGTTCCTGTTCGGACATGTCACCTGTCCCTTTCCACAGTGGGACCGGGGCCGGTGATCGGCAGGATCAGCCGCACCTCGGTCCCCTCCCCCGGCTCGGACCGGATCTCCGCCCGACCGCCGTGCCGCTTCATCCGTCCGATGATCGACCCCCGGACGCCGTGCCGGTGATTCTCCACCGTATCCGGGTCGAAGCCCTTGCCCCGGTCCCGGACGAACACGCTCACCTGCTCCGGCTCCACCTCCGCGTAGAGCGACACGGTCCGCACCCCGGCGTGCCGGGCCGCGTTGACCAGGGCCTCCCGGGCGGCCGCCACGAGCGCGCCGACCCGCTCGTCGGTCTCCCGGTCGCCGACCACCACCGCCTCGACCGTGATGGCGAACGTGTCCTCCACCTCGGCCGCGGCCTGCTCCAGGGCAGCCGCGAAGCGGTCGGTCGGCGAGGCGGTGGGCTTGTAGAGCCAGTTGCGCAGCGACCGTTCCTGACCACGGGCCAACCGCTGCACGGTCTTGACGTCGGTGGCGTTGCGCTGGATCAGGGCGAGGGTGTGCAGTACCTGGTCGTGCACCATGGCGGCGAGTTCCGCCCGCTCCTGCTCGCGGATCCGACCCTCCCGCTCCGACCGGAGCTGGTTCCAGGTCCGCCAGAGCATCGGGCCGGTCACCACGCCCACGCCGGCCAGGCCGACCAGCGCGAAGATCACGCCGTTGAGCACCGCGTCGACGTTCTGCGCCGGCGAGTAGACCGCGGCCACCCCGATGATGCCGACCGCGACGAGCACGCCGCCGCCGATGAAGCGGAGCACGAACGCCCGCCTGTCGCTCTCCTCCACCACCGCGCCCAGCCACGGCACCGCGGAGTCGCCCCACTGCCGGCGCCGCTCCGGCCCCGACTGGTGCCAGATGACGCCGGCACCTACCGCGATGATCGCCACCAGCCAACCGGCGGTGCCCGCGGCGCCCACCGAGTTGAAGGCGAACACCTGCAGCAGCAGCACGCACAGGCCGATCGCCACGAAGGGCAGCAGTTGGGCGAGGTCTCGACGCGGCGGAGCGGCCTTGTCACCCGGCCGCGGCGGGACGACTGCCCAGAACGCGGCGTAGAGCAGCAGTCCGAGACCACTCAGCCCGAGCAGCACCATGAACGCCATCCGCACCCGGAGCACCGGGATGCCCAGGTGCTCGGCGATGCCGGCGGCCACCCCGGCGGCCATCCGGCGCTCGGTGGCGCGGTAGAGGCGCGGGGCTTGCGGGGCGGCGGTGCTGCTGATCGGAGGCTCCCGGGTCGAGTCGCAGGGGTCGGCTACGGCCGACGCTGCGATCGTCACACGGCGGCAACCCCGCCGGCCACGGGGACGCCCCGGACTTCACCTGCGACGGATCTCAGGGTGGCGTCAGGGTCGGGTCCTGAGGCCACCCGGGCCGTGCGGGCCGCAGTATCGGAGGCATGACCGAGGACGCTGCCCGTCCGCCCCGCCCCTGGGCGGCAGCACAGGACGCCCCGCCCCCGCCCCCGCCCGGCGCCGCACCTACCCACGGACCGATCCCGCCCACCGGTGCGGGCGCGTCGTTCGCCGGCCCACCCCCCGGCGGGTACGCCCCACCGCCCGGCGGGTACCTCCCACCGCCCGGCGGGTACGCCCCACCGCCCGGTGCCGCCGGCTTCACCACCCGGTACGGGCTGGTCCGCCCCCGCCAGGGCCGCTATCTGGCCGGAGTGTGCGCCGCCATCGGCCGCGCCACGAACACGGACCCGGTGCTGTGGCGGGTCCTGCTGGCCGTGCTCGGTTTCTTCGGCGGCATCGGCGTCATCGTGTACGTCGCCGGCTGGCTGATCATCCCCGGCGAGGGGGACACCGCCTCACCTGTGGAGGCCATGCTCGGCCGCGGCCGGTCCAGCATGTCCCCGATCACGGTGATCGTGCTCGGCATCGTGGTCGCGGTCGGCTTCGCGTACGTCGTCACCGACGGCTTCCGAGCCATCCTGCTCGGCGCGGTGATCCTGGTCTGCGGAGCGTTGCTGCTCAACCGCGAACAGCCCGGTTCGCCCCGGCAGCCGGACGCGTTCACCCCACCGGCTCCCCCCGGCGCCTGGCCCACGCCACCGGCCGGAGCCGGGGACCCGACCGTGGGCCCCGCCTCGGCGGCGCACCAGCCGGTCAAGGTCGGCTCGCCGGTACGCCCCGCCGGCTGGCCGGTCAGCCCCGGGCCCTCGACCCTCGACCCGTTCGGCGACCCGCCCGCCGGCGACCCGCCCGCCGGCGACCCGCTCGCCGGGCACCCGGAGCCGGGCCACCCGTCGGAGCCGGCCCACTCGCCGACGCCCGGCGGCGAGCCGGACCGCCCGCCGGTCGCCGAGCCGGACCGCACCGTCCCCGTCGCCCCGGTGGGCTTCCCGGCGCTGCCGGCACCGGGCTGGCCCGCCGCGGCGGGCACCCGACCCTCCGGTTCCGAGCCGGTGACCGCCGCGATGCCGGCCCCGGTCGCCCCGGTCGACGGCCGCGTCGCCTGGCCCGCGCCGCCCGCCATCGGCGCTCCGCTCGACGAGCCGGCCGCCGTACCACCCCCCACCCCGGTGGGCACACCGCTGCTCCCCGGCGGCTACCGTCCGCCGTTCGCCCCGCACGGCCCGTACGCCGGGTCACCGCCGCCACCCGACCGCCCGGCCCGGCCACCCCGACCGCCGAAGCGGCCGAAGGAACGCTCCCCGCTCGGTGCGATCACGTTCTCGCTGATCTTCCTGGCGCTGGGCCTGGTCGCCATGGTCGACCTGCTCGACGTCTTCCCGGTCGGCGCCGCCGGATACTTCGCCGCGGTGCTCGCCACCATCGGCCTGGGTCTGCTCGTCGGCACCTGGTTCGGCCGGGCGCGCTGGCTGATCGCCCTCGGACTGGTCACCGCGGCGGCGCTCGGCATCGCCACCGTCGCCGAGTCCTACGACCGGGTACGCGGTGTCGACGGCGACGTCACCTGGGCACCCACCGACCTCCGCGACCTGGCCACCCGTTACGAGAACAACATCGGTGACGCGGTGCTCGACCTGCGGGCGATCAACTTCGACGGCCAGGAGATCCAGGTGACCGTGGACGTGAACCTCGGTAACGCGACGGTGGTCGTACCGCCGAACGTCGACGTCACCACGGTGGCCGACGGCAACGCCCGGGAGATCTCCGTGTTCGGCAAGCGCAGCGGCGGTTTCGGCGGTCGTCCGTACGAGAGCACCGACACCGGCGCCGACGGCCCCGGCGGGGGCAAGCTGCGCCTCTACGTACACGTCAACGCCGGCGACCTGGAGGTGACCCGGTGAAGGCCCACCGCACCGATCTCGTGTCGTTCTTCTTCGGGCTCGTCTTCCTCGGCCTGGCCACCTGGTGGCTGCTGGCCCGGATCATGGGGTTGGCCGTGCCGCCGGTCGGGTGGTTCCTGGCCGGCGGGCTGGTCCTGATCGGTGTGCTCGGGCTGCTCGGAGCGTTGCGTTCCAGCCGCGCGCCGGAGGGCTGCGGGACGCCGAACTCGCCGGAGGTGACGGTCGCCGTGCCGTACCGGGACGACGCCCCGGCCGACGACCTCGCCGGGCCGGGCCGGGCCGGGCCGGCCGACGAGTGGAGCACCGGGGCCACGACCGACGTGCCCGAGCCGGCCACCCGCGAGTTGCCGCCGGTCGACGCGGCGCCGGACGAGCCACGGGTGCCGGGCCGTACGCCGGAGGGGCCGGCGGCCTGACCGCGCCGCTACGCCCGGCTCCGGACGCGGCCTATGCTGGTCGGGGAGATCCCGTCTCCGCCGGCCGGCCCGCGCCACCTGAGGATCCAGCCGGACCTGCCGGCCGCGTCGCCGGAGCGGACCCGTCCGTTCTCTACCGCGTCAGGAGCTCGCCCGAGATGACCCAGTCCCCCGCCGTGCGCGTCACCGCCCCCTCCGGTGCCGTCCGCATCGGCGAGCGCGCCGCCCGCACGCTCGTCAGCGAGTTCGCCCGGCGTAACGACCCGAAGACCGTTCTGCTGGTCGGCGCGACCCCGGAGTCCGCGGTGCTGGCCGCGGCGATCGAGGCGCTGCTGCCCGGCGACCGGCTCACCGTGGTGCCGGCCGAGGGCGCCGCGGCGGTGGCGCTACGCGAGCACGTGAAGGCTCAGGGCCGTTGGGTCGCCGACCGGGTACGCGTCGTCGAGGCCATCGCCGAGGCGGACGCCGCCGCGGTCGTGGTCGCCGCGGAACCGTTCACCGGTACCGCCGAGGAGGCCCGCACCGCGATCGACGGCCTGGCGAAGTACCTCGCCGAGGGCGGGGTGCTGGGCGTGGCCGCACCGCTGTTCCGCACCGAGGGCGCGGACGGTGAACTCGACCGGCAGAGCGTGCTGCACGGCGTCCGCACCGACCTGGTGCTGCGCAACTCCCCGCCGGTACGCGTACACCACCTGCGTTTCACCCCGGCGCCCACCGCGCTCGCCGCGTCGCTGTCCCCGGCGTACCGGCCGTCGAGTGTGCCGTTGACCCGGGGGATGCACATCGACTCCAACGGTGTGGCCGCGGCCGGCATCACGCTCGGCCTGGCCGCCCTCGCCCGGGCCGCGCGGCCGAAGTCCCGGCTCTGGCTGGTGCCGGCGTTGGCCGCCGCCCCGGTGGCCGCGTTCTTCCGGGACCCGGAGCGGGATGTGCCGGAGGACCCGTCGGCCGTGGTCGCCTCCGCGGACGGGCAGGTCCTGTCCGTGCAGCGCCTCCACGACGAGCGTTTCGGCGACGGCGAGTGGCTGCGGGTCGCGGTGTTCCTGTCGGTCCTGGACGTGCACGTCAACCGTTCGCCGGTCGCCGGCAAGGTGGTCGACTACTTCGTCGCCGACGGTGGGTTCGTCAACGCCATGAAGCCGGACGCCGAGCACAACGTGGCCGCGTACACGGTGTTGGACACCGACCACGGCACGGTGGTCGTGGCACAGCGCACCGGGCTGATCGCCCGCCGGATCGTGCAGCGGGCGCCGGTCGGCTCGCTGCTGGCTCGGGGCGAGCGGTTCGGCCTGATCCGGTTCGGCTCGCGGACCGACGTCTACCTGCCGGCCGACGCCGCGGACCCGCTCGTGGGCCCCGGTGACAAGGTGGTCGGCGGCGCCACGGTCATCGCCCGCTGGCGCTGAGGCGCGGACAGACGAAAGGGCGCCGCTTCCGCGGCGCCCTTTCGGTCGTGCGTCGGGTCAGGCGGCCCGGCGCTGGTGCAGCCAGAGCAGCGGCCCGCTGACCAGGTAGCCCACCACCACGAGGACGAACGTGAGCCGGATGTCGACAAGCGCGCCGACCACCGGGAGCAACCAGAGCCACGGCGGCAGCTTCAGCAGCCGGGCGAGCTTGGCGTAGGGGAAGCTCGACACCATCGCGAAGGCGAGCAGCGCCACGCCGGCGACCATCGCCAGGCCGGGGACCGGCACCCCGATCGCCACGGTCAGGGCGAGCACCGCGGCGGCCATCGTGGTCGGCACACCGCAGAAGAAGCGGCCGTCCTTCGGCGAGACGTTGAACCGGGCGAGCCGGACGGCCGCGCAGGCGGCGACCAGCGCGCAGGCGACAGCGGCGGCCGCGGCGGGCGCCGAGCCGGCGAGCGAGGCGTAGACCACGACCGGCGCGGCGAGACCGAACGAGCACATGTCGGCGAGCGAGTCCATCTGCGCGCCGAACGGGCTGGCCACACCGAACTTGCGGGCCAGCGCGCCGTCGAGGCCGTCGAACACGACGCACGCGATCAGGCAGACCGCGGCGATCCGGACCTCGCCCTGCATGGCCAGGAAGATGGCGAACATGCCGAGCATGAGGCTGCTCAGGCTGCACGCGTTCACCAGGGCGAACTTCATCCGACGGGCGGCCGTGCGCTCGCCCGGCAGCAGCGGGATCGACATCGCCGGGGACTCGTCGACAGGCGCGGCCGGGGCGGGTGCCGGGTTGCTCGGGCGTACCCGGTCGGCGTCCCGTCGGGCGTAGCGGAGCCGCTGGCGGTCGCCGTAGCGGTGGTCGGGGGTGACCAGGTCGGTTCCCGGCCCGGTGAGGTCGTCGCGGCGACCCACCCGGACCAGTAGCACCTGGCGGGCGAACGTGCTGCTGCGGCGCAACCTGCCCGCCCAGCGACGCCCTGCGGGGCGCGGACTGTCAGTCGTACGACGCCGGCGCCATGGGGCTCTCGGCACGCTTCCTCCATCACCGGATCGGCTGGCCGCCCACGACGGGGCGGGTGTCCGGCTGTCTCGTGCCGGACCTTGCGGGCCCGGCAGCCTTTTTGCGGAGTACACCATTGCATAGGGAACTGGGGGTTGGCGATAGCCGTCGACGGTGCTTATATCCGCCTCAACGGTGCTAACCGCCCACTTATTCCCATCTCGGGCTTCGACGCCCATTTCCTCGACCAGCCTGTCTCTGACTGTACCGGAGATCACCCAGGGCGGCTCGGGGAGCGATTCAGCTCACCCGCCGCCCGGTGGCCCGCGCCGCCACCTCGGTCAGGAACAGGGAGCTGAGCTGCTCCGGCGCGAACCAGGCCGCCCGCGCGGTCGAGCCCCCGGCCACCTCCGTCACCACCGCCTCGGTCGGCGCGTCCACCAGAACCCGGTAGATCACCCGGACCCCGTGCCAGTTCAGCGGGCGGCCCTCCGGGCCGAGCGCGGCCGGACTGTGCAGGTTGTCCACCCCGATCAGGTCGACCACGCGCCCCACCTGCCCGGCCTCCTCGACCAGTTCACGCAACAGCCCGGCGGCCGGCTGCTCACCGTGGTCGGTGCCCCCACCGGGCAGGTGCCAGCGACCCGCACCCGGATAGCCGTCGGCGATCATGGTCAGCAGCACCCGGTCCGCCGAGTCCGTGACCAGCCCGTACGCGGCGAAACGCTGCCGGCGGTCGGCGGTCGGGCCGGCGGGCGGAGCCGGCAGTGCGCGGGGCGGGGCCGCCGGCAGCGGGGACGCGGGCAGGCCGAGCAGGTCGGCGGTGAACGGCATCAGCGGCCGGCCCGCCACCTCGTCCGGGGTGAACCAGCACACCTCGTCGTTGTCGCCGGCCGGCTCGGGCCGCAGCCGTCCGCCACGCGCCTCGACCTCGAAGATCAACCGGTCGGTGTGCAACGCGACCCGTTCGGCGGCGAACACCGCCACGTCGGCGAGCGCGGCCCGGATCGGGCCGGCCGCGACGGTCAGGCCGGTCTCCTCGGCGAACTGGCGCACCACCGTGTCGGCCGGGTGCTCGGCGTGCGCGACGCCGCCGCCCGGCACCCGCCACACCCCCGGGTACGGGGATCCCGCCGCCCCACGTGTCAACAGCACCCGCCCACCGGCATCCCGAAGGACCCCGTAAGCCGCCACCTGCCGCCGCTGCTCCACGACCCGCACCACCGTCCCGTCGCCCACCCACCGGTCGATCATGAGGCTAGCGGTTTCCAGGCGGACACCTCGCCCCGCCGACCACGTGGTCGGCGGGGCGGTCGGTGGGTCAGAGGAGGTGGGCGGCCTGGACCGCTTCGGCCGTCACCTCGGTGAGCCGGTCGGTGGGCAGGGCGCCGAGCTCCTCGCGGCCGAACCAGCGGGCCTCGCAGGTGGAGCCACCGACATCGGTCACGGTGGCCGGCGCCGGCTGGTCGACGACCACCCGGTAGAAGGCGCGCACACCGTGCCAGTCGATCGGGTAGCCCTCCGGGCCGAGCGAGGCGGCGTCCCGGTGACTGGCCACCCCGAGCAACTCCACCAGGCGTCCGGTCTGCCCGGTCTCCTCGACCAGCTCCCGGATCAGCGCGGCGCCCGGCTGCTCGCCGTAGTCGGTACCGCCGCCCGGCAGGTGCCAGCACCCGGCGCCCGGGTAACCGTCGGACACCCGGGTCAACAGGATCCGTTCGTCCGGGTCGGTCACCACCGCGTACGCGGCGAAGCGCTGCGCCCGGTGCAGCCCGTCCGGGCCGGGCACGGCATAGAACGAGGGGAACTCGGGCACCTCCTCCGGCACGATGTCGTCGGTGGAGGTGGGCAGCCCGAGGGCGCGCGCGGTGAACAGCCGCAGCGGCAACTCCCGGGCCTCGTCGAGGGTGAACCAACGGGCCAGGTCGGTGGGGCGGTCGACGCGCTCGGTGAGCGTCCCGCCGCGGACCGAGACGGTGTAGAGCAGCCGGTCGGTGTGGATGGTGATGTGCCGCTCCGGCAGGGCCCGCATGTCGGCGAGCACGTCCTGCAGGCCGGCGACCGCGACGGAGAGCCCCGTCTCGGCGGCGGTCTCGCGGACGACCGTGTGTTTGGGGTCCTCACCGTGGTCCACGGCACCGCCGGGGAGCGACCAGGTGCCGGGGGTGCCGGAGCGCTCCGATGCGCGGACCAGCAACACTCGGCCGTTCGAGTCAGCACAAACTGCGTATGCCGCGATCCTGCGAAGCGGCTCCAGTGAGGTGGTCACGGGGTCAAATTCTCCCCGGAACGGGTTACCGACATCGAAAAGAGTCAGATTCCTGACTCTTGTCTGGCACCTCAGGGACAGCTCAGGGTAGGCGTCCGGGCGGTCACCGAGGCCGTCCGCCCCGCCACGCGGGACCGTGGAGACATGACCACCTCGCAGCCCTCGCCGACCCCGTACAAACAACTCCGTCGACCCGTCAGCGACCGCATGGTCGCCGGGGTGGCCAGCGGCCTCGGCCGCTACTTCGCCGCCGACCCCACCCTGATCCGGGTCATCTTCGCGACCGCCACGGTGCTCACCGGCGGTCTGGCCTCGCTCGCGTACCCGATCATGTGGTTCCTGATGCCCGAGGAGCCGGCCGACGCGCCCGCGTGGCCGCACCCGCCGGGCACCGCGCCGGGCTGGCCGCCGGTGCCGCCGACCGCGCCCCGAACTGACGCCGGGCCGCCGCCGGCGTGACCCGGCCTCACTCCCACTCGATGGTGCCCGGTGGCTTGCTCGTCACGTCCAGGACCACGCGGTTGACCTCGGCGACCTCGTTGGTGATCCGGGTCGAGACCCGGGCCACCACGTCGTAGGGCAGCCGAGACCAGTCGGCGGTCATCGCGTCCTCGCTGGAGACCGGGCGCAGCACCACCGGATGACCGTAGGTGCGCCCGTCGCCCTGCACCCCCACGCTGCGCACGTCGGCCAGCAGCACCACCGGGAACTGCCAGACACCCCGGTCCAGGCCGGCCGCGGTCAACTCCTGACGGGCGATCAGGTCGGCCTTGCGGAGCACCGCGAGGCGCTCCTCGTCGACCGCGCCGATGATCCGGATGGCCAGGCCGGGCCCCGGGAACGGGTGCCGCCACACCATCGCCTCCGGCAGCCCCAACTCCAGCCCGATCGTCCGGACCTCGTCCTTGAACAGCGTGCGCAGCGGCTCGACGAGCGCGAACTTGAGGTCCTCGGGCAGGCCGCCGACGTTGTGGTGGCTCTTGATGTTGGCGGTGCCGGTGCCGCCGCCGGACTCCACCACGTCCGGGTAGAGGGTGCCCTGCACCAGGTATTCCACGTCGCCGTGCGCGGCGATCTCCCGGGCGGCAGCCTCGAAGACCCGGATGAACTCCCGGCCGATGATCTTGCGCTTCTGCTCCGGGTCGGTCACCCCAGCCAGCGCGCCCAGGAACCGCTCCCGGGCGTCGACCACCTTCAGCTTGATGCCGGTGGCCGCGACGTAGTCCTTCTCCACCTGCTCCGCCTCGCCCGCCCGCAGCAAGCCGTGGTCGACGAACACGCAGGTGAGCTGGTCACCCACCGCACGGTGCACGAGCGCCGCGGCGACCGCCGAGTCGACACCGCCGGACAGCCCGCAGATGACCTCCTTGTCGCCGATCTGCTCCCGGATCCGCGACACCTGCTCGTCGATGATGTTCGCCGGCGTCCAGGTCGGTGCGATGCCGGCGATGTCGTACAGGAAACGGGTGAGCATCTCCTGGCCGTGCGCGGTGTGCCCCACCTCCGGGTGGAACTGCACACCGGCCCGACGGCCGGGCACGTCCTCGAACGCGGCGACCGGCGCGCCCGCCGACTCGGCGGTGACCGTGAACCCGGCCGGCGCCTCGGTGACACAGTCGCCGTGGCTCATCCACACCGGCAGGTCCGCCGGCAGGTCACGCAGCAGCACCCCCGGCTCGGTCAGGCGCGGGCGCAGCGGGGTGCCGCCGTACTCGCGGTTGCCGGTGCGGGTGACCGTGCCGCCGAGCGCCTGGGCCATCGCCTGGAAGCCGTAGCAGATGCCGAAGACGGGCACGCCCGCGGAGAACATCCCGGCGTCGATCTGCGGCGCGCCCGGCGCGTAGACGCTGGCGGGACCGCCGGACAGGATGATCGCGGCGGGATCCTTCGCCAGCATCTCGGACACCGGCATGGAATGCGGGACGATCTCCGAGTAGGCCTTCGCCTCCCGGACACGACGCGCGATGAGCTGGGCGTACTGGGCTCCGAAGTCCACCACGAGGACAGGGCGAGGCGTGCTCATGTGGGCAAAGCCTACCGACAGTCACCGGGCGCGCGGACGCACCCCGGCGGTGTGGCGGGGCGAACGTGTCAACAGGGGTCCCCTCCTCTACCGGAGGCGTTAACAAGGGGCCCTTCCTTTCACCGCAGGGCGGCGGGAGCGTGCGGGGGGACCGCCGGCCGGTGCGGCGGGACCGACTCCACCCGGGTGTACGCCGAACCGAGCGCCGGGCGCGGGTCGACCTCGCCCCTGTTGGGCCAGAACGACATCGCCCGCTCGGCCTGCGCGGTGATCGTCAGCGACGGGTTGACGCCCAGGTTCGCCGAGACCGCCGCGCCGTCCACCACGTGCAGCCCCGGGTACCCGTACACCCGGTGCCACGGGTCGACGACCCCCTCGTCGGGCGTGGCGCCGATGACCGCGCCCCCGAGGATGTGCGCGGTCACCGGGATGTTGAACGGCTCGGTGACCGCCCCGCCCGGGGTGCCGCCGATCTCCTCGGCGAGCAGCCGGACCGCGGCGTTGCCGGCCGGGATCCAGGTCGGGTTGGGCGCACCGTGACCCGGGCCGGAGACCAGCCGGCCCCTGCGGTAGCGGGTGGTCAGCGAGTTGTCGACCGACTGCATGACCAGTGCGATCACGGTGCGCTCGGACCAGCGGCGTACGGACAGCATCTGTGCCGCCAGCCCGGGTTGCCGGACGATGCTGCCCAGCCAGCGCCGCACCCGGCGCGGCCCGCCGTCGACGAGCAGCGACTGGAGCAGGCCCATCGCGTTGGAGCCCTTGCCGTAGCGGACCGGTTCGATGTGGGTCTGCGGGTCGGGGTGGAACGAACTGGTGATCGCCACCCCCTCGGTGAAGTCGAGGCCGCGCCGGCGGGCCGCGCCGGGTGCCACCGAGGCGCCCAGGATCGCCTCCGAGTTGGTCCGGGTCAGGTCGCCCAGCCGCGGCGAGAGCGCCGGCAGCGCGCCCGTCGCCTTCATCCCGTGCAGCAGCCGCTGGGTGCCCAACGCGCCGGCCGCGAAGACCACCTGCTCGGCGTGGATCACCTCGCGGCGCTTGCGCAGCCAGGCGCCGGTGCGCTCGGTGTGCACCGTGTAGCCGCCGGCCGGGTCCGGGCGCACGGCGGTGACCGTGGTCAGCGGATGCACCTGCGCGCCGAGCCGCTCCGCCAGCCAGAGGTAGTTCTTCACGAGTGTGTTCTTGGCGCCGTGCCGGCAGCCGGTCATGCACGAGCCGCAGTGGCTGCACCCGGTGCGCTCCGGCCCGGCCCCGCCGAAGTACGGGTCGGCCACCCGCTCGCCGGGCCGCCCGATGTGCACCCCGACCGGCGTGGCGTGGAAGGTGTGCGACACCCCCATCCGCTCCGCCACCGCCCGCATCGCCCGGTCCACCCGGGTGTCGACCGGGTACGTGGTGACCCCCAGCATCCGCTTCGCCTGGTCGTAGTGGCGGGCCAGCTCGTCGCGCCAGTCGGTGATGTCCCGCCACTGCGGGTCGGCGTAGAACGCGTCCAGCGGTTCGTAGAGCGTGTTCGCGTAGACGAGCGACCCGCCACCCACCCCGGCGCCGGAGAGCACCAGGACGCCGCCACCGGCCCGACGGTCGGCGGAGCGGAGCAGGGTGATCCGCTGGAGCCCGAAGCAGCCGAGCCGGGGTGCCCACAGGAACCGGCGGGCTCGCCAGGACGTACGCGGGAAGTCCTCGTCGGCGAAGCGCCGCCCGGCCTCCAGGACCCCCACCGAGTAACCCTTCTCGGCCAGTCGGAGCGCGGTGACGCTGCCGCCGAAGCCCGAACCGATGACGACCACGTCGTAGCGCATGCACGCATCATTACCGACCGGTAGCTATGGCGCCAGCGAGTGTTTTTCGCAGATCATGCAGAGCGCTCGACCGCCCGGAGCCCATCGATGCAACCCAGGGCATCCCGGACGCGTCGAATCGGACGGGGAGAGGACGACGCCGTGGAGAGACGACGCCTGCTGGGCCTGGCCGCGCTGGTGGTGCTGCTGCTGGTCACCGCCGGGGCGGTGGTGGGCACGCGACTGGTGGCGGACCGTCCGGCCGCCCCGGTCGCCGACCCGACGACACCACCCCCGCCCTCCCCCACGCCGGCCCCGACCACCGCCAGCCCCGCACCACCGCCCGGCGCGGACCTGACCGGCCCGCTCAACCTGCTGCTCGTCGGCGTCGACACCCGGGTCAGCATCCCCGGCTGGGAGCCGCACGCCGACGCCGTGCTGATGCTGCACGTGCCCGCCGGGCTGGACCGCGCGTACCTGTTCTCGCTCCCCCGCGACCTGGTGGTGGACATCCCCGCCTACCCGAAGGCCCGCTACCCGGGCGGCCGGACCAAGCTGACCCACGCGATGAGCTACGGCAGCCGGGTGCCGGGCGACAAGGCCCACCCCAGCACCGAGCAGGGGTACGAGCTGCTGCGCGCCACCGTGTCCCGCTACACCGGGCTGCGCATCGACGCCGGCGCGGTGATCACGTTCGGCGGGTTCGACCGGCTGGTGGACACGCTCGGCGGCGTCGACCTCTACGTCGACCAGCGGGTCGCCTCCCGGCACCGCCGGCCGGACGGCGCCATGCGCACGCTCACCGGCGGCGGATACGTCGGCCCGCAGATGGTCTACGAGAAGGGCACCCGCCGCCTGACCGGCTGGCAGGCGCTCGACTACGCGCGGCAGCGCTACACCGCAGGTGGCGACTACACCCGGCAGCGGCACCAGCAGCAACTGCTCCGGGCACTGGCCCGCAAGATCCTCAGCCAGGGCACGGCCCGCGACCCGCAACGGGTCGAGCAGGTGGTCGCCGCGCTGGGCCGGACCCTGGTCTACACCGGGGGCGGACGGAAGCTCATCGACTTCGCGTACGCCCTCGGTGGCCTGCCGGCCGACCGGCTCACCCTCGTCGGGCTGCCCGGCGCCGGCGTGGGCAGCGGCGGCGCGTACCGCGGTGAGCAACTCCAACCGCTCGGTCGGGACTTCCTCACCGCCCTGCGCCGTGGGCGGGCGGAGCCCTTCCTGGCCGCCCACCCGGCCCTGCGGGTCAGGAACTGAGCCGCCCGGCGGGGCTCAGAGGGCCTTCGGGGTCGGCGGACGCTCGGTGCCGTAGAGCCAGGGGTCGAACACCTTCGCCAGGTCCCTGTCGGAGACCCGCTCGGCCAGCGCCACGAAGTCCGCGATGGTGGCGTTGCCGTTCTTCCGTTCCGCCGCCCAGGTGCGCAGGATGCGGAAGAACGCGGCGTCGCCCACCGCCACCCGCAGCGCGTGCACGGTCATCCCGCCCCGGTCGTAGACCGACCGACTGAACAGGTTCTCCACCCCCGGCCGGCCCGGCGGCGTCCGCCACACCTGCGTGGAGGCGTTCGCGAACATCTGCTCGAACGTGCGTTGCACGGTGGACGTGCCACTGTGCTCCGCCCACAACCACTCGGCGTACGTGGCCAGCCCCTCGTTGAGCCAGATGTCCTGCCAGCGCTGGATCGACACGCTGTCGCCGAACCACTGGTGGGCCAGCTCGTGCGCGACCACACCGGTGTTGTCGCCCTGCCGGAAGAAGTTCGCCGAGTACACCGGCCGGCTCTGCGTCTCCAACGCGTAGCGGACCCGGTCGTCGGCGACCACCACACCCCCGTACGCGTCGAACGGGTACGGCCCGAACACGCTCTCCAGGTAGTCGGCGACCTCCACGGTGCGGGCGATCGACCGGTCCGGGGCGCCCTCGGCCAACCGCGTGCTGACGGCGTGGTACACCGGCCGTCCCTTGTGCTCCCCCGAGGTGACCCGGAACTTCCCGATCACCACAGTGGTCAGGTAACTGGCCATCGGCGCGCCCTCCGACCACCGCCAGGTGGTCCAGTCGCCGCTCGTCGTCCTCGGCTTCGGCACCCCGTTGGAGACCGCGGTCAGTCCCTTCGGCACGGTGATCTCGACGTCGTAGGTGGCCTTGTCCGACGGGTGGTCGTTGACCGGGAACCAGGTGCTCGCCGACTCCGGCTGCCCGAGCGCGATCGCCCCGTCGTCGGTGTGCAGCCAGCCGCCCTCGCCGAGCGCCTCGGTGCGCAACGCCTCCGGCCGCCCGTCGTAGCGGATCTCGGCGACGAAGCCGTTGCCGGAGGTGAGGCCGGTGGCCGGGGTGACGACCAGCTCGTTGTCGGTGCGGCTGTGCTGGGCCTTGGCACCGTCCACGGTGACCGAGCGGACGGTCAGCCCGGCCAGGTCCAGGTTGAACGCGGACAGGTTGGCGGTGGCGGTGGCCCGCAGCGTGGTGACCCCGGTCAGCTTGTCGGTGGCCGGGTCGTAGCGCACCTTCAGCGTGTAGTGCGCGACGTCGTAGCCGCCGTTGCCGTACCGGGGGAAGTAGGGATCGCCGACACCTGGCGCACCGGGCGCGAACCCGCGGGTGGCCGACGGCGACGCGGTCGCGGACGACGGCGGAGCCGGGTCCGGTTCGGCCGATCCACAGCCGGCCAGGAGCGTTCCGCAGGCCACCAGTCCCAGCAGTCGTCGTCCCCCGCGCCGCGTCATCGCCTCGATCCTTCCCGGAGCCCGCACGGCGGCCCTCCCCGCGGGCCGTTCCGCCCGCGGCAGCCTACCCAGCGACGGTCACACGCACGTCACGGCGGCACGGGCGCCCACCCGGCGAGCCTAGACGCGCGGCGGCGCGGGCGGGGCCGGAACCCGCACCCGCGCCGCGCGGTGTTCAGCGGTCGAGGACCAGGCCGACCTTCTGGAACTCCTTGAGGTCGCGGTAGCCGCACTTGGCCATCGCGCGGCGCAGGCCGCCGAAGAGGTTGAGCTGCCCGTCCGGCTCGTCGGCCGGGCCGAACAGCAGCCGCTCCATCGAGCCGAGCGGCTCCCCGGCCACCTCGAACGCGCCCCGGGGCAGCGACGGGTGACTGGCCGCGGAGTGCCACCAGGCGCCACCGGCCGGGGCCTCCTCGCACAGCGAGAGCGGCTCGCCGAGCATCACCGCGTCCGCGCCGCAGCCCAGCGCCTTGGCCACGTCGCCGGAGGTCTGCATGTCGCCGTCGGCGATCAGGTGCACGTACCGGCCGCCGGTCTCGTCCAGGTAGTCGCGGCGGGCCGCGGCGGCGTCGGCGATGGCGGTGGCCATCGGCACCCGGATGCCGAGCACCGACTCGGTGGTCGACCAGTCGTCACCGCCGATGCCCACGATCACGCCGGCCGCGCCGGTACGCATCAGGTGCAGCGCGGTCTTGTAGTCGGTGCAGCCGCCGACGATGACCGGCAGGTCCAGGTCGGCGATGAACTCCTTGAGGTTCAGCGGCTCGTCGGTGGTGGAGACGTGCTCGGCGGAGACCAGGGTGCCCTGGATGACCAGGATGTCCACCCCGGCGTCCAGGATCACCGGGGCCAGCGCCAGGGTGTGCTGCGGGGACACCCGCACCGCCACCGTGCCGCCGCCGGCCCGCAGCTCGCGCACCCGCTCGGCGATCAGGTCGGGGCGGATCGGCTCGGCGTAGACCTCCTGGAGGCGCTTGGTCGCCCGCGCGTCCTCGCCGAGGCCGGCCAACTCCTCCAGCACCTTGCCCGGGTTCTCGTAGCGGGTCCACAGCCCTTCGACGTTGAGCACGCCGAGCCCGCCGAGCTGGCCGAGCCGGACCGCCGAGGCGGGGCTCATCGTCGCGTCCGAGGGGTGCGCGACGCAGGGGATGTCGAACCGGTACGCGTCGAGCTGCCACGCGGTGGAGACGTCGTCGACGTCCCGGGTGCGGCGGCTCGGCACGATGGCGATGTCGTCCAGGTGGTAGCCGCGCTGCGCGGTCTTGCCCAGCCCGATCTCGACCACGTCACGCATGGGGACTCCAGATGGTTGGGGGTGGTGGGTCAGCGGGTGTGGTAGTTGGGCGCCTCGACGGTCATCTGGATGTCGTGCGGGTGGCTCTCCTTGAGCCCGGCCGCGGTGATCCGGATGAGCTGGCCGCGCTGGTGCAGGTCGGCGATGGTCTCCGCACCCGCGTAGCCCATGGCCAGGCGCAGGCCGCCGGTGAGCTGGTGGGCGACCTGGGAGAGCAGGCCGCGGTAGGGCACCTGACCCTCGACGCCCTCCGGGACCAGCTTCTCGTCGCTCGTCACGTCCTGCTGGAAGTAGCGGTCCTTGGAGTAGGACTTGACCTGCCCGCGCGACTGCATGGCGCCGAGCGAGCCCATCCCCCGGTACGCCTTGTACTGCTTGCCGTTGACGAAGATCAGCTCGCCGGGGCTCTCCTCGCAGCCGGCCAACAGGCTGCCGAGCATCACCGTGTCGGCGCCGGCCACCAGGGCCTTGGCGATGTCGCCGGAGTATTGGATGCCGCCGTCGCCGATCACCGGCACGCCGGCCGGGCGGGCGGCCCGGGCCGCCTCCATGATCGCGGTGATCTGCGGTACGCCGACCCCGGCGACGATCCGGGTGGTGCAGATGGCACCCGGGCCCACGCCCACCTTCACGCCGTCCGCGCCGGCCTCGACGAGCGCCCTCGCCCCCGCGTAGGTGGCGATGTTGCCACCCACGATGTCGATGCTCACGTCCCGCTTGAGCCGGGCGACCATCTCCAGAACGGCCCGCTGGTGGCCGTGCGCGGTGTCCACGATGAGCACGTCCACCCCGGCGTCGACCAGGACCCGGGCCCGCTTGTAGGAGTCCTCGCCGACCCCGATGGCGGCGGCGACGCGCAGCCGGCCGGCGTCGTCCTTGGTGGCGTCCGGGTACTGCTCGCTCTTGGTGAAGTCCTTCACCGTGATCAGGCCGCGCAGCTTGCCGACCCCGTCGACGATCGGCAGCTTCTCGATCTTGTGCTGGCGCAGCAGCCCGAGCGCGTCGTCCTTGCTCACCCCGACCGGGGCGGTGATCAGCGGCGTCCGGGTCATGATGTCGCGTACCGGCGTGGCCGGGTCGGAGACGAAGCGCATGTCCCGGTTGGTCACGATGCCGACCAGCTGGCCCTGCCCGTCCACCACCGGCACACCGGAGATGCGGTAGCGCCCGCAGAGCGCGTCGACCTCGCGCAGCGTGTCGTCCGGGCTGGCGGTGACCGGGTTGGTGATCATGCCGGACTCGGAGCGCTTCACCAGGTCGACCTGGAGCGCCTGGTCCTCCACCGAGAGGTTGCGGTGCAGCACGCCGATGCCGCCCTGGCGGGCCATGGCGATCGCCATCCGCCCCTCGGTGACGGTGTCCATCGCGCTGGACAGCAGCGGCACGGTCAGCTCGACGTTGCGGGTCAGGCGGGTCCGGGTGTTGACCCGGCTGGGTACGACGTCCGACTCGCCCGGCTGAAGGAGCACGTCGTCGAAGGTCAGCCCGAGCGGCACCACCCGGGCCGAACCGGCCGGCAGCTCGGGCAGATGGCCACCCAGCTCCCCGCCGTCGACGCCGGCCGGGATCTCGGTGCTGGGCGAATTCTCCACGATTGCTCCCCTGAGCTGGTCGAACGGGCTGCAGCGAGGCGGCGCGCGGGGGCACCGGCGTGCGCCGGGTGACGGCGCGTCGCCTCATCGTACCCACTGGCCTGCTCCGCCCCGGGCAGCGGCGGGCCCGGGGGTAGGCCGGACCACAGCGGGCCCGGGGGCGGGCTTTCCGGCGGCGCGGGGTCTACGGTGAGGGGGTGCACGAGGAGCCCATCGACCCGTTCAACGGCGACCCCGCCGATCCGGCTGCCGGCCTGCACGACACCGGCGACGAGGACGCGCTCGACCCGCTGACCGAAGGCGAGCGGCAGGACGTCCTGGAGGATCTCGCCGATCTGGAGATCTACCAGGCCCTGCTCCAGCCGATCGGGGTCCGTGGCCTGGTGATCGAGTGCGAGGACTGCCGGGAGCCGCACTACTTCGACTGGGACCTGCTGCGGGGCAACCTGCGCCATCTGCTCAACTCGGGGCGTCCCCGGGTGCACGAGCCGGCCTTCGACCCCGATCCCGACCACTACGTGAGCTGGGACTACGCCCGCGGCTACGCCGACGGCGTGCACGACACGCTCACCGAGGGCACCGACGAGACCGCCGAGGGCTGAGCCCGTCCGGGTCAGGCCACCAGGCCGGCCCGGAACCCGGCGGCCACGGCGTGCGCCCGGTCGCGGGCACCGAGCTTGCGGAACAGCCGGCGGGCGTGTGTCTTGACCGTGTCCTCGGAGACGAACAGCTCCCGCCCGATCTCCGCGTTGCTCTTACCCTCGGCCATGCCGAGCAGCACCTGAAGCTCCCGCTCGGTGAGCCCGGTGGCGCTGCGCGGCGAGCGCGCCGACCGCTGGACGGCCGGTTGGGCCGCCTCCGCCCCGTCGGCCACCGGGTCGTTGGGGTCCTCGCCCCGCTGCACCGGCACCATCGTGGGCGGGCCGGCCGCATCCACGGCCGCCGCGGGCCAGCCCGGCCCGCCCGGGGCACGCCCCGGCGTCGCCGTCCGGGTCGTCCCGCCGACCGCCGCCGCGTCCCGGGCGGGATCGGTCACCCGGTGGCGGTTGTTACGCCCCGGGGCCGACAGCAGCAGCAGCGCCTTGGCGACCGCGCTGGTCAGGTCGTGGTCCACGTTCTGGATCAGACCGCGGGCCCCGGCGCTGATGGTGGCCGCCGCCGACTCCGACTCCTCGACGCCGAGCAGCAGCACCGCCGCCTGCGGGGCGCGGGCGAGCACCCGGCGGACGAAGCCGGCGCTGTCCGGTCGGGTCAGGGCGGTGTCGGCCAGCACCACGTCGACCGGACGCTCAGCCAACCGCAGCATCACCTCCGGGTCGGAGACGGCCGTCCGGACGACGCCGGACAGCCCGAGCCGCGCCGCCGCGGACGTCAGATGCTGGGCCGCCAATGGTGTCCGAACGCACACAAGAACACTACTCACAGTGGTCTCCTCTCCGACTCAGAGCAGACCACGCGGAGGTGCTCTCGGGAGGGGGTTCCGGGCAATCATTCGAACTTTTCCGACAGATGGGGCATATGCCACCGGCTGTCCGAGCTTTTCGATCACACATGTGTGAGCCGCCAACGACCCGGGTACCGAGGGCTTCATCCGGAACCGGCATCCCGCGCGGACCGCCGCCCGGTAGCTGGCCACGAACATCATCCGCGGTGCCGCGCGGGAGGAGGGGTGCTGATGTCGAACGTACGTAGGCTGCCTGGACCCATTGTCGACCTGTGGGACTGGCAGCGGCTCGGTGCCTGCCGCGGCCGCGACAGCGCCCAGTTCTTCCACCCGGACGGCGAGCGGGGCTCCTCCCGGCTGCGCCGGGAGACCGGCGCCAAGACGGTCTGCCGTGCCTGCCCGGTGCGCGCCGAGTGCGCCGCCCACGCGCTGTCCGTCCGCGAGCCCTACGGCGTGTGGGGCGGCTTCAGCGAGTCGGAGCGACTGCGGCTGCTCGCACTCGGCTGGGAGGACCTGGCCGACCGGCGGCAGAGCCGGGTGGACATCGACCGGCTGGAGGCGCGCCTCGGCCGCTCGCACAAGAGCGCCGTCCCCGATCAGCGCAAGGTCGCCTGAACCGTCACGATCCTCGACCGCCGCGCCCCGGGCTTCCGGGGCGCGGCGGTGTCGTAGGCCGAGGGGTCGATCGGCCCCGAGCGGCAGGACCCTGGTGGCGGGCGGGTCACCTCACGGGGGCGACCTTGCTCGCGGGCGGCACGATGACCTGCACCGGGGCGCCGTAGTCGGTGAAGGTCACGTCGGCGTCGAACAACATGTACGCGGTCGAGGACTTGACCTTCAACCGCACCGGCCGGTTGTCCTCATCCGTCCACAGGACGACGCCGAACGTCGACCCGCCGGTCTGCTTCGCCCACGCGGTCAATTCCTGACCCAGGCGTTCATGCTCGACGAACACGTCGACGTCGTACCGCACCGTGGCGCCCGGCACGCTCGCGTCCACGGCGCTCTCGATCCGCTCCACCTCGGACAACCCCTGGTCGAGCAGGAACGACGGGTCCCACAGCCAGGACATCGCCACGGCCAGCCAGTCTCCCTGGACCGGCTCGTCCAGTTTGCCGCCCGCGCTCCGGCCCACCTCGAACCACTGCTTGCCGGCCGGCGGCTTCCACCGCGAGGAACGGAGGTACGCCCTGTCGGCCTCCGCCACCGCGGTCCCATCGATGTCGGACGTCGGCACCATGTCGTTGCGGAACGTGTAGGAGAAGGAGGTGGCGAGATCGACGACCGTCTCCGCCTTGCCGGTCAGGAGACCCCCCTCGGACAGTTTGACCTTGAACGACGCCCGCACCGTCTTCGCGCTCCGTACGGCCTCGGCGCCGGCACGCAACGCCGTGGTCGCCGACGAGTCCTTCGTCGTCGGAAGGTCATCGCCTCCGCAGCCGACCAACGAGACGACACTGACGATCACGACACCCAGCCGCGCCATCCCCCGCATGATGTGCACCCGATCCCCCGTTTCGATGATCACACCGACGGCCGCAGGCTAGCAGCCTGGATGTCGTCACCAGGCGCTCGCGCCACCTCGGGAGGTCAGGCCACTGTGACCCGTACGGTGTGCCAACCGGTCGCGCCGTCCGGGGCGACCGGCCTGCGCTGCTCCGGCTGCGTGCCACCGGTCGCGTCGGTGGCCCGCACCTGGAGCGTGTGCTCCCCCGGCGTGGCCTCCCAACGCCACGACCACTGCACCCAGGTGTCCGTCGACACCGTCGGAGCCAACGTCGCGTCCCGCCACGGGCCGCCGTCGACGCGCACCTCGACGCGCCGCACGCCCCGGTGCTGCGCCCACGCCACACCGGCGACCGTCACCGGGCCGGCGGCCGGGCGGCTGCGGGGCCGGGGCGTGTCGATGCGCGACTGCGTCTTGACCGGCCCCTCGGCGGACCAGCCACGCGGCACCCAGTACGCGTCGAAGTCCGCGAAGCTGGCCAGCTCCAACTCGGTGAGCCACTTGCACGCCGAGACGTAGCCGTACAGGCCGGGCACCACCATCCGCACCGGGAAGCCGTGCTCGATCGGCAGGGGCTCACCGTTCATCCCGACCGCGAGCAGCGCGTCCCGCCCGTCGCGCAGCGCCGCGGTCGGGGCGCCGCAGGTCCAGCCGTCGGCCGCGCGCCCCACCACCTGGTCCGCGCCGTCCTCCGGGCCCGCCTCGTCCAGCAGGTCCTTGAGCGGTACGCCGAGCCAGCGGGCGTTGCCGATCAGGTCCCCGCCGACCTCGTTGGACACGCAGGCCAACGTCACGTAGCGCTCGACGAGCGGGCGGGCGAGCAGGTCGTCGAAGCTCAACTCGATCGGCTTGCGCACCCGGCCGTGGATGCGCAGCCGCCAGGTGACCGGGTCCACCTGCGGCACCACCAGCGCGGTGTCGATCCGGTAGAACTCCCGGTTCGGCGTCACGTAGGGGGCGAGCCGGGGCAGGGACAGGTCCGCCCCGACGGGCACCTGTGGCGCGGGCGCGGCCGGGGCCGGCAGCTTCACCGCCGCGCGGGCCGTCGAGACACCACGCCGGCCGGCCAGCCAGTGCCCACCCAGACCGGCGACCGACGCCGCGCCGGCCAACAGCCCCACGCCGCGCAGGAACCGGCGACGCGACTCCGGATCGTCGTCCCGCGCGGGTGGCTCCCAACCGCCGGAGGACTCCTCGTCCTTCGCGAGCGCCGCGACCGCCGGGGGCGGTACGGACGCCCGGCGGTGTGCCGCGGCATCGCCGGCCGGCCGGTCGGAGTCGACCCCGCGCAGCGGGCCGGCGACGAAGGCCCAGAGCGTGAGCGCGCCCAGGGCGCCGCCGACGAGCGACGGCAGCACGTCGAGCGGGCCCGCGCCGGGCCGGGTCAGCGCGGAGGCCACCCCGAGCGCGGCGAACACCGCGATGCCGGCCAGGCCGGTCGCCAGCCGGCGGGCGGCGGCCAGACCGAGCAGCGCGCCGAAGACGGCCAGCAACAGCCCCGTCCCGATCAGCAGCGCGATCTTGTCGTACGTGCCGAAGACGTCGATGGCGAATTGCTTGAGCGGCTCCGGCACCAGGTCGACGACGAGGCCGCCGACCGCGATCAGCGGGGCGGACCGCGGACCGGTCAGCACCGCCACCGGCTCCGCCACACCGAGTGCCACCACGGCGGCGACCACACCGGACAATGCCGCGCGACGGCGGGAGAGGGTGTTCACCCATCCAGTGTTGTCGACCGCGGGCCTCGGCCGCCAACCTCGTCCGGCGCCGGGTACGCGTCAGGGCACACCGCCACGTCGGCGGTGTGCCCTGACGTCGGGCCGAACTCCTCGGGTCAGAAACCCGGGCCGTGCTGGTGGCCGTGCCCGTGCGAGTGGCCGTGCCCACCGGCGGCGGCCGGCTCCGGGTCGGCCGGCTTCTCCACGATCAGGCTCTCGGTGGTGAGCAGCAGGCCGGCGATCGAGGCGGCGTTGGTGACCGCGTTGCGGGTCACCTTCACCGGGTCGATGATGCCGGACTTGGCCAGGTCGACGTACTCGCCGGTGGCGGCGTCCAGGCCGTGGCCCCAGTCCTGGCCGACGACCTTCTGCACCACCACGTAACCGTCGTGGCCGGCGTTCTGGGCGATCCAGCGCAGCGGCTCGACGAGCGCCTTGCGCACGATCGAGACACCGACCTTCTCCTCACCGGTGAAGCCGAGGTCGTCGTCGAGAACCGGCAGGATCTGGGCCAGGGCGGCGCCGCCACCCGGGACCGTGCCCTCCTCGACCGCGGCCTTGGTCGCGGCGATGGCGTCCTCGATGCGGTGCTTGCGCTCCTTCATCTCGACCTCGGTGGCCGCGCCGACCTTGATCACGGCGATGCCGCCGGAGAGCTTCGCCAGCCGCTCGGCCAGCTTCTCCCGGTCCCAGTCCGAGTCGGACGCCTCGATCTCCTTGCGGATCTGGGCGACCCGGTCGGTGACCTCGGAGGCCTGTCCGCCACCGTCGACGACAGTGGTGTTCTCCTTGTCGACCACGACCCGGCGCGCGGTGCCGAGCACCTCCAGGCCGACCTGGTCGAGCTTGTAGCCCAGTTCCGGGGCGACCAGCTCGGCGCCGGTGAGGATCGCCATGTCCTGCAGCATCGCCTTGCGGCGGTCGCCGAAGCCGGACGCCTTCACCGCGCAGACCTTGATGGTCTTGCGGAGGGCGTTGACCACGAGCGTGGACAGGGCCTGACCCTCGACGTCCTCGGCGACGATGAGCAGCGGCTTGTTGTTCTGGAGAACCTTCTCCAGCAGCGGCAGCAGCTCCTCGATGGCCGAGATCTTCTGCGTGGTGATCAGGATGTACGGGTCCTCCAGGACCGCCTCCTGCCCCTCCGCGTCGGTGACGAAGTTCGGCGAGATGAAGCCCTTGTCGAACTGCAGACCCTCGGTCACCTCCAGCTCGGTGGTGAGCGCGGAGCCCTCCTCGACGGTGATGACACCGTCGCGGCCGACCTTCTCCATCGCCTCGGCGATCAGCTCGCCGATGGTGGCGTCCTGCGCGGAGATGGTCGCCACGTGCGCGATCGACTCCTTGCTGGAGACCTCGACGGCCTTGCCGAGCAGCGCCTCGGAGACCTTGGCGGCCGCCGCGTCGATGCCCCGCTTCAGGCCGGTCGGGTTGGTGCCGGCGGTCACGTTGCGCAGGCCCTCGCGGACCATGGCCTGGGCCAGCACGGTCGCGGTGGTGGTCCCGTCGCCGGCGACGTCGTTGGTCTTGGTCGCCACCTCCTTGACCAGCTGCGCGCCCAGGTTCTCGTAGGGGTTGGTGAGCTCGATCTCCTTGGCGATGGTCACGCCGTCGTTGGTGATCGTGGGCACACCGAACTTCTTGTCCAGGACGACGTTGCGCCCGCGCGGGCCGAGGGTGACCCGGACCGTGTCCGCGAGGGCGTTGACACCGTGCTCGAGCAGGTGCCGGGCGTCATCCGAGAAGCTCAGGATCTTCGCCATCAATATCCCTTCGAAGCGACGTTGCCCCGGCCCGGCGAGCCGGATCGGGGCAACGACACTGATCGGTTGCTTACTTCTCGATGACCGCGAGGACGTCGCGGGCGGAGAGCACCAGGTACTCCTCGCCGGCGTACTTGACCTCGGTGCCGCCGTACTTCGAGTAGAGAACGGTGTCGCCGACCTTCACGTCGACCGGCACGCGGTTGCCCTTGTCGTCGATCCGGCCGGGGCCCACAGCGAGGACGGTGCCCTCCTGCGGCTTCTCCTTGGCGGTGTCGGGGATCACGATGCCCGAGGCGGTGGTGGTCTCGGCCTCGTTCGCCTGCACCACGATGCGGTCCTCGAGCGGCTTGATCGCAACCTTGGTCGCGGTAGTCACGGGCATACCCTCCCGGGTACTTGGTGTCGTTACCGGTCAGCGTGCCGACCGGCGTCAATCTGCCACATGCCACCGGGCGGGACCGTCGTCGCGGGTGCCGGTCCGCCTGGCGCTCAACTCCCGGGCACGAGGCCCGGTCGTTGGCACCCTCAGGGTGAGAGTGCTAATCGCAGGTTATTCCTCAGCTAGCACTCCGTCAAGGAGAGTGCCAACGCCGTGCCCTTCGTGTCGCCCCGGAACCGGGTCGGGAGAATGGTCCGGTGGACCTCGACCAGCTCGCCGCGCTGCGTACCCCCGAGGGGTCGGCCGCGCTCGCCGCGGCCGACCGGGTGGCCGGCGGCGACCCGCTGACCGCGGCCGCCGCGCTGCGTTCGGCAGGCATTCCGGGCGGACTCGCCGCCGCCGCACTCACCCAGGCGGAACTGCGTCGCCGGGCGGTCGGCAAGTTCGGGGCGGAGGCCGCCGGGATGTTCCTCACCCGGGCCGGCCTGGAACAGGCCACCAGGCGGGCGGTGGCGGACCGGCGGGCGGCGCGCCTGCGGGCCGCCGGCGTGCGCACCCTGGCCGACCTGGGCTGTGGGCTGGGCGCGGACGCGCTGGCCGCGGCCCGCGCGGGCATCCGGGTGCACGCGGTGGAGGCCGACCCGCTGACCGCGGCGATGGCCGCCGCCAACGCCGAAGCGGCCGGGCTCGCCGGGTCGGTCACGGTGGAGTGCGGCGACGCCACCGCGTTCGACGTGCGCGGCGTCGACGCCGCCTTCTGCGACCCGGCGCGGCGGCGGGCCGGCACCGGGCGGCGGGTGTTCGACCCGAACGCCTACTCGCCGCCGTGGGACTTCGTCACCGGACTGGCCGACCGGGTGCCGCGCACGGTGGTCAAGGTCGCGCCCGGCCTGGACCACGCGCTGATCCCGGCCGGCGCCGAGGCGGAGTGGGTGAGCGTCGACGGCGACCTGGTGGAGGCCGCGCTGTGGTGCGGCGACCTGGCCGGCGTCCCCCGCCGCGCCACCCTGCTGCGTGAGAAGGAAGGGCCCCTTGTTAACGCCTCCGGTAGTAAAAGGGTCCCCTCCTATCACCTGACCGGCACCGGAGCGGCCGAGGCGGAGGTGGGGCCGGTGCGGCGGTTCCTCTACGACCCGGACCCGGCGGTGGTACGCGCGCACCTGGTCGCCGAGCTGGCCGCCGACCTCGACGCCACGCTGGCGGACCCGTCGATCGCCTACCTGTACGCCGACGAGGCCCGCCCCACCCCGTTCGCCCGCTGCCTGGAGATCACCGACGTGCTGCCGTTCTCGCTGAAGCGGCTGCGCGCGCTGCTGCGGGAGCGCCGGGTCGGACGGTTGGAGATCCGCAAGCGCGGGTCGGCGCTGGAGCCGGAGAAGCTGCGCCGCGATCTGCGGCTGGCCGGCGACGCGCCGGCCAGTCTGGTGCTGACCCGGGTGGCCGGCGCGCCGACGGTGCTGGTCTGCCGGCCAGGCGGGTAGGCGCCGACCCGGCCGGGCTGCCGTCCGACGAGGTGGTGCGGCCGAGGTCGACGGCGCGCTGACCGTGGCGGTCGTGCCGGTCACCGGCGAACTGGACCTCAAGGCCTTCGCCGCGGTCGCTCCGCTGTCCACCCGGTGACGGACGCGCGGGCCGCCCCGCTGTCCGCCCGTCTGGCGGGACGGGGAACACGAGAACGGGAAACGCGCGGAGGACCGGCCGCCGGCACGACCGGCCCGTCCCCCGCGCCGACTAACGGATCAGGCCGCGCCGCGGACCCGGCCGACGTTGATCGTGCCGTTGTCGTCGTAGACCTCGGCGATCCGCTTGGAGACGCTACGCCGCCCCTGGGTGAACATCGGGACGTCGTTGTGCACACGGACGTGCACGGCGCCGTGGTGTTCCGCGAAGACGTCGACGGGTGCGCCGTTCACGACCTCCGCACAGATGCGCACGGTGCGCGTACCGTCGTCCTCGACGTCGATGACCACGACGCCGCGGTCGGTTGGCAAAGGCATTCTGGGACTCCTCCCGATTAGCAGAACCTGTTGTTCACGTGTGTTTGGACGTCAATCTCCGGAGCGTCCGCCGGGCCGGGACGGACACCTGTCGCCGCCGAACATGACCCGGGTCCACTCACCGACGTGGCAGAAGATGTCGCAACTGGTGGTGACGCCGAGCTTCGCGGGCACCCTCGACGCGGCGACGTGCCTGGACACCCCGCCCATCGAGTAGACGCTGTCGAGATCCCGCCAGAGCGAGATGCTCCACACCGTCCGCTCCCGCCACCGCACGAGCAGCCTGATGCCGAGGAAGCCCTCGGCATGGCGACGGACGTCCCGCTTCACCCGCAGATGCAGCAGCAGAACGATCAGCACGCGCACCAGATCACCGCAGTGGAACCTGGTGATCACCACCTGCCCCTGGGTCGTGTCGGGTTCCAGGGTGGGGGTCACGGGGAAACGACGGTCACGGCGAGGGCTGCCGCCAGCAGCAGCATCGCCGCTCCGGAGACCCGTCGAACCCGACTCACCCATAGCCGGTCACTCCTTTCCTCGATCTCGGCGGCCTTCCTGGTCAGGCTCCAGATAGTGACCAGGAGGGTCACGGTGAGGGCCGTGACAACCAGCACCAACGGCGCGGATCCGGGTGCGACAAGCACGACGCCTGCCGTGGCCAACCAGATCAGCGACGTGGTCTTCTGCGTGGTGAAGAGCAGACCCAGATCGATTCCCCAGACCACCCCGAGCGTGCCGGCCGGCAGGGTCCGGACCAGTCGCTGCGGCACCTGTCGCCAGATGTGCGGCGTCCGGTCGAGCAGATCCAGAACGCCGAACAGCACCGCGAGTGCGACGAGGGCCACCACCCGCCATGTCTCGGGGACCAGTTCCCCGACCGCCGATCCGATCAGGTAGACCGGCACGGCGAGAACCATTCCGGCGACGAGTCCGCCGACCGCGAGGCCCGCCAGGAATCGAAGTCCTTCAGATACGTTCCGCCTCAACATAGGGCTGGCGACCCCAGCCATGGAGAGGCCTCAAGGACTGAGAATCTGCAGCACCGCTCCCGCGATGCCGACGACGAGCCAGACGACCATCGGCGGGCTCAGTTGTACTGGCAGTGGATGCCAGATCCGGTGATTTTGCCCGAGCTGTTCTTCTTCTCGCAGCAGTTGCAGTGCAGGTAGCCGTTGACCGAGCAGTACCAGATGTACTTGTAGGTGGCCGACTTGCACGTCGAGTACGAGATGTTCGGTGGGACGTAGACGAGGCTGCAGCACTGGTAGTTAGCCGCCATCGCCGGCGTCGAGCGGGCGAAGACCGCCCCCGACGCCACCAGGCCGGCGACGCCGATCTTTGCGAGGAAGCCTCGCCGGCTACCCCCGCGACGGCCTGTCGCCGTCATTTTCTCCTCATTCATTCCCAACAGCCTCCTTGACCGGGAAGACGGCGGCGCTGAGCGCCGCCAGATCGGTGAACAACAATGCCGAAACCAGGCGCCCGTGCCGGAAGACCAGCGCCGACGGGCTGGTCATCACGCCCAGTTCTTCCGCCACCCATTCGCCCCCCACGTCGATGTGGTGCGGGAGTCCCGCCAGTTCGTGTCGGGTCATGAAGTCCTCGCCGCGCTCCTGGTCGATCGTCGAGATCAGGATGGCGAAGTCACGCGTGTCGGCCAGGTCGCCGACCTCGCCGGCCGCCTTCTCGCAGCTGTTGCAGGAGGTGCTGAACACGAGCACGACCCGCAGGTCCGCGGTGGCGACCTCCGCCAGACCGGCAGGCCAGCGCTCCGGCCGCGACCCGACGCGGGCTCCGTCGAGCAACCGGACGGTGCCGCTGCCGCCGCCGGGCGCGCCCGCGCCCTCCATGCCGCCGGAGCGCGCGTACAGCTCGCCCAGCATCGCGAAGAGCACCACCACGGCGCCCGCGACCACCAGCAACCCGAACCCGAAGACGTAACTCATCCAGCGATCTCCTTAGACAGCTCCGCGCCGGCCGGGCGCGTCGGGGGCCGGACCAGGTCGACGACCATGCCGCGCCACAACAGCAGGGCCATGCCCGCGACGAGACTCGCGGCCACGACGGCCATCCGGTCGGCCGGGAGAGCCGCCGGCGAGGTGAGCAGCAGCGCGGTGCCGAAGCCCACGAGCGCGAGCCCGATCAGGACGTTTCGCACACCCAGCGGACGGCCCTCTGGCCGACCGAAGCATCCGCAGGGCAACGTCGTCCCGCGCTGCCGACCCGCGAGACCGGCCGCCGCGAAGCCGGCCCCCAGGGCGGCGGTCGCCGCGGCGGCGGCCGGCCGGCCGGCCGGCACGAGCAGGGCCGCACCGACGACAGCCTCGACGGCCGCGACCGCCCGCACCAGCGAGAGGGCCGTGCCGCGACGCACCGGCAGGAGCGCCATGAAGAGCTGGCGGGCGTGCCTGGGCGTGGCCAGCTTGCCGAGGCCGGAGCAGACGAGGACCGCCGAGACCAGGCAGATCGACATGGTGGCGAGGAGTTCGGCGGCACTCACGGGCGCGACCTGTCATGTGCGGAGCCGAATACGACACGCATAGGACACCCCCGTGAGTCGCGTCGACAGCGCTCCCATACGGAGGAAAAACGTGAACGTCTGTCGATGTATAGCTGGATCTTCGTGGAACTTCCGCGCCGCGTCAAGAGACCGTTGCGGAATGTGGCACTCCGGCCCGACCCTGGCGTCGCACCCCGCACCCCGCACCGCCGTCCGCCACGCCACCTGCCACCTGCCACCGGACTCCGCGAGGAGTCGCACGCACCGGGGGGGCGTGTCGCCGACGTTGCGGAATTGTTACCGCCGCCAACAAAACTTCTGACCTCGACAGTCTTGCGACTCATGGAGGGCGGGGAATACGTTGCCGGACACAACAAAACATCACCACTCCCCCCCTCGAAAGGACCCTGCACATGCGCAAGGGCTTCCTCACCTTCGCGGCCGTCGGGCTGCTCGCGACCGGCAGCATGGCCGCCTGTGGTGACGACGGCGGTTCGTCCGACGAGGCCGGCGGCGCCAACGCCAAGAAACCGAAGATCGGCGTGATCCTGCCGGACAGCAAGTCCTCCGCCCGCTGGGAGGGCGCGGACCGCAAGTACCTCAAGGCGGCGTTCGACGCGGCCGGCGTCGAGTCCGACATCCAGAACGCGCAGAACGACAAGACCGCGTTCCAGACCATCGCCGACCAGATGATCACCAACGGCGTCAACGTCCTGATGATCGTCAACCTGGACTCCGGCACCGGCAAGGCCGTGCTCGACAAGGCCAAGTCGCAGGGCGTCGCGACCATCGACTACGACCGGCTGACCCTGGGCGGCTCCGCCCAGTACTACGTCAGCTTCGACAACGAGGCGGTCGGCAAGCTCCAGGGCGAGGGCCTGAGTAAGTGCCTGACCGACAAGGGCGTCAAGAACCCGTCGATCGCGTACCTCAACGGCTCGCCGACCGACAACAACGCCACCCTGTTCAAGAACGGGTACGACTCGGTGCTCAAGCCGAAGTTCGACTCGAAGGAGTACACCAAGGTCGCAGACGACTCGGTGCCGGCCTGGGACAACGCGCAGGCCGCTACGATCTTCGAGCAGCAGATGACCAAGGCCGGCGGCAAGATCGACGGCGTGCTCGCCGCCAACGACGGTCTCGGCAACGCGGCCATCTCGGTGCTTAAGAAGAACAAGCTCAACGGCAAGGTCCCGGTGACCGGTCAGGACGCCACCAAGGAGGGCCTGCAGAACATCCTCGCGGGTGACCAGTGCATGACCGTCTACAAGGCGGTCAAGAAGGAGGCGGACGCCGCCGCCGAGCTGGCCATCGCGCTCGCCAAGGGCGAGAAGAAGGACACCGGCCAGACGGTCAACGACCCGCAGGGCAACCGGGACGTCCCGTCCGTGCTGCTGGAGCCCAAGGCCATCTACAAGGACAACGTCAAGGACGTGGTGGCCGACGGCTACGTCACCAAGGAAGAGCTATGCACCGGTGCCTTCACGAAGCTCTGCACCGACGCCGGCGTGAGCTGACCCACCCGCCTCAGGCGGCGCCGCCCGGCACGGGAGACCCCGTGCCGGGCGGCGCCCGCGCCGGACGGGATCCGAGACCTCCCTCCGCCCAAAGGAGAACCCCGTGTCCGCAACCCCCCTGCTGGAGCTACGCGGGATCGACAAGAGCTTCGGTCCCGTCCAGGTGCTGCGTGACGTCGCCTTCGCCGCACAAGCAGGCGAGGTGACCGCGCTCGTCGGCGACAACGGCGCCGGCAAGTCGACCCTGGTCAAGTGCATCAGCGGCATCCACCCCACCGACGCCGGCGAGTTCGTCTTCGACGGCCGGCCGGTGACCATCAACAGCCCTCGCGACGCCGCCGCGCTCGGGATCGAGGTCGTCTACCAGGACTTGGCGCTCTGCGACAACCTCGACATCGTGCAGAACATGTTCCTCGGCCGGGAGAAGCGCAGCGGCATCGTGCTCGACGAGCCGACCATGGAGCAGATGGCCGCCGAGACGCTCGCCGGGCTGAGCGTGCGCACCGTGAAGTCGCTGCGCCAGCACGTGGCAAGCCTCTCCGGCGGCCAGCGGCAGACGGTCGCCATCGCCAAGGCCGTGCTCTGGAACAGCCGGCTGGTCATCCTGGACGAGCCGACCGCCGCACTCGGCGTCGCGCAGACCGCCCAGGTGCTGGAGCTGGTGCGCCGGCTGGCCGACAACGGCCTGGCCGTGGTGCTCATCTCGCACAACATGAACGACGTCTTCGCCGTCTCCGACCGGATCGCCGCGCTCTACCTCGGCCAGATGGTCGCCCAGGTGAAGACCACCGACATCACCCACTCGCAGGTGGTCGAGCTGATCACCGCCGGCCGCTCCGGCAGCCTCGGCCTCACCGGCGAGCCGGCCGGCGCCGCGCCCGCCGACACCACCCCAGGAGCCGTCCGATGACTGCCACCGTCGTGAAGAAGGAAGGCCCGGCCGGCGTCGCCCCGACACCGACCCTGGGCGGCCACGTGAACAACTACTGGCGCCGGGTGCGCGGCGGCGACATCGGCGCACTCCCCGCCGTGGTCATGCTCGTGGCGCTGGCGGTGGGCTTCTCCATCGCCCGCCCGTCGTTCTTCACCGCCGGCAACCTGGCGAACCTGTTCACCCAGGGCGCGGCGGTCACGCTCATCGCCATGGGCCTGGTCTTCGTCCTTCTGCTCGGCGAGATCGACCTCTCCGCCGGCTTCGCCAGCGGCGTCTGCGCCGCGATCCTGGCCAACGTCGTGACGGTGCTCGGCTACCCCTGGTACGTGGCGGTGCTCGCCGCCGTCGTCACCGGTGTGGTGATCGGCACCGTGCTGGGCCTGTTGGTCGCCAAGGTGGGCATCCCCTCCTTCGTGGTCACGCTCGCCGGGTTCCTGGCCTTCCAGGGCGTGGTGCTGACGCTCATGGACGAGGGCGCCAACATCGCGGTCCGGGACGACGTGCTCGTCGCGATCGCCAACCGCAACCTCGCCCCCGCCCTGGGCTGGGCGCTCGCCGCCGTGGCCGTCGCCGGCTACGCGGCCGTGCAACTGCTGCGGCACCGCAACCGGGCCGCCCGCGGCCTGATCACCGACCCGATCGCGGTGGTCGCCGTCCGGATCGCCGGCCTCGCCGTGATCCTCGGCGTGGCGGTCTACGTGCTCAACCTGGAGCGCAGCCGCAACGTGCTCGTCGTCTCGCTCAAGGGCGTGCCGATCGTGGTGCCGATCATCGCGCTCCTGCTGATCGTTTGGACGTTCGTGCTCCAGCGCACCAGCTACGGACGGCACATCTACGCGGTCGGCGGCAACGCCGAGGCGGCCCGCCGGGCCGGCATCAACGTCGACCGGATCCGCATCTCCGTCTTCGTCATCTGCTCCTCGATGGCCGCGATCGGCGGCATCGTGGCTGCCAGCCGGGCCAACTCGGTCGACCCCAACACAGGTGGCAGTAACGTACTGCTCTACGCCGTCGGCGCGGCGGTGATCGGCGGCACCAGCCTCTTCGGCGGCAAGGGCCGGGTCCTCGACGCCGTGCTCGGTGGCGCGGTGGTCGCGGTCATCGACAACGGTATGGGACTGATGGGATACAGCTCGGGCGTCAAGTTCGTGGTCACCGGCGTGGTGCTGCTCGCCGCCGCGACCATCGACGCGCTGTCGCGTCGGCGGGCCGCCGCCACCGGCACGCGCTGACCCGGGTACGGAAACACCATGGCAGTGGCAATGCGCGCGGGCCCCAGTCAGGACGAGATCCGCCGGCAGAACCTGGGCGCATTGCTCCGCTACGTGCACGTGCACGGCGCCACCAGCCGGGCGGAACTGACCACCGCGCTCGGGCTCAACCGCAGCACCATCGGCGCGTTGACCGCCGACCTGGCCGGCGCCGGACTGGTCAGCGAGGAGACACCCAAGGAGACCCGGCGGGCCGGACGACCGTCGCTCGTCGTCCGGCCCGAGTCCGGGCGGGTCTACGCGTACGCGTACAGCGTCGAGGTGGACCGGCTGCGGGCGGCGCGGGTCGGGCTCGGCGGTGAGGTACTCGACCGCCGCGAGCTGGACCGGCCGCGCAACCTCCTCGCCGGGCAGGCCGCGCCGCTGCTGGCCGACGCGGTCAAGGAGATGCACCGGTCGGTGCCGGCGGACTCGGTCTGCGTGGGCGCCGGGCTGGCGGTGTGCGGCATGGTCCGCCGCGAGGACGGGCTGGTCCGGCTCAGCCCCACCACCGGCTGGGTGGACGAGCCGATCGGCGGGGCGCTCGCCGCGGAACTGGGCACCGACGTGCCGATCACGGTGGGCAACGTGGCCGACGTGGCCGCGTACGCCGAGCACGCGCGGGGCGCGGCCGCCGGATGCGACAACGTCATCTACATCTACGGTGACGTGGGCGTGGGTGCCGGCATCATCGCCGGCGGCCGGCGGTTGACCGGACACGGCGGCTACGGCGGCGAGGTCGGCCACATGGTGGTGGTCCCCGGCGGAGTGCGCTGCGACTGCGGCCGGCGCGGCTGCTGGGAGACCGAGATCGGCGAACACGGCCTGCTGCGCGCCGCCGGCCGGTCCGAGGCGCGCGGTCGGGACGCCCTGCTCGCCGTCTTCGACGCCGCCGACCGCGGCGACGCGCAGGCACAGACGGCGGTACGGCGGGCCGGCGACTGGCTCGGCTTCGGCGTCGCCAACCTGGTCAACATCTTCAACCCGGAAATGGTCATCTTCGGGGGCACGATGCGGGACCTCTACCTGGCCGCCGCCGCACAGGTGCGCAGCCGGCTCAACACCAACGGGCTGCCCGCCTGCGTGGAACACGTGCGGTTGCGCACCCCGAAGCTAGGTGACGACGCGGCGCTGATCGGCGCCGCCGAACTGGCGTTCGAACGACTCCTCGCCGACCCGCTGAACTGATCGGCCCGCCGGGCCGTACCAGTGTGCGGACGGGCGGCCGGCCCGCACGGCCGGCCGGCACACCCCGCGTACCGGTCCGGACCGAGGAGGCACCGCAACCATGGCATCGCTGGAATCCGCACGTCGTCACCGGGCGTACCGGGTGGTCCTGCTGCTCGCCGCGCTCGGCGCGGGGATCGGCGTCCTTCCCGGGGCGGCGCAGGCCGCACCGAACCCCGGCGTGCAGATGAACGCCGCCGACATGACGCTGCTCAACGGCGTACGGCTGGCCGGGCTGTGGGAGATGCCGGCCGGGCAGATGGCCGCCGAGAAGGGGCAGTCGGCCCGGGTGCGGGAGGTCGGCGCGGAGATCGCCCGGCAGCACGCGGTGCTGGACCAGTTGGTGGTGGAGGCGGCCAACAAGCTCGGCGCGACCCTGCCGACCGATCCGACGACGGAGCAGAAGGGGTGGTTGACCGAGATGCAGAACGCCAAAGGCGCCCGGTTCGACCAGATCTTCGTCACCCGGCTCCGGGTCGCCCACGGCAAGATCTTCCCGGTGATCGGCGCGGTGCGGGCCAGCACCCGCGACCCGATCGTGCGCAAGCTGGCCGAGGACTCGAACAAGTTCGTCAACGACCACATGACCATGCTGGAGAGCACCGGGCTGGTCCGCTGGCAGCAGTTGCCGCCGGCCGCGCTCCCGCCGGCGCAGAGCGACTCGCTCGTCGCCGCCGCCGCGGCCAACGTGGGCAGTGGGGTGCAGGTCAGCACCTCGGTGGTGTGGGCGGTGTTCCTGATCGCGCTGGGCACGGGCGGGTACGCGACCTGGCGGCTGAGGCGCCGTTCCTGACCGGGCCCCTCACCCGTGCCAGGAACGCCACAGCGCGGCGTACGACCCGTTCGCGGCGACCAGTTCGTCGTGCGATCCCAGCTCGGTGATCCGGCCGTCGGAGACCACCGCCACCCGGTCCGCGTCGTGCGCGGAGAACAGCCGGTGCGCGATCGCGATGACGGTCCGGCCGTGCAGCACCGCGGCCAGCGACCGCTCCAACGCCCGGGCGGCACGCGGATCGATGAGCGAGGTGGCCTCGTCCAGCACCAGGGTGTGCGGGTCGGCGAGCACCAGCCTGGCCAACGCCACCTGCTGCGCCTGCGCCGGGGTCAGCGGGTACCCGCCCGCGCCGACCGGCGTGGCCAACCCCTGCGGCAACGCCTGCGCCCAGTCCAGCGCGTCCACCGCGGCCAGCGCGGCACGCACCCGGGCCGCCTCGGCGTCCGGCCGGACCATCGCCACGTTGTCGGCGAGCGTGCCGATGAACACGTGATGCTCCTGGCTGACCAGCGCGACATGGGTACGCAGCTCGTCCAGCGGCAGTTCGGTGAGGGGTCGCCCGTCGGCGGTCACCGTGCCGGCGGTCGGCGGGTGCACCCCGGCCAGCAACCGGCCCAGCGTCGACTTGCCCGCGCCGGACGGGCCGACCATCGCCAACCGCTCCCCCGGCCGGGGAACCAGCGTCACGCCGTGCAGCACGTCGTGCCCGGCCCGGTAGGCGTACCGGACGTCGTGCGCGGCCAACCGGCCCTCCGCGTCCGTCCGGCCGGGGGCGACGGGCACCGGGGTCGGCTGCGCCGGGCCGGTGGCCACGCCCAGCAGCCGGGCCAGTGACGCGCCGCCCACCTGGAACTCGTCGAGCCAGGCGAGGAGCCGTTCGACCGGGTCGGTGAGCTGCTGGGCGTAGAGCGTGGCGGCGGTGACCTCGCCGAGGCTGACCCAACCCTTGAGGTGGAACCAGCCGCCGATGAGCAGCGTCGCCACCATCGGCACCAGGTAACCGAACTCGGCCACCGGCCAGAACACGGTCCGCAGGTACAGGGTGTAGCGCTCGGTCGCGTACGACCGGCGGATGTCCCCGTCGCCGCGGGCCCGGCGGCGGGCCTGCTGGCGCAGCGCCTCGGTGGTCCGCGCCCCCTCGACCACCTCGCTGATGCCGTCGGTGATGTCCGAGTAGGCGGCGTTCTCCCGCAGGTAGCCCTCCGGGGCCCGGCGCAGGTACCAGCGGGTGCCGGCCCAGATCACCGGCACCGCGAGCAGGCTCGGCAGCGCCAGCAGCGGCCCGGTCAGCACCAGCGCGCCGAGGATCAGCAGCACGGTGACCGCCGCGATGAGCGTCTCCGGACCGGCGAACCGGACCGTGCGGGACAACGCGGAGACGTCGCGGGAGGTGCGGGTGAGCAGGTCACCGGTCCCGGCCCGTTCCACGGTGGCCAGGGGCAACGCGAGCACCCGGTCGACGAACTCCTCACGCAGTTCCGCGAGGACCCGCTCGCCGAGCCGGGCGGACGCCAGGTGCGCGAACCGGACCAGCGCCGACTGCACCACCACGAACGCGGCGATGGCCGCCACCACCCGGTCCACGGTGGTCGCGGCGACGCCCCGGGAGATCCCCTCCACCAGGTCGCCGAGCAGGCGCGGGGTGACCAGACCGGCCGCCGCGGCGAGCGCGTGCAGGCCGAGCGCGGCGGCCAGGCCGCGCGGATGCCGGCGGATCAGCTCCCGCGCGTACCGACGGACCTGGTCGCGGTCGGCGACGGGCAGCGCGCCGCTCACCGGTCCTCCTCCCGGCTCACCACGGTCGCGTACCGGGGTTCGGCGGCGAGCAGTTCCTCGTGCCGGCCCTCGGCGACGACCTTGCCGTCCTCCACGAAGACCACGTGGTCGGCGCGGCCGAGCACCAGCGGGCTGGTGGTGCAGACGAGCGTGGTGCGGCCCCGCCGGGCCGTGCCCAGCCGGTCCGCTATCCGCGCCTCGGTGTGCGCGTCCACCGCGCTCGTCGGCTCGACCAGGATCAACGTCTCCGGGTCGGCGACAAGCGCGCGGGCCAACCGCAACCGCTGCCGCTGCCCGCCGGAGAACTCCCGGCCGCGTTCGGCGACCGTGCCGTCCAACCCGCCGGGCAGCGCGTCGAGGATGTCCGTCGCGCTCGCCGCGGCCAACGCCGCCTCGACGGCGCCGCGGTCGCCGCGGTCGTGCGGGTCCAGTTCCGTGCGCAGCACGCCGCTGAACAGCTGCGCGTCGTTGTCGGCCACCAGAATCCGCTCCCGCACCGTCGCCAGCGCCAGGTCCCGCAGCGGTACGCCGTGCAGCGTGACGTCCCCGTCGACGTACCGGCCGAGCCGGTCGGCGATCTCCGCGGCGTCCTGCGGTGCGCCGGTGGCCAACGCGGTGAGCCGTCCCGGTCGCAGCACCAGCCCGGAGTGGACGTCCACCAGCTCGCCGGGGCCGTCGGGCACCGGGGCCGGACGGGCCGGGTCGGCGAACTCCGGGGCCAGCCGCAGCAGCCGCACCACCCGGCGGGCCGCGACGTGCCCCCGGGTCAGCTTGTCGGCCGCCTCGGTGAGGTTGCGCAGCGGGCTGACCAGGAACGCGGCGTAGCCGTAGAAGGAGACCAGCTCACCGACGCTGATCTCGCCGCGCAACGCGAACCGGGCGCCGAGCCAGGTCACCAGCACCACGAAGACGCCCGGCAGGAGGATCTGCGCGGCCTGCAGCAAGGACTCGACCCGGGCCACCCGCAGGCCGTCGGCGCGTAACGCCTGGGACCGTTCCCGGTAGCGGGCGGACAGCATCGGCTCCCCGCCGACACCACGCAGCACCCGCAGGCCGGAGACGATGTCCGCGGCGCGGGCGGTGAGCGTGCCGGTCGACTCCCGGTAGGCGGCCTGCTGTCGGTGCAGCGGGCGGATCAGCATGGCCACCAGCCCCATCAGCAGCGGCACCCCGAGCACCACCACCAGGCCGAGCGGCACCGACGCGGTGAGCAGGATCGTCGCGACCGTGACGACGGCGACCACCGAACCGGCGCCCCGGGCGGTGATGTCGAGCGCGCCGCCGATGTGCTCGATGTCGGACGTGCCGATGCTCACCACCTCACCGGCGGCCACCCGACGGGGCAGCGCGGCGCCGAGCCGATTGGTGGCGTCCACCGTGACCTGCACGGTGCGGTACGCCCCGCCCAGCCAGTTGTGCACCGCGCAGCGATGCCGCAGGATCCCGGACACCGTCTGCACCACACCCAGGCCGAGCAGGACCAGACTCCAGCGCAGCAGGGCGTCCGGGTTCCGGTCGGTGAGGCCGTCCTGCACGGCGCGGCCGATGGCGGCCGGCACCAGCGCCTGGGCCAGCATCCAGATCACCCCGAGCGTGATGCCCCCGCCGAAGTAAACCGGGTGGCGCCCGGCGAGCCACACCAGGTAACGGGTGGCGGAGCGCACGTCAGGGGTGCCGGGGTCGCCGGCCGGTGAGAAGCGCATGACGCGCCGACGCTAGCCGCCGGCGCGAGCCGCACACCAACGCTTTTCCACCCTCAGCGGTCGACCTGGGTGAAGTCCCAGGTGTGCGGCGCGCGGGCCACCAGGCGGGTCGGCGGGTCGGGCAGCTCCCGCGGGTTGCTCCGCCATTTGGAGATGACCACCAGCCGGTGGTCGGTGGAGGTGAACACCTCGCTGGAGACGTGCATCGGGTCGTGCTCGAACTCCGGCAGCACGGTCTCGCAGACCCAGGTGATCAGGTCGGCGAAGCCGTACGACTCGGCCTTCGCCTCCCACATCCGCACGATCATGTCGTTTCCCTCCCGGTCAGACGCTGACCACGGTCAGCGGCATCGCGGAGTCGGCCGGCAGGTCCAGCCGGCTCGGGGCGACGCCCGCGGCGACCAGGTGCGAGCCGAGCGCCGCCACCATCGCGCCGTTGTCCGTGCAGAGTTTCGGCCGGGGCGTACGCACCCGGATGCCGTGTCGGTCGGCCCGCTGTTCGGCCATCACCCGGAGCCGGGAGTTGGCGGCCACCCCGCCGCCGATCACCAACGTGTCGATGCCGCTGCTGCGGCAGGCGTCCAGTGCCTTGCCGACCAGCACGTCGCAGACCGCCTCCTGGAAGGACGCCGCCACGTCGGCCACCGGGACCGGTTCACCGGCTCGCTGCCGCGCCTCCACCCAGCGGGCCACCGCGGTCTTCAGGCCGGAGAAGGAGAAGTCGTACCGGTGCCCGACCAGGTCCTTCGCGGCGGTCAGCCCGCGGGGGAAGGCGATCGCCGCCGGGTCACCGGCGCGCGCCTCCCGGTCGATGTACGGCCCGCCGGGGAACGGCAGCCCGAGCAGCCGGGCCACCTTGTCGAACGCCTCCCCGGCCGCGTCGTCGATTGTCGCGCCGAGCGGTACGACGTCGCGGGCCAGGTCGTCGACGCGCAGCAGCGAGGAGTGCCCGCCGGAGACGAGCAGCGCGATCGCCGGTGCGGGCAGCGGGCCGTGTTCGAGGGTGTCCACGGCCACGTGCGCGGCGAGGTGGTTCACCCCGTACACGGGCTTCTCCGCCGCCACCGCGTACCCCTTGGCGGCGGCGACCCCGACGAGCAGCGCGCCGGCCAGGCCCGGCCCGGAGGTGACCGCGATGGCGTCGACGTCGGCGATGGTGACGCCGGCGGAGCGCAGCGCCCGGTCCATGGTGGGCACGATGGCCTCCAGGTGGGCCCGGCTGGCCACCTCGGGCACCACGCCGCCGAACCGGGCGTGCTCCTCGACGCTTGAGGCGAGCGCGTCGGCGAGCAGCGTGTGCCCCCGCACGATGCCCACGCCGGTCTCGTCGCAGGAGGTCTCGATGCCGAGGACCAGGGGTTCGTCAGCCATGCTCGTCAGTCCTCGGTGCGCTGCATGACCAGCGCGTCGGTGTTGCTCGGTTGGTAGTAGCCGCGCCGCACGCCGATCGGCTCGAAGCCGTAGGTGGCGTAGAGGCGCTGCGCCGGAGCGTTGTCCGCGGCGACCTCCAACAGCGTGCTGCGTACGCCACGCCGGGCCGCCTCGGCGAGCAGCGCCTCCAGCAGCAGCCGGCCCACGCCCCGGCGTTGGGCGTCCCGGCGGACCGCGATGTTCTGCACCCAGGCCTCGTCGGGCGGGGCGACGGCCAGCCCGGCGTAGCCGAGCACGGCGCCGTCGTCGTCGGTGGCGACCAGGTAGTGGTGCCCGTTGGCGAGTTCGTTCCAGAACATGCCCGCCGACCACCGCTCGGCTCCGAACAGGTCCGCCTCGATGGGCAGCACCTCGTCGACGTGCCACCAGCGGAACTGGCTCAGCCTCATCGCAGGACCGGCTTGTGACCGGTGGCCGCCACCGCGTCCGGGCGGCGCAGGTAGAGCGGGGTCAGCAGCTCACTCGGCGCGCCCGCGCGGATCCGGGGCGCGGCGAGGTGGACCAGCGTCAGCGGGTCCGGGTAGCGCGGCTCGTCCCGCACCGGCAGCCCGAGCACGTCCGCGTACCGGTGCGCGCCGTCGCCGACCGCGACGGTGACGGCCAGTTCCCGGGCGCGCTGCGCGACCACCGTCGGGGCCGCGACCTGCGGCCCGGCGACGCGCCGTCCGGCGCCGTCGTAGACGGCCCAGTAGATCTCCCGCCGCCGCGCGTCGCTCGCGGCAAGCACCGGTTCGCCGGCGGCCGCCGGGTGGCCGAGCCCGTCCAGCGAACAGACGCCGTACGTAGGGACGTCCAGCACCTGGCTCATGGTGGCGGCGGTGACCAGGCCCACCCGCAGCCCGGTGAACGGGCCGGGGCCGAGGCCGGCGACGATCGCGGTCAGGTCGGCCGGTCGGGCGTCGACGTCGGCCAGCACGGCGTCGACGTGCGGCGCGAGCAGTTCGCCGTGGGCCCGGGCGTCGACCGTGCACCGGGACGCCCGGATCGCGACGCCGTCCGCCGAGACCTCGACAAGCGCCGCGGCCACCGCGGGCGTCGAGGAGTCCACCACGAGTACGAGCACGGTAAGCCAGCCTAGCCGTCCACCCCGCCCGCCGCCCCGGCACGCCCTCGCCACCCGCCCCGGCACGGCCTCCCCGCTCACTCGGCACGGTCTCGCCGCTCGTCCGCTCACCGTGCGTAGTGTCCGGACCGAAGAGATCCCCGAAGCGCGTTATGCCTCTCGGTCATAAATATGACTCAGAGGCATAACGCTCGAAGACGGGTTGCCATTCTCTGGAGATGACGGAGAGTCGCCTGGCCCGGGAGATCGCCCGCACCCTGCGGCACGAACGCGAACTGGCGGGGCTCACCCAGGCCGCGCTGGCGGCCCGCTGCGGCCTCAGCCAGGCCGGCATCGCCCGGATCGAACGTGGCGACCGGCTGCCCGGCCTGACCACCGCGGAACGCCTCCTCACCGCGCTCGGGCGGCAACTGCGGATCGAGGTCGAGGCGCTGGACAGCCACCTGGACGCGGCACTGGACGAGATGGCCGGGACCGTGCTGGCCGAGCGGGTCGAGGACCTCCGGCTGGACCGGATCATCGAGGCCCTGGGCGGTCTGCCGTACGTGCTGACGGGCGGCATGGCGGCCCTGCTGCAGGGCGCGCCGCTGCCGGTGGACGCGGTCGAGATCGCGGTGCGCCGGCGGGACTCGCCGCAGTTCAACACGTTCCTCGACCGGTCACACGCGCAGCGCTGGAACGCCCGGTGGCAGGAGTGGGGCGGCATCCACCCGGGACCTGAGGAGCCGGGCGAGCACCGCTGGCGAACCCGCTACGGCGAACTGCGGGCGCGGATGTGCGAGGAACTGCCCGAGCCCGTGGAGATCCGCCTCGGTGACCGCACGTACCCGGTCGAGCCGCTGGTGGAGGTGGAGGTGACGGACCGGCGCACGGCGGAGTTGCTAGGCCGGTACCGCCGGCGCCTCACCGCCGCCGGCGCGGCGCCGGGTGGGTCAGCCGGCTGACCGTTCCCAGTCGACGGTGGGCAGCCCCGCGTCGGCCAACGCCTTGTTCGCCGCGCTGAACGGGCGGCTGCCGAGAAAGCCGCGCGGGTTCATCGGGCTCGGATGCCCGGCCTCCAGCACCACGTGCTGCGGGTTGGTGACGAGCGCCGCCTTCTTGCGTGCGTAACCGCCCCAGAGCAGGAACACCACCCGCTGGTCGAGCGCGTCCAGCGCCCGGATCGTGGCGTCGGTGAACTCCTCCCAGCCCTTGTTGGCATGCGAGCCGGGCGTGGCCTGACGCACCGTCAGCACCGAGTTGAGCAGCAGCACACCCTGCGCGGCCCAGCCGTCGAGTTTGCCGCTGCGCGGCTTCGGCACGCCCAGGTCGTCGCCCAGTTCCTTGAAGACGTTGCGCAGCGACGGCGGTACCGCCACCCCGTCACGCACGCTGAAGCTCAGCCCGTGCGCCTGCCCCGCCTTGTGGTAGGGGTCCTGCCCGAGGATGAGCACCCGGGTCCGGGCCGGGCCGCACAGCCGGTAGGCGGAGAAGAGATCCGCCAGCGGCGGAAAGACCGTCTGGGTGGCGTACTCCCGGGCGACGAACTCGGCGAGCGCGGCGGTGCGGGCCGGGTCGAGGTGGGGGGTGAGGACGGCACGCCAGTCCTCCGGCAGCAACGCCGGCAGGTCCAGGGTGGGGGCGTCGGGCATCGGCAACCTCTCGTAGTCGATCACCGTCTTCATACCAGCCCGGGCCGACACTCCTCGCCGGCGGCGCCGCCGGACGCCGGAAGAAAAGTTACCGGAGCGTAACCTACTGGCCGGTCACCTGGCCGGACGGTCACTGCTAGCCGCCGGTCCGGTACGGCGACCGGCGTCCAGGACGACATCGTGCCCCACCGGCAGGCCCGCCAACTGGCCGTCGACTGGTGCCGCAGGGGCGCCAACGTCACCTACGCCGCCATCAGCCTGCCGAACCTCGGCGACAAGATCCCCACCAACCACCTGGTGCCGCTCATCACCGACCAGGGTGACGCGGTGTCCTGGCTGACTGACCGGCTCGCCGGCCGGACGGTCTACTCCAACTGCTGGACGATGCCCCTGCAGCCCTAGCGTGCTCAGCCCAGGGCGGCCAACCGGCCCGCCCAGTCGCCGCCGACCGGCGCCAACGTCACCACCCGGGTGTCGTCGTCGCGCCGGTCGATGCGGACCCCCAGGTACGCCTCGACCAACTGCTCGACCATCCCCTCGCCCCACTCCACCACCGTGACCGCCTCCTCCACCGAGGCGTCCAGGTCGAGGTCGTCGATCTCGGCCCGCGGATCGGCGGCCTCCCCCAGGCGGTACGCGTCGGCGTGCACGAGCGTCACCAGGCCGCCCCGGGCCGGGTCCGGCCGGTGCACCCGGGCGATGACGAAGGTCGGCGAGGTGATGTCACCGCGTACGCCCAGCCCGGCCCCGATGCCCTGGGTGAGGGCGGTCTTGCCGGCCCCCAGCGGGCCACTGAGCAGCAGCAGGTCCCCCGCGTGCAGCACCCCGGCCAGCCGGCGGCCGAACTCGTGGGTGTCCTCGACGGTCCTCAGCTCCACCACCACGCTCACAGCGACTCCAGGAACCTCTCCAGCGCCGCGTTCACCTCGTCGGCGTGCTCCAGCATCACCACGTGCCCGCTGTCCCGGATCGTCACGAACTCGGCCTCCGGCAGCCGCCGGACGATCTCCTCGGAATGCGTCATCGGCGTGATCATGTCCTTGTCCCCCACGATCACCAGCACCGGCGTGCCGGCCAACGCGGCCAGCGCCGGGAACCGGGAGTGGGTGGCAAGCGTCCGCAGGTAGCGGGTGACCGTGTCGGCCGAGGTGCGCGAGTTCATCATCTCGACGTACGACACCAGGGCGGGGCTCGGGTTCGCGGTGCCGAAGCCGTACCTGCGGGTGAGCAGCCAGGCCACGTTCGACGTCGACCGGCGCGCCCGGTCGATCACCGTGCCGCCGTACCGGGTGGCGTTGCTCATCATGTAGAGCACCGGCGCGCCGACCCGACCGAGCAGTGCCGGAGCCACCAGTTTCGTCTCCGCCGCCAGGCCGCCGGAGGTGGCCATCAGCACGGTGCCGACCACCCGGTCGCCGAACAACTCCGGGTACAGCTCGGCCAACGCCATGATCGTCATGCCGCCCATCGAGTGCCCGACCAGCACCAGCGGCCCGTCGGGGGCCACCTCGTCGAGCACCCGGCGCAGCGTGTGCCCCAACGCGGTCAGGTCGTACTCGCCGGTCTCCAACCGTCCCGAACGGCCGTGCCCCGGCTGGTCGTACGCGACCACCCGGTAGTCACCGCGCTCGGCGAGCCGCTTGCGCTGGAAGTGGAACGTGCCCATGTCCAGGCAGAACCCGTGCACCAGCACGACCGTCGGATGCCCGGTGACCGGTCGGGTCGGCTCGACCACCTCCACGTGGACGTCGGTGCCGTCCGGCATCTCCAGGCAGTACGCCTCGTCGTGGCGTTGCTCGCCGAACGCCTCGCCGGCGTACCTGTCGGTCGGGTCGTTCTTGAGCCGGCGGACCAGCGCCCGCTCGCGGACCACGCTCGCCGCGAGCCCGGCGGCGGCCACCCCGACGGCCGCGCCGACCAGCCCGGCGACCCGGCCGGCCGCGGTACGCGGTCGCGGCAACCGAAGACGCTGGCTCATGCGGCGCTTTCGCCGTCGTACACCCGGGGCACCCGCACCCCGCCGAACCGGGTCACGATCTCGTAGTTGATGGTGCCGACCGCGTCCGCCCAGTCGTCGGCCGTGGGCTCGCCGTCCGTGCCGCTGCCGAACAGCGTCACCACGTCGCCGGCGGCCACCTCGTCATCACCGCAGTCGACCACGAACTGGTCCATGCAGACCCGGCCGGAGACGGTCCGGCGCTTGCCGGCGAGCAGCACCGGACCGGTGTTCGAGGCGTGCCGGGGCACCCCGTCGGCGTAGCCGAGCGGCACCACGGCCAGGTTGGTCTCCTGCTCGGTGCGGTAGGTGTGGCCGTAGGAGACGCCGGTGCCGGCCGCGACCCGCTTGGTCAGCATCACCCGGGCACGGGCGGTCATCGCCGGCCGCAGGCCGAACCGTTCGCCCGCGATCGGCGACAGGCCGTAGACGGCGATGCCGGGGCGCACCAGGTCGAAGTGGGTGTCCGGCCGGGTCAGCGTGGCCGCCGAGTTGGCCAGGTGCCGGTAGCGGGGCCGCAGTCCGGCGCGCGTCACCATCTCCAGCCCTTCCCGGAAGACGGCGAGCTGGCGGTTGGTGGTGGGATGGCCGGGCGAGTCGGCGTACACGAAGTGGCTCCACACGCCGACCACCTCGATCAGGCCCTCGGCCTCGGCCTTCGCGGCGGCCTCCAGCAACGTCGGCCAGTCGGCCACGGTGGCCCCGCCTCGGGCCAACCCAGTGTCGATCTTGAGGTGGAGTCGGGCCGGACGGCCGGCCCGCCGGCTCGCCCCGACCATCTCGTCGAGCTGGCCGAGGCTGGCGCAGCCGAGGTCGACCCCCACCGCGACCCCGTCGTGCAGCGGCAGGCCCGGATCGAGCAGCCAGGCCAGCACCGGCGCGGTGATGCCCTCCTGGCGCAGTCGCAGCGCCTCGTCGAGGGTGCAGACGCCGAGCTGGTCGGCACCGGCGTCGAGCGCCGCGCGGGCCGCCGGCACCATGCCGTGCCCGTACCCGTCGCCCTTGACCACCGCCATCAGCTCGGCGCTGGTGCCGGCGCTGAGCCGGGCCACGTTCTCCCGGATCGCGTCCAGGTCGACGCGCACCTCCGACTGCCACATGCCCTCAGCCTACTTCCGTCAGTGATCATCATGCGGGCGAGCCGTGCGACCGGTTCGCCACGGCAGCCCCGATCAGCCCAGCCGGGCCACCACCGGACGCAGCGCGTCGGCCACGTCGGGCGCGGTCACCGGCCCGTTCCGCGCCGCCTCCCGGCCGGCCAGCCCGTGCAGGTAGGCGGCGGCAGCAGCCGCCCGCTCCGGCGCCACCGCGGCGGCCAGCAGCGACCCGAGCAACCCGGCCAGCACGTCGCCGGTGCCCCCGGTGGCCAGGGCCGGAGTGCCGGTCGGGTTGACGTACGCCCGGCCGTCGGGCGTGGCGACGACCGTCCGGTCCCCCTTGAGCAGCACCACCGCGTTCATCCAGGCCGCCAACCGCAGCGCGGCGGCCACCCGGTCCGCACCCGGCGCCTCGCCGCAGAGCCGGGCGAACTCCCGATCGTGCGGCGTCACCACGATCGGCGCGTCCCGGCCGCGCAGCCGGTCGGCGAGCGCGCCGTCGACAAGCAGGGTCAGCGCGTCCGCGTCGAGCACCACCGGCACCGGCGCGGCCAGCACCGCACGCAGCTCGGCGGCGGCCTCCTCGCCGGTGCCCAGCCCCGAGCCGCAGACCCACGCCTGCACCCGGTCGGCGTCGGCGACCCGACCGGTGGCGATCACCGACGGGTGCTGGTGCAGCACCTCCGCGCGGGCGCTGCCGGCGTAGCGGACCAGCCCGGTGGGGCCGGCCAGCGCCCCGGCGACCGAGAGCACCGCCGCCCCCGGGTATGTCGCCGAGCCGGTCGCCACCCCGACCACGCCCCGGGTGTACTTCTCCGACGAGGGGCCCAGCGGCGGCCACCAGTCGGCCACGTCCGACCCCTCGGTGACGCCGAGCGCCGGGGTGCCCCGCAACCACGGCGCGAGGCCGATGTCGACAAGCTCGACCGCGCCGGCCAACGCGGCGGCCGGACCGACCACCAGGGCCGGCTTGAGCGCGCCGAAGGCCACCGTGACGTCGGCGCGGACCGCGCGGGGCCGACCGTCGTCGGCGAGCGGGACGTCACCGGTGTCGACCTCCACGCCGCTTGGCACGTCGACCGCGACCACGGTGGCGGGCCGGCCGTCCCGCCCCCGGCGCTCGACCAGGCTCGCGGCGAGTCGCTCGGCGGTCTCCCGCAGCCCGCCCGCGCCGCCGATACCCACGATGCCGTCGAGCACCAGGTCGGCCGTGGCGGGCGGCCGGTCGACCACCCGTCCACCGGCGGCGCGCAGCGCGGCCAGGCCGTCGGCGTGTGCCCGCTCCGGCGTGAGCAGCAGCGCGGCGACCGCCGCGCCCCGACGGGCCAGGCGCGCGCCGGCGAAGAGCGCGTCACCGCCGTTGTCACCGGAGCCGACCAGCAGCAGCACCCGCGCGCCGTAGACCCCGCCCCGGTCACCCAGCAGCAACGCGCAGCGCCGGGCCAGCCCGGCCGCGGCCCGCTGCATCAGCGTCCCGCCCGACAGCGTGGCCATCAGGCCCGCCTCCGCGGCGCGTACGTCCGCGACCCGCCACACCGGTCTCATGCCACACCGTCCCGTTCGTCGCCGGTCGGGCCGGCCGCCACGATCACGGCCTCACCCTACCGACGGTACGGACCGACGGCCGGTCGGTGGACGAGCCTGTGGAAAACCTCGGACCTTGTCCACAGGGGTCGGCAGGTCCGGCCGCGCCCCGCCTAGCGTCCCGGGTGTCCGAGACCGGCCGGTGGGGCCGGGCGGGGTGGGGAGGTCAGGTGGCGCAGGAACCGTTCGACGTCGACCCGGAGCTGTTGCGGGCGGTGGCGCGGGAGGTCGCCGGCGATGCGCAGCGGCTGGCCCGAGGGCTGGGCGGGGCTCCGGACACGCTGTCGGTGTCGCCCGTCGACGGCTGGCGTTGCGGGGCGGCGCTGACCGAGCTGGACGCGGCGGTGCGGCGGTGGTCCGGCACGCTCGCCGCCCGGGTGGCCGGCGTCGCCGGGGCACTGGGCGACGGGGCGGACGGCTACGAGGCGGTGGACGACCGGGCCGCCCGCCGGCTCTCCGGGGTCCCCCGGTGAGCGGCGGACCGGCCGGCCGGTCCGCGCCGGCTGCCGCCCCGGAGCGGGCCGGCCAGGTCGGCTACCCGCAGCTGTGGCGGGCCGACCCCGCCGCCTGGGCCGACGCCGGGGTCGCCTGGCGGGGTCTCGTCGGCCCGGTGCGCCACCGGGCCGACGCGCTGACCGCCCGGATCGGCACGCTGCGGCCGGGCTGGACCGGTGCGGCCTCGACCGCGGCGCAACGGCGGATCGGGGAGCTGCGCACCGACCTCACCGACGTGCTGCCCGCGCTGCTCGAAGTCGACCAGGTGCTGGCCGAGTTCGGCGCCCGGCTGGGCTCGGCCAAGGCCCGGCTCGGCGTCGAGGTGGCCCGCGCCGACAGCGGTGGTCTGCTCGTCGACCGCACCGGCGCGGTCCGGCCCGATCCGGCGCGGCCGGCCGCCGGGAGCGGCCCGGCGGTGGTGCGGGCACAGGCCGGCATCCGGGGCGCGTTGGCGCTGGCCGACGCCGCCGACCGCGAGGCGGCCGGCCGGTTGTCCGAGCTGACCACGGCGACGGTGGCCGGCTGGGTCAGCGTGCCTCCCGCCGGCCGGCCGGGGCCGGGTGCCGTGCCGGCCGAGGTGAGCCGCTGGTGGGCCGGCCTGAGCCCGGCCGAGCGGCGCTGGCTGGTGGGGCGCGAGCCGGGCCGGATCGGCCGCCTCGACGGGATACCGGCCGCCGCCCGCGACCAGGCCAACCGGCTGCTGCTCGCCGACCGCCGGCTGGAGTTGCTCGCCCGCCGCCTGGCGTTGCTGGTCCCGATGCCGGCGGGCCCGCTCGAAGCGGCCCGCCGGGCCCGGCTGGCCGGTGTCGAGGCCGCGCTGCGCGGCCTGGACGAGCTCGGCGAGCGGCTGGCCGCGCCGGGCACGCCACGGGCGTACCTGCTGGGGTTGGATCCGGCCGGTGACGGGCGCACGGTGGTGGCGCTCGGCAACCCGGACCGGTCCGGGGCGGTGCTCACGTACGTGCCGGGCATGACCTCGGACCTCGCCGACGCGCCGGCGGAGCTGGGCCGGGCCGCCCGGGTGCTGCAACGGTGCGCCGCGTTGGGGCCGGGCGAGGAGACGGCCGCGGTGCTCTGGCTGGACTACGACGCGCCGGATTTCCTCCACGAGGCGGCGGGCACCCGGCGGGCCGAGGACGCCGGGCCCGCCCTGCACCGGTTCCAGGAAGGGCTGCGGGCGGCGCACGAGGGCCCGCCGGCCCGGCAGACCGTGCTGGGGCACAGCTACGGCTCCCTGGTGGTCGGCGCGGCCGCCCGCGACCACGGACTCAGCGCCGACGCGCTGGTCTTCGTCGGCTCACCTGGGGTCGGCGTCGACCACGCCGCCGAGCTGCGGATGCCCGCCGGCCAGGTCTGGTCGTCGACCGCGTCCGACGACGTGATCCGGCTGACCCGCCCACCGGAGGAACTGGCCCGCCGCGCCCTGCTCGCCGGCACACCGCTCGGCCCGGCGGCGGCGTTGCTCGACCCGTCCGGCGACCGGCTCTGGTTCGGCGCCGACCCGAGCGCACCGGGGTTCGGCGGTCGGCGTTTTCCCAGCAGCCGACGCGGTCACACCGGCTACTGGGACGACGACAATCCGGCGTTGGACGGCATGGCCCGGATCGTGCTGGGCGAGTGAGCGCCCGCGCCGGGCCGGCCGGAACACGGCGCGGCCCCCACCACCGGTGACGGGAGGCGGGGGCCGCGGCCGGACCGGCTATTCGACGGTGACCGACTTGGCCAGGTTGCGGGGCTGGTCGACGTCGTGCCCACGGGCAGCGGCGATCTCGGCGGCCAGCACCTGCAACGGCACGGTGGTGACCAGGGGCGCCAACAGCGTCGGCGTACGCGGGACGTAGATCAGGTGATCGGCGTAGCGGACCACCGCCTCGTCGCCCTCCTCGGCGATCACGATGGTGCGGGCGCCCCGCGCGCGTACCTCCTGGATGTTGGAGACGACCTTGTCGTGCAGCATGCCCCGGCCGACCGGCGAGGGCACGATGCAGATCACCGGCGTGCCCTCGTCGACAAGCGAGATCGGGCCGTGCTTCAGCTCGCCGGCGGCGAAGCCCTCGGCGTGCATGTACGCCAGTTCCTTGAGCTTCAGCGCGCCCTCCAGGGCGACCGGGTAGCCCACGTGCCGGCCGATGAACAGCACCGTCGGCTCGGACTTCAGCTCACGGCCCAGCTCACGGACCGGCTCGATCCGGTCCAGCAGCTCCCGCAGCTTGGCGGGCATCTCCTGGAGTTGCGCCACCACCGCGCCCACCTCGTCGGCGAACTTGATGCCGCGCACCTGGGCCAGGTGCAGCCCGATCAGATAGCAGGCGACGACCTGGGTGAGGAACGCCTTGGTGGAGGCGACCGCGATCTCCGGGCCGCCGTGGGTGTAGAGCACCGCGTCGGACTCGCGCGGGATGGTGGAGCCGTTGGTGTTGCAGATGGCCAGCACGCGGGCCTTCTGCTCCTTGGCGTGCCGCAGCGCCATGAGCGTGTCCATCGTCTCGCCGGACTGCGAGATCACCACGATCAGCGTGGACCGGTCCAGCACCGGGTCGCGGTAGCGGAACTCGCTGGCCAGTTCCACCTCGCACGGGATGCGGGTCCAGTGCTCGATGGCGTACTTGGCGACCAGGCCGGCGTGGTAGGAGGTGCCGCAGGCGACGATGAAGATCTTGTCGACATCGCGCAGGTCCTGCTCGCTGAGCCGGACCTCGTCCAGGGCGATCTCGCCGCTCTCGGTGAGCCGGCCGAGCAGCGTGTCGGCGATGGCCTGCGGCTGCTCCTCGATCTCCTTGAGCATGAACCAGTCGTAGCCGCCCTTCTCCGCGGCCGACGAATCCCAGTCGATGTGGAAGTCCTTGCCGCTGGCCGGCTGACCGGCGAAGTCGGTGATCTCGATGCTGTCCGGGGTGATCAGGACGATCTGGTCCTGCCCCAGCTCGACCGCGTCCCGGGTGTGCTCGATGAAGGCCGCGACGTCGCTGGCCAGATAGTTCTCGCCGTCGCCGCGGCCCACGACCAGGGGCGAGTTGCGCCGCGCGCCGACCACCGCGCCGGGGATGGCGGCGTCCACGGCGAGCAGCGTGAAGGCCCCTTCGAGGCGCTCGCAGACGGCCCGCATGGCCGAGGCGAGCAACTGCGGGCTGTCCACCTCACCGGCGGCACGCAGGTCGGCCAGCGCGCGAGCGATCAGGTGCGCGGCGCACTCGGTGTCGGTGTCGCTCGCGAACTCGACCCCGTCGTCCTCCAGTTCGGTGCGCAGCTTCGCGAAGTTCTCGATGATGCCGTTGTGGATCACCGCGACCCGGCCGTCCGGGGAGAGGTGCGGGTGGGCGTTGCGGTCGGTCGGGCCGCCGTGGGTGGCCCACCGGGTGTGGCCGATGCCTGTGGTGCCGTCGCCGATGCCGATCGGGCTCGCGGCGCAGCCCTCGGGGGCGTCGGCGGCCCGCTCGGAGAGCAGCTTCTCCAGGTTGGCCAGCTTTCCGGCCTTCTTCTCGGTCAGCAGCCGGTCGGCACAGACCACGGCCACACCGGCCGAGTCGTAGCCGCGGTATTCGAGCCGCCGCAGCCCGTCCAGCACGATGCCGAGCGCCGGGCGCGCCCCTGCATAACCCACGATTCCACACATGGTCCGCAGCCTAACCGAGTTTCGCTCATCACGTGTGCGCGGAAGGCGGCTTAACAATCACCACCCTTGAGCGAACCGGGCAGTTCGACGGGCATCGCGGAACAAACAGGGGCATTGCTCCCGCTGGTGGCAGGGCTGCTACCGGTGGCCGGCACGCCCTACATTGGTGGCCCCGGTCGCAGCCGGCCCCACCGTTTTCGCGGTCGCCCGCGTCGTACCCCTGTGAGCTGAGCCGATGTCCGAGACTCCTGCCGCCCCCGAGCCGACCCCCGGTCCGGCCGACCCGACCGCACCGCCGGCCACGGAGTCCACCCGGACTCCGCCGGACGCCTTGGCCGCGCCGCAGCCGTGGACGCCCGGACAGCCCTGGTCACCGACCCCGTGGAAGCCGACCGAGTGGACACCGCCCGGCCCACCGGACGCTGCCCGCTCCACCGACCCGGTCGACCCCCCGGACCAATACGACCCCACGGACCGGTACGACCCGGCGACGCAACCCGGCGACCTCCCCGCACCGGCCACCGGCCAGGGCTGGGCGGCACCGGCCGAGCCGCCGGCCGTCGGCAGCGCGACCGCCTGGACGCCCGACGCGCCACGTCCGGCCGCCCCGGCGGGCCCCGGCCGGCCCGCACAGCCCTCCGGCTCCGGCCGGCCCCCGCAGCCCGGCCAGCCGTCGCAGCCCGGCCGGCCCCCGCAGCCCGACGGCTCAGGCCGAGCGCCGTCCGCGTACCCGCCCGGCCCCTACCCCCCGCCGTACGCCTATCCGGGCGCGAACCCGGGCGACTCCGGGCGCGGCTGGAAGATCGGGCTCGGGGTCGCCCTGGTCGCCGTCGTGGTGCTGATCATCTGCTGCTGCGGGCTGCCCATGATCGGCTCCGCCGTCGACAACGACGAACCGGCCGCGTCGGACACCACCTCCGACGGGCCGCGCACCTCGGACGAGACCTACGACGGGCCGCCGCCCGGCACGCCGAAGCGCCCGTCGTCGGCGCCGGCGACCGCACCGTCCGGCGGTCCCGGCCGGTTCACCGTGCTGTACGAGGTCACCGGCACCACCCGCGAGGTGGTGGTCCTGTTCCACGACGCCGACGCCGAGTACCTCCAATCCGACACCGTGGCCACGCCCTGGCGGCTGAGGTTCACCACGAACGACCGTGACCGGGTGCGGCTCATCACCTCTCCGATCGGCTCGGGCAGCGTGACCTGCCAGATCACCATCGACGGCAAGATCGTCTCCCGACAGTCGGGCGGGCCGGGCGCGGCCTGCACCATCAGGTGAGCCGTCGGCGGCGGGTCGTAGGCTGGACACCGTGACGACCACCGATCCCCTCGTGGCCCGGATGCGGCCGTTCGGCACCACCGTCTTCGCCGAGATGTCCGCGCTGGCGGTCCGCACCGGCGCGGTCAACCTGGGGCAGGGCTTCCCGGACACCGACGGCCCGCCGGAGATGCTCGCCGCCGCCGCCGAGGCGCTGCACACCGGCCACAACCAGTACCCGCCCGGGCCGGGCATCCCCGCGCTGCGCGCCGCCGTCGCCGCGCACCAAAGCCGGTTCTGGGGCCTGGACTACGACCCGGACGGCGAGGTGGTGGTGACCGCCGGGGCCACCGAGGCGGTGGCCGCGAGCATCCTCGCCCTCTGCGAGCCGGGCGACGAGGTGATCTGCTTCGAGCCGTACTACGACTCGTACGCCGCCTCGATCGCGCTGGCCGGCGCGGTCCGCCGCACCGTGACGCTGCGCCCCGACGCGGACGGCCGGTACGCGTTCGACCCGGCCGAGCTGCGCGCCGCGTTCGGGCCCCGGACCCGGCTGGTGCTGCTGAACTCGCCGCACAACCCGACCGGCAAGGTGTTCACCGCCGACGAGTCGGCCCTGGTCGCCGAGCTGTGCCAGGAGCACGACGTGTACGCGGTCACCGACGAGGTCTACGAGCACCTGGTCTTCACCGACGCCTCCGGGCCGCACCGGCCGCTGGCCACGCTGCCCGGCATGCGGGAGCGGACGCTGCGCATCTCCTCGGCCGGCAAGACGTTCTCCTGCACCGGCTGGAAGGTCGGCTGGGTGAGCGGGCCGGCGCCGCTGGTGGCCGCCGTGCTGCGGGTGAAGCAGTTCCTCACGTTCGTCAACGCCGGCCCGCTGCAACCGGCCGTGGCGGTGGCGCTCGGCCTGCCGGACGCGTACTTCACCGGCTTCCGGGACGACCTGCAACGGCGGCGGGACCAGCTCGTCGCCGGCCTCACCGATGCCGGGTTCGGTGTGCTCACGCCGGAAGGGACCTACTTCGTCACCGCCGACGTCACGCCGCTCGGCGGTCGGGACGGGGTGGAGTTCTGCCGGGCGCTGCCGGAGCGCTGCGGCGTGGTCGCGGTGCCGACGCAGGTGTTCTACGACGACGTGGCGGCCGGCCGTCACCTGATCCGGTTCGCGTTCTGCAAGCGGCCGGAGGTGCTGGCCGAGGCGGTGAACCGGCTGCGCGGCCTGCGCGCGGACGCCTGAGCGGCGACCCGGTCACTCAGCCCGCGGCCCGCGCGGCACCGGGTTCCGACGCCTGCCGGTCCGCGGCCGACCGCCCGGGTACGCCGTTGCGGCCCGATGCCGCCGCGGCGAGACCGGCGAGCGTGGCGCCGTCGTCGGCGAGCAGCGCCGCCTCCGCGTCGTCCACGAAGGCCAGGTCGGCCTCGACGTGCCGGATGGCGGCCGAGAGCAGCAGCCGGACCACGGGATCGTCGGCCTGCCGGCGCGATCCGTCGAGGTTGCGCAGCTCGCGCATGAGATGGCCGCGTTGGTTGGCCAGCACGAGCCGGACGGTCTGCGCCGCGCCGGAGCGGGCGGCGGAGGTCACCTTGAGGAAGAAGTCGTCCCGGAAACCGCCGCTGCGCGGGCTCGGCTCCGACAGCCAGCGGTCGAGTTCGGCCCGGCCGTCCACGGTGATCTCGTAGACCAGGCGGTCGGGCTTGACCGGCTGGGGCTGCCGCTCGGCCACCACCAGCCCGTCCCGGGAGAGCCGGTCGAGGATCTGGTAGAGGTGTCCGATGTTGAGTGGGCCCCACTGCGGCCCGACCGCCGCCTCGAAGGCACCCTTCAGCTGGTAACCGTGGCTGGGGCCCCGGGCGAGCAGGGCCAGGACCGCGTGCTGGATCGCCACCGTCATCTCCGATCCGGTTCGGACAGGCACCCCGGCGGGGCCTTGCATTGTCACAATGTATCGCGCACAGTGTGCTCAGTACACGGGGAGGCGCGATGGTCGGGTTCATCTGGAGTCAGCTTCGCGGTCGGGCCGGGCGGTCGGTCGCGCTCCTGATCGGCGTGCTGGTGGCCACCACCGGCTTCGTGGTCCTCACCGGCGCCACCACGACCTCCCGCCTCGCCGTCACCGGCGCCGTCGAGCGGGACACCCGGGCCGCCTACGACATCCTGGTCCGGCCGAAGGGCACCCGCACACCGTTGGAGTCCGAACGCGGGCTCGTCCGGCCCAACTACCTGTCCGGCACCTACGGTGGGATCACCACCGCACAGTACGACCAGGTCAGGGCCGTCGAGGGAGTCGATGTCGCGGCCCCGATCGCCATGCTCGGCTACTCCACCACGTCCATCGCGATGCCACTGGACGTGACCGCGACAGTGGACCCGTCCCTCGACCGGCAAATCATCCGGATCGACCGTGAGTTCCTCGCCGAACGCGGCCTCAGCCACACCGCCGCCGAACCGACCTACGTGTACGTCACCACCCACCCGCTTGCCTACCCGGTCATCGACGAGCAGTACTACCTGGACGCGGTCCGGTACACCGACGGGCGGACGTACGACACCAACGACTGCGGACTGGTGCCCCGCGAGGTGCTGCCGGGTGGGCGTACCGCGCCCGTCTGTGACCTGCGGACCGAGCAGGGCGACATGCTGCACGACCTCAGCGAGCGGCGGATCTGGCAGGTCGAGGCTTTCCGGATGCTGCCCGGCGGTCGTTTCGAAAGCCCGGAGAACCGATCATCCGCCACGTCCGGCAAGGTACCCGCCCCACTGTCCCGCCTGACCGTGACCGTGCACCTCACGGTGCCGTTCCTGCTCGCCGCCGTCGACCCGGCCGCCGAACAGGACCTGGTGGGCCTGAACGACACGGTTGTCGACGGCCGGCCGCTGACCGCCACCGAGACCACGGTGGTAGACAGGTCAAGCGGTGGCCTGTCCAGTCGGACCATGCCGGTGCTCGCCACCAACCGACCGTTCCTCGACGGCGCGGTCCGGGCCACGTTCACCCGCACCCGGCTCGACGCGAGCATCGCCGGTGTCCCACCGCGGCAACTGGCGCAACGGCTACGCGGCCTGCCGTCCACCGCGGCCGGTGGCGCGGAACGCGACGCGCTGGACGCGTACCGGTCGCAGCTCGCCGCCGGGCTCGGAACCGACGCCTGCTGCCACGGCCAACTCCAGGTCGTCGTGCAGCCGGGGCAGGCGACGTACGACCGGATGCCCGACGGAACCCTGCGGGTCCGTCCGGTCACCCCCGACCCCACCGTGTACGGCACGGCACAGGACCTTGTCACCAGGCCCCGCCCGTGGCTCAGCGAGGACACCGGCCACCGTCCGCTGACGTCGCTGCGGCTCGGCACCGGCAGACAGGACGTCCGGTTGTGGAAGGCCGTCGGGCTGTTCGACCCCGAGAAGCTCACCGGCTTCAGCGACGTGGGCCGGGTGCCGCTGGAGACGTACGAGCCGCCGCGCGCCGAGGGGGCGGACGCGCGCAGCCGGGACGCGCTCGGCGGACGAGCGCTGGAGCCCAGCGGCAACCCGTCCGGCTACCTGTCCGCGCCCCCACTGCTGCTCACCAACCTGTCCAGCCTGCCCGGACTGCTCGCGGCCGGCAACAGCCCGCAACGCAGCGCCCCGATCAGCGCGATCCGGGTCCGGGTGGACGACGTGGACGGTTACAGCGAGCGCGCCGCCGAACGGGTCCGGCTGACCGCCGAGCGGATCGCCGTGGCCACCGGTCTCGACGTGGACATCACCCTGGGCTCCTCCCCTGCCCCACAGACCGTCGACCTGCCCGCGGGCGACTTCGGCCGCCCCGAACTGCGACTGGCCGAGAACTGGTCGGCGCTCGGGGTCGCCTCGGTCATCACCAGGGCGGTCGACCGCAAGAGCGCCGTGCTGTTCGCCCTGGTGCTGGTGGTCTGCGCGCTGTTCCTCGGCAACGCGGTCACCGCGGCGGTCCGGGACCGCCGTTCCCAGCTCGCCGTCCTCGCCTGCCTGGGCTGGTCGGCCCGCCGCATCGGCGCGCTCGTCCTCGGTGAGGTCGCCGCGCTCGGGCTGGTCGCCGGGCTGCTCGCCGTCGGTCTCGCGGTGCCCCTCGGCCGTGCCCTCGGCATCGACGTCGACTGGCGGCAGGCGCTGCTCGCCGTACCGGTGGCCCTGCTGCTGGCGCTGGCGGCGGGTCTGCCGCCGGCGCTCCGGGCCGCCCGCACCCACCCCGTCGCCGCGCTGCGGCCACAGGTGGTCGGCATCTTCCGTGCCCGCCGCGCCCGGACCGTCGCCGGGATGGCCCTGGTCAACCTGGCCCGCGCCCCGGGGCGCACCCTGCTGGGTGCCGGCGCGCTGGCCATCGGCGTGGCCGCCCTCACCCTGGTCGCCGCCGTCACCTACGCCTTCCGCGGTGCGGTCGTCGGCAGCCTGCTCGGCGACACCGTGTCGCTGAGCGTGCGCGGCGCCGACACGCTCGCCGCGTCGGCCACCGTGCTGCTCGGCGCCGCCGCCGTCGCCGACGTCCTCTACCTGGACATCCGTGACCGCGCCGCCGAGCTGGCCACGCTGCGCGCGACCGGCTGGACCGACGGTGCCCTCGTCCGCCTCATCGGTTGGCAGGCGCTGTTCCTCGGTGGGCTCGGCGCGCTCACCGGGGCGGGCCTCGGGCTCGGCGGCGCGGCCTGGCTGGTGGGTGAGGTGCCCTCCGCCCTGGTCACCGTCGCGGCTGTGGTGGCCGCAGCCGGGATGTTTGTCACCTGCCTCGCGGCGCTCATCCCCGCCGGGATGCTGCACCGCCTTCCCACCGCACGCCTACTGGCCGAGGAGTGACCATGGACCCGACCCCCGGAAGCACTGTGCGCGCGGAACGGCTGGTCCGCGAGTTCCACACCGGCACCGCGCGGCTCACCGCCGTCGACGAGGTGTCCCTGGAGATCGCCAGCGGTTCGGTGGTGGCGCTGACCGGGCCGAGCGGCTCGGGCAAGTCGACGCTGCTGCACCTGATCGGCGCGATCGAGCGGGCCGACCGGGGCAGCCTGACCGTCGACGACGTGGAGGTCACCGCGCTGCGCCGGGGCGCGCTCGCCCGCTACCGGCAGCGGGTCGGGTTCGTGTTCCAGCGGTACCACCTGCTACCGGCGCTGACCGTACTCGACAACGTGATCGCCCCGGTTCTGCCACGGCCGGGCCGGGCGGACCACGCCACCCGGGCGCGGGAACTACTCGCAGCCGTCGGTCTGCAGGGGCGCGAACGGGCCTTCCCGGCCCAGCTCTCCGGGGGTCAACAGCAGCGGGTCGCCATCGCCCGCGCGCTGATGGGCCGCCCACGGCTGCTGCTGGCCGACGAACCCACAGGCAACCTGGACTCCACCACCGGCACCCAGATCCTGGACCTGCTCCTGGACCTGCGCGAGCGGCACGGCATGACTGTCCTGCTGGCCACGCACGAGCGGGCCATCGCCGCCCGGTGTGACCGCCTGATCCGGCTCGGCGACGGTCGGCTCGTCGAAGACATCGACCTCACCGACGGCGAAGACCCGGCCGAGACGTTCGACCGGGCCTCCCGCCTGCGACTCTGATCGGCGCCGGGGCGTGCGCCACGCCGCGCCCGGGTCAGGCGACCGGGCTGGCGGTACGGACCTGCTCGGCGATGCGCTCGGCGACCTGCCGGGCGGTGGCCTCGGTGGCGGCCTCGACCATGACGCGCACCAGCGGCTCGGTGCCGGAGGGGCGCAGCAGCACCCGCCCGGTCTCTCCCAACTCGGCCTCGGCCCGCTCGACCTCGGCGCGGACGGCCGGCGCGGCGGCACCGACGGTACGGTCACCGACCGGCACGTTGATCAGCACCTGGGGCAGCCGGGTGAGCACGGCGGCCAGGTCGGCCAGGGGCGTGCCGGTGGCGGCCATCCGGGCCATCAGGTGCAGGCCGGTGAGCACGCCGTCGCCGGTGGTGGCGTATGCGGGCAGCACGATGTGCCCGCTCTGCTCGCCGCCGAGCGCGAGCCCGGAGGCGCGCAGTTCCTCCAGCACGTACCGGTCGCCGACCTTGGTCTCGATCAACCGGATGCCGTGCTCGGACATGGCCAGCCGCAGGCCGAGGTTGCTCATCACGGTGGCGACCAGGGTGTCCTGGGTCAACTCGCCGGCGTCGCGCATGGCCAGGGCGAGGATCGCCATGACCTGGTCGCCGTCGACCTCCTCGCCGTCGGCGGTGACCGCGACGCACCGGTCGGCGTCGCCGTCGTGGGCGATGCCGAGGTGTGCCCCGTGCTCCAGCACCGCGGCGCGCAGCGCGTCGATGTGGTTGGAGCCGCACTCGTCGTTGATGTTGAGCCCGTCCGGCTCGGCGTGGATGGCGATCACCTCGGCGCCGGCCTCCCGGTAGGCGACCGGGGCCACGTCCGCCGCCGCGCCGTTGGCGCAGTCGACCACGACCTTGATCCCGTCGAGGCGGTGCGGCACGGTGCCGACCAGGTGCTGGACGTAGTGGTCGGCCCCGTCGAGCAGGTCGTTGACCCGGCCGACACCGGCGCCGACCGGTCGTTCCCAGGCGGTGGTGGCGTTGGCCTTCACCGCCTCCTCGATCCGCATCTCGATCTCGTCGGGCAGCTTGTGCCCGCCGGCGGCGAAGAGCTTGATGCCGTTGTCCGGCATCGGGTTGTGCGAGGCGGAGAGCATGACGCCGAGGTCGGCCTTGATCTCGGCGGTGAGGAACGCCACCGCCGGGGTCGGCAGCACGCCGACCCGCACCACGTTGGCGCCCGCGCTGGTCAGTCCGGCGACCACCGCCGCCTCCAGCATCTCGCCGCTGGCGCGGGTGTCCCGGCCGACCACCGCCAGCGGCGGATGGCTCCGGTCGGTCTCGGCCAGCGTGTGTGCCGCGGCCACCGCGACCGCCAACGCCAACTCCGGGGTGAGATCCACGTTCGCCCGCCCGCGTACGCCGTCCGTGCCGAACAACCGGCCCATACCCGCAACCTCCGTGGAACCGCCGATGAGAGGGAGAAACGCGGAACGGCCGGGTCGCCTCCCCGGGAAGGGAGGCCACCCGGCCGTCCGTCAGTGGTACAAGACGCTGGTGATCAGCGCTTCGAGTACTGGGGAGCCTTACGGGCCTTCTTGAGGCCGTACTTCTTGCTCTCCTTGACCCGGGCGTCGCGGGTCAGGAAGCCGGCCTTCTTCAGCGCCGGGCGGTCGTCGGGCTCGTTGACGATGAGCGCCCGGGCGATGGCGAGCCGCAGCGCGCCGGCCTGACCGGTGGTGCCGCCGCCGCGCAGGTTGGCGATCACGTCGAAGGACTCGGGCTTCTCGGCGGTGACCAGCGGGTCCTTGATGAGCTGCTGGTGCACCTTGCTCGGGAAGTAGGCCTCGAGGTCGCGGCCGTTGCAGGTGATCTTGCCGGTGCCGGGGACGATCCGGACCCGGACGATGGCTTCCTTGCGGCGGCCGACGGTCTGGATCGGGCGGTCACCGCGAGGTGCGCGCGCGACGGGCGCCGGCGCCTCGGTGGCCTCGGGGGCGACCTCGGTCTCGGTGATGTCGGTCATGCTGCTTCCTTCGCCCGCGCTCACTGCGCGATCTGCTTGATCTCGAACGGCTCCGGCTGCTGCGCGGCGTGCGGGTGCTCGGCACCGGCGTAGACCTTCAGCTTCTTGATAATCTGCCGGCCCAGCTTGTTGTGCGGGAGCATGCCCTTCACGGCCATCTCGACGGCCCGCTCGGGCCGCTTGCTGAGCAGCTCGTCGTAGCCGACCCGCTTCAGGCCACCCGGGTAACCGGAGTGGCGGTAAGCGACCTTGGTCTGGCGCTTGTTGCCGGTCAGCGCAACCTTGCCCGCGTTCACGATGACGACAAAGTCGCCCGTGTCGACGTGCGGCGCGAAAGTCGGCTTGTGCTTGCCACGCAGAAGCGTGGCGGCGTGGGTCGCCAGGCGGCCCAGCACGACATCAGAGGCGTCGATGACGTGCCACTGACGCTCGATCTCACCCGGCTTCGGGCTGTACGTACGCACAGGTCTACCTTGTCTCGTCGTCGGTCTGGGGTCGCGCGCCGAGGTGGCCAGGACCTCCCGGCCGGACCAGCGCGCACGAACGACCAAGCGTACCTGATGCGGCACGCCTAAGAATGTCGTACAACAGCAGGCAACGATACCCGGCTGCCCGGCGGCAGGTCAAAACGGGGTCGCGCCGAGCGCGGCCCGCGCCCGTGCTGTCGGACGGGTCACAGTTCCTGAAGGATGCGCAACGCCCGGCCGACCCGCTGCATGGTCTCGGTGTCGGCGACGTCCACGCACTCGGTGAACCACTTCTTCATGGGCGAGGAGAGCCGGTCGGGCATCACCACGAAGCCGCCCATCGTCACGGCGAGCGGAGAATCACGCAGCAGCGACTCCTCGACCACCTCGGCCACGATCACGATCGGCACGCCTGTGGAGTTGTAGACGTCGGAACTGATCACCAGGCCGTACCGCTCCCGGGCGCCGGAGATGCGCCAGATCTCGCCCCTACGCAGCACGCGGGCGCCCGCCGAACAGGGCGTCGTCGACCATGGCGACCTCCTGGGCGTCGGCCAGGGCGGCGGATTCCAGGTCCAGGCCGGCGCGACCGACCGCGGCGGCGTGCGCGGTGAAGACCTCGCGCAGCGCCTTCTCCCGGGCGGCCTGGTCCATCCAGGCGGAGAGGGAGAGCCCTTCCCGCTTGGCGAACCGGCGGGCCTCCTCGATCGTCTCGTCGGAGAACGACAGCGTCACCTTGGCGGTCATGCCGGCCAGCCTACCGGCGGTATGACCATCCGTCATCCGCCTTCGCGGCGCCCGGCACCCGTGACAGGACCGTAACAGGAGAGACCCGGACCGGAAACCGCCCGACGGCACGCTTCTCGGACATGACGGACAGTGCACACGCGATGACGCGAGGGCCGGCCGGACAGCGGCAGACAGGTGTCCACGTCCCGTTTCCGTCGCCCCCGGAGCAGTGATGCGCGACGATCTGGCCGGCTTCACCATCGGGGTCACCGCTGACCAGCGGCGCGACGAACTGGCCGCCCTGCTCCAGCGGCGCGGCGCACGGGTCGTGCTCGCCCCGGCGCTGCGGATCGTCCCGCTGGCCGACGACACCGACCTGCGCGAGGCCACCCGGACCTGCCTGGAGCGTCCGCCGGACGTGCTGATCGCCAACACCGGCATCGGGATACGCGGCTGGCTGGAGGCGGCCGAGGGCTGGGGACTGGCCGAGCCGCTACGCGCCGCGCTCGCCCCCGCGTACGTGGTGTCCCGGGGCCCCGAGGCGACAGGTGCGGTCCGCGCCGTCGGGCTGCACGAGCACTGGTCGCCGGTGTCGGAGAGCTGCGACGAGGTGGTCCGGCATCTGGTCCGGCGCGGCGTGGCCGGCCAGGTGGTGGCGCTGCAACTGCACGGCGAGCAACAGCCGGAGTACACCGAGGCGCTGGTGGCGGCCGGAGCCACGGTGGTCGAGGTGCCGGTCTACCGGTGGGCGCCACCGGCCGACCCGGCGCCGTTGCACCGACTCATCGACCTGGTCGCCGGGCGGCTGGTCGACGCGGTCACGTTCACCTCCGCACCGGCGGCGGAGGCCCTGTTCCGGGCGGCCGGGGACCGCACCGAGACGGTGCTGGAGGCGCTGCGCGGCGACGTGCTGGCCGGCTGCGTCGGCACGGTCACCGCCGAGCCGCTGGTGCGGCGGGGCATACCGGTGAGCGCGCCGAGCCGGGCGCGGCTGGGCGCGCTGGTCCGCACGATCGTCGACGAGCTGCCCCGGCGTACCGTCTCGGTGACCGCCGCCGGGCACGTGCTGACGCTACGCGGCCACGCGGCGGTGGTGGACGGGGAGCTGCGTCGGCTCGCCCCGGCGCCGATGGCGGTGCTGCGGGCGCTCGCGGCCTCCCCCGGAAAGGTGCTGTCCCGCACCGCGTTGCTGCGGACGTTGCCGCGGGGGGCGGACGAGCACGCGGTGGAGATGGCCGTCGCCCGCCTGCGGGTCGGCCTGAAGGCGCCCCGCGTGGTGCAGACCGTGGTCAAGCGGGGCTACCGCCTGCGGGTCGACTGACCCGCAGGCGGTCAGCCCACCGAGGCCGGGTAGCCGTGCTCGGCCTGCAGCCGGAGCATGGCGTGCTCGACCACGGTCACCAGCACCTGCTTGACCGACTCCCGCCGTCGGGCGTCGCACATCACCAGCGGCACCTCCGGCGAGATGGCGAGGGCCTCCCGGATCTCCTCCATCTCGTAGTGCGGCGCGTCGTCGAACCGGTTCAAGGCCACGACGTACGGCAGCCCGCGGTTCTCGAAGTAGTCCAGCGGGGCGAACGCGTCGGCGATCCGGCGGGTGTCCACCAGCACGGCGGCCCCGACCGCACCCCGGATGATCTCGTCCCACATGAACCAGAACCGGGTCTGGCCGGGCGTGCCGAACAGGTAGAGGATCAGGTCGTCGGCCATGGTGATCCGGCCGAAGTCCATGGCGACCGTGGTGGTCTCCTTACCCGGCACCTTCGACGGGTCGTCGATGCCCACGCCGGCCGCGGTCATCAGCGCCTCGGTCCGCAGCGGCTGGATCTCGGAGATCGCCCCGACGAGTGTGGTCTTGCCCACGCCGAAGCCGCCCGCGACCACGATCTTCGCGGAGATGATCTCCCGCCCGTGGTTCACCCCGACAGGGTCATAGTTCGCGAAGTCCACTTAGCACCCTTCCAAGCAGGTTCATCCGCGCCGCGAAGCCCGTCGCGGGAGCGGCAGTGTGTAGCGTCAGCAGGCCCTCGGCCACCATGTCGGCGACCAGCACCCGGGTGACGCCCAGCGGCATCCGGGTGTAAGCGGCGATTTCCGCCAGCGACTGTGCCCGGCCTTCACAGACCGAGGAGATGCGGTACTTGTCATGCCCGGCGAAGCGCGCCTCGGCCGACTGCGTGGGCGTGCTCGACAACACCGCTTCCAGCGCGATGTTCTGCAACGGCTCGGTGCGCCCTCGGGTGACCGCGTAGGGCCGCACCAGCGCGCCACGCGGATCACGGCGCGGATCCATCTCGCGATCACCTCCCCTCGTACGGAGCCGGACCGGCTCCGGTTCAGCTGACAGCCCTGTCCGGTCAGGACCGGACGGCGTCCCTCGGCAGCGGGACGAGCGCCTGACCGACCCGCTCCACGAGCAGTGCCATCTCGTAGCCGACCTGACCGACGTCGCAACTGCGCGCCGCCAGCACGGCCATCGACGAGCCGTCGCTGATGGACATGAGGAACAGGTAGCCGCTGTCCATCTCGATCACGGTCTGCAGCACGCCACCGGCGCTGAACATCCGCGCCGCACCCTCGGTGAGGCTCACCACCCCGGAGGTGATCGCGGCGAGCTGGTCGGCCCGGTCCCCGGGCAGGTCCCGGGAGGAGGCGAGCAGCAGCCCGTCCGCGGACACCGCCACCACGTGCGCGATGCCCGCCACGCTGTCGGCGAAGTTGGTGAGAAGCCAACCCATGTCCTGCATGGCCGCCGGCCTGTTCATCGGTTCGTCTCCTTGGTCGGGGTGCTGTTCGGGTCGGTGCCGGCCGTCCGGCCCCGCTGGACTCCGCGGTGGTAGGCGGACAGCAGGCCCCGTACCTCGTCGGGGGTGCGTCGACTACGGTCCCGGCCGCCCTTCGGCTCGATCCCGCCGGGCACGAGCTGGGCCTGCGGAACCCGCTTGGGCAGTCCGGAGCGGGTGGTGCCGCCGGTGGTGGGTTCCGCGGCCCGGCTGGCCCGTGACCAGCCCTCGTCGGCGGCCGTACGCCAGGCGTCCGCACCGGTCGTCGGGGCGGGCTCGGGCGCGGGCGGCTCCGGCTCGACCCGTGGGGGCGCGGCGGCCGGTGGTGTGAACGTGGACGGCGCCGCCGGTGCGGACGGGGCCGGCTGACCGTACCCCTGGGGGGTGGTCAGCCCTGCCGTCTGGGCGCCGGGTGTGCGGGTGGGCAGTGGTGGACGGGTCGGCGTCGCGGGCGGTGCCGCCGCGGCCGGCTCGTCGAAACTGGGTCGGGCGAAGATGGTGGTCTCGTCCTCTCCGTGCGAGCGGAACCAGACCGCCTCCATCTCCCGGAAGATCGGCGCCTCGGCCCGCGGCTCGGGCCGGGCCACCACCGGCGCGGCCGGGGTGGTGTTCGGCGTCGGCGCCGCCGCGAACGGCTGGAAGGCGGATGGCGCGGCCGGGGTCGCCGCCGCGGCGGCCTCGCCCCCCGGCGTCCGCTTGGGCAAGGGCTCCAGGGCGGGGTACGCGACGGTCGGTCCACCCGCCGACCAGCCCGCGCCGGAGACCGGGGTCGGGGTGGCCGCAGGCGCCGCGACGGCCCGCGGTGCGGAGCCCAGCGCGCCTGCCGCCCCGCCGAGCTGCACGGCCGGGGTGACCGTGTCCCGCGCCTCGGCGGGCGCCTGCCAGCGGACGGGCGACGGGTTGGTCGCGCCGCGCCACTGCTCGGTGAGCGTCGCGGTGGCGGTCCGCCCGCCGCCGGCCAGTGCCTCGGCGGCGCCGGCCTGCACGAGCGGCGCCTGCTCGACGGCCAGCGGCTGGCGCGGCCGGGTCAGCGGGGCCTGGCCGCGGTTGGCCGGCAGTACCACCGTCGCGTTTGGCAGCGTGACCTGGGCGACGGTGCCCCCCTCGACGTTGCGGCGCAGCTCGACCCGGATGCCGTAGCGGGTGGCGAGCCGGCTCACCACGGCCAGACCCATCAGCCGGAACGCGGCCACGTCGACCGTCGGCGGGGCGGCCAGACGCCGGTTGAGCGAGTCGAGCTGGTCGTCGCTGAGCCCGAGGCCCCGGTCCTCGATCTGGATCAGCACGTAGTCGCGGATCCGCCGGCCGTCGGCCACCACGGAGGTGTTCGGCGGCGAGAACCGGGTGGCGTTGTCGAGCAGCTCCGCGACCAGCCGGACCACGTCGTTGACGGCGTGCGCGGCGACCGAGATGTCGGTGTCCACGGTGCCGAACTCGATCCGGTTGTAGAGCTCCACCTCGGACTGCGCGGCGCGCAGCACGTCCACCAGGAGCGCGTCGTCGCGGCGCGGTACGGCCGAGTCGGCGCCGGCGAGCACCAGCAGGTTCTCGTCGTTGCGGCGCATCCGGGTGGCCAGGTGGTCCAGCTCGAAGAGCTGGGCGAGCCGCTTCGGGTCCTCCTCGGAACGCTCGATCGCGTCCAGCTCGCCGATCATCCGGTCGACCAGGTTCTGCGAACGGCGGGCCAGGTTGAGGAACATCGCCGAGACGCTTGTCCGCAGCGCGGCCTGCTCGGCGGCCACCCGGACCGCCTCCCGGTGGACCACGTTGAAGGCCACCGCCACCTGACCGACCTCGTCGCGGTTGGTGAGCTTGATCGGGTCGCGTACCTGCCGCAGGATCTCGTCCACGCCGCCGTCGCCGATGGCGTTGACGTTCTGCAGTCGACTCACCGCGTCCGGCAGGTCGTGGTTCGCCACCGCGAGCGCGCCCTCACGCAGCTGGCGCAGCGAGTCGTTGAGCGAGCGGGCGAGCACCACGGCGAGCGACACGGCGACGGCCAGGGTGAGCAGCACGAGCAGACCCTCGATGATGGCCTGCCGGATCACCGCGGTGCGCGCCTCGTCGGCGTCGGCGAGCAGTTCGTCCAGGAGCTGGATCTCCGCCCACCGCATCAGGTCGTCCACCGCGCCGATGGCGGCGGCGGCCTCGTCGCGGGTGACCAGCGCGGGACGCCCGACCGACCGGGACAGGTCGGTGGCGACACGGTCGGCGAGTTGCACGGCGTCACCGGAGACGGTGCGCTCCACCAGGGCACGCTGGCTCGGCGTCGCGGACCGGGAGAAGGTCACCAGCGCCTCCTGCTGGCCGGTGAGCGTGGCCACGAAGGAGGAGTACTGCTCCTCGTCGAGCCGGCCACCGCTGAGCGCGGTGAAGACGACCGACTGTTCCTCGGCCACCTCGGCTTTGGCGTGGGCGAACGCGGCCACCGCCCGGCGGGCGTCGGCGAGGCTCTCCACGCCCGGCTGCTGCGCCAGCGCGTCGCTGTAGGCGACCAGGTCGTCCAGGACGATGCCGTACCGCAGGCTGGCCTCGGCCACCGGCATCTGCGACCGGTCGACCACCTCCTGGCGGGTGCGGCTCAGGCTGGACAGGTGACCGTCGATCACGTCGAGTCGGTTGCGGACCGAGGCCGGCACGTCCCCGAGCCTGTCCCGCTCCTGCTGGTACGCCGTGACCCGCTGGTCGGTGCCACGGGCCCGCAGGTTGTACGCGTCCGGCTTCCCGTTCGGGTCGGCCAGGAAGGCCGCCGCCGCCATCCGCTCCCTGTGCAACTCCTGGGTGAGCGCCGAGATGTCCAGCGAGACGGCGGTCAACGAGCGGACCCGGTCCGCCTCGTACGCGCCCTGGCCCACCGCGACGAGTCGGATTGTTGCCAGTGCGATGACAGCGGCTACCGGGACGACCAGGATCAGGGCGAGCTTGGAGCGGATCCGCGCGTCGCGCAGCCTGGGCAGGCGCCGTCGCCGGTTCCGCTGGTCCGCGTCAGGGCTCCCGGGCAGGGTCGTAGGTGGGGTGCTCACGACATCGCCTCCGTCGTTTCTTCCACACGCGACCCGCTGACCCGTGCCTGGTGCAGCGGCCAGCGCCACGCGCGGCACGGCCGGAATTTCATCAGACGAGATCGTTTTTGGGAAGCCGCAGTGAGGTAGGAAACGGTCTCGCTCCACTCAACCGGTGATCCGGTCACCTAGTACCTTCTTACGTCGACCCCCTTGAACAGGGGATGTGACTCCAGAGTGGTCGCCCGCATCTGATCAGTAATTGTCAGACCGCGTTTCCTTGCCCCAGCATGTGGGATGAGCGTCCCGAAACTGATCCGGGCGTCCGCGCTTGACCGCAGGCCCCGGCATTGGCAAGGTTTTGCAGGCTTCGCGCACACCGTACGGCACACCAATCCCGCTTCTCCACTGAGGACGGACGGACGGCGGTGATCGGGCTTGTCCCGAACCGCACCCCTGGAGGACTGAGTTGAGCCCCATCCGCTCCGCGACCATCGCGGTGCTCGCCTCGGCCATGCTGGCCACCACGCTCACCGGCTGCGGGATCGGCGGGGATCCGCAGGACACCAGCCCGATCGTGATCGCCGCCGACCTGGAACTCTCCGGCGCTTCCGCACCGATCGGCAAGGTGTACAAATCGGCTCTGGAACTGAAGGTCGAGCAGTTGAACGCCTCCGGCGCGCTGGGCGACCGGAAGATCGAGCTGAGGATCAAGGACAACCGCTCGGACGCGGCCGAGTCCTTGCGGAACATCAATGATTTCAGCGGCGACTCACAGGTGAGCGCGGTCATCATGGGCGGCTGCGACGAATGCGCCGTCGGGGCGGCCCGCACCATCGGCGAGAAACGCATTCCGACGATCGCGCTCGCCTCATCGAGCGCGATCACCGAACCGGTGGAGCAACGCCGGTACGTGTTCAAGCTCGCACCGACCGCCGCGGACAGCGCCGCCGCGCTCGCCACCGAACTGGCCCGGCGCGGCATCCGTAAGGTCGCGCTGCTGCACGGCGCCGAGGGCTACGGCCAGGAAGGGCTCGCCGCGCTGCGCCGCGAGCTGGACAAGACCAACGTCCGGCTGGTGGCCAACCAGGCGGTACGCGCCACCGACACCGAGGTCAGCACGCAGATCGACGAACTGGTCAAGCGCAAGCCGCAGGCGCTGGTCCTCTGGACCACCCCGCAGCAGGCGACGCTCGCCACCACCACCGCCCGGCGGAACAAGTTCACCGGATCACTCTTCTTCGACTCCTCCGCCGCCGGCGAGCTGTTCCTGGGCACGGCGGCCGGCTCCACCGAGCGGGCCACGCTGATCTTCACCCAGACGATGGTGATCGACGACGTCATCGCCACCACGCCGGCGAAGGCCGCCCGACGGCAGTGGTTCCAGGACTACACCGCCAAGTTCGGCGGCTACCACGGCTTCTCCTCGTTCGCCGCCGACGCGGTCCAACTGATCGCCGATGCCGAGCTGCGCACCGGCGGGAAGCCGGGCGAGGTCGACCGGGACGGCCTGCGCGACCTCCTGGAGACCGCCCAGCTCGACGGCCTGTCCGGGCCGATCCGGATGACGCCGGACAACCACTCCGGGTTGATGCCGCAGGCGCTGACGACGCTCGTGGCCCGGGGCGGTCGCTGGCGCCTGGCCGGCTGACCTCTCCCGCTGTGGGTGTGGCCCCACCGCGGCCGGCTCCGGGCCGGTTGCGGTGGGGCCACACCTGTCGGGGTCAGCGGGCGGACGTGGTGGCCCGCACCCAGGGCAGGGCCAGGCGCTCGACCAGGCTCAGAGCGGCGTAGAGCGCGATGCTCATCAGGGCCACCAGCACGATCGCCGCCCAGGCGGTGGCGGTGTCGCCCACCCCGTTGTACTGCAGGATCTGATAGCCGAGGCCGGGCCGGTCGGAGTAGAACTCGCCGATGACCGCCCCGATCGCGGCCAGCGGCATGGCCACCTTCAACCCGACGAAGACCTGCGGCAGCGCGGCCGGGAAGCGCACCTTGCGGAACGACTGCCACCACGAGGCGTTGAGCGACCGGCTCAGCTCGGCCAGATCCGCGGGGGTGGTGGTCAACCCGGTCGCGGTGGCGAGCACGATCGGGAAGAAGCAGAGCAGGAACACCATGGTCAGGATGGGCTTCTGCCCCCAGCCCACGGCCACCACCAGCAGCGGTCCGAATGCGATCTTCGGCACCGCGTTCACCGCCACCAGCAGTGGCGAGAACATCCGCTCGACCCGCCGGGACGCCGCCAGCGCCATCCCGATCAGCACCCCGACGGCCGACGAGAGCAGGAAGCCGAGCACGGTCATCCAGGTGGTGATCCCCAGCGCCGGCAGCAGTACGTCGCGGGTGGCGCCCAACGAACGCCACACCGCCTGCGGCGGTGGCAACGCCGCCGGGTGGACCAGATGCAGCCCCGAGGTGACCAGCCACCACCCGGCCACCGCGATCACCAACCCGAGCGCCGGCAGCGCGAATGCGGCAGGGTGTACGACCAGCCGCCGCCGAGCGGCCACCACCTCCGTCGACGGGTCCGGCACCGGCGCCCCGGCCGGGGTCCCGGTCAACTGCGTCACGGTGTCCTCCTCTCTCGGCCGGCGTGGACCGCCGGCACGCGAAGGGGGTGCGGCCCACCAGGTGTCCCGGCGGGCCGCACCCCCGTGGTCCGAGCCGACCGTCAGGCCTTCGGCACGAGGTTGAAGTCGATGATCTCCTTGGGGGCGACCTCACGCTTGATGGCGCCCGCGCCCTGCAGCAGCGAGATCACCTTGGCGACCCGGCCCTCGTCCAGGGTGCCCAGGGCGGTGCCGGAGTTGCTCGACCGCACGTACGCGGCCATCAGCTTGAGCTCGGCGGCAGCGGCGGCCGGAACGGCGGCGGGCACGTTCTTCTTCAGGATCTCGCCCGCCTCGTCCGGGTTGGCCAGGGAGTACTCCAGGCCCTTGAGCAGCGCGGCGGTGAACCGCTTGACCATCTCCGGCTTCTCCTTGGCGTTCTTGGTGGAGGTGACCAGCACATTGCCGTACAGGTCCTGCATCACGTTGCTGTAGGGCAGCATGACGGCCTTCTTCTTGGTGACCGTCTCGATGGTCGGCTGGCCGACGACGAACTGGCCGATGCCGTCCACCGACCCGGAGCCCAGCATGCCGATGAGCGTCTGCGCCTCCCCGTTGACCCAGGTCACCTTGCTGGCATCGATGCCGGCGAGCCGGGCGTACGTCGGGAAGAGGTTGCGCACCACGGAGGTCGGGGTGTCGGCGAGCTTCTTGCCCTCGAGGTCCTTCGGGGTGGCGATGTTCTTGCCCTCCACCGTGGCGATGGCGGCCATGGTGCGCTGCTGCACCGCCGCCACGGCGACGAAGCCCTGGGCCTGGCCGTTGGCGAACTGGAGGATGGCGCCGGTCAGGTCGACCGGGGCGAAGTCCGCCTGGCCGCCGGCGACCTGGACCACGCCGCCGGTGCCCTGGCCGGGCTTGATGTCGACCTCGAAACCGGCCTCCTTGAAGAAGCCCTTGTCCTTCGCCACCCAGGCGTAGGAGTCACGGCCGAAGTTGCCGAACGAGGTGAGGTAGGTCACCTTCTCCAGTGCCGCGCCGTTGCCGCCACCACCGTTCTCGGACGTGTCCGAGTCGCTGCTGCAGCCGGCGACGAGGGCCAGTGCGGTGGCCAGAGCCGCGGCGGTGACCGTACGGGTCAGCCTTCTCATCAGTGCACCATGTCCTTTCCGACCAGGGAATGTTCGCCGGTCGGGTCGTGGGTCCGACGGGGTCGGAAGGGAGTTCGACCGACTGGACCGTCGCGAGGGGACTCTTCGCGGGCAACAGACTACGAGAAGGTGGACCGGGCACAGCCGCCCTCCCGGTTGCGGAATGAACGAAGTCCCATGTCGAAAGCGGACTGACGTCCACCCCCGACGGTGCTATAAGCACGGATCCCGCTACGCTTGCCCGGCTCGATCGCGACGACGGTGGAAGGGAGCCGGCGAGAGATGATCCAACTGTCCGGGGTGTCCCGCACCTTCGACGGCCGTTCGGGGCGGGTGGAGGCGCTGCGCGGCATCGACCTCGACGTCGCCGAGGGCGAGTTCGTCGCCGTCCTGGGCCGCTCCGGCTGCGGCAAGTCCACGCTGCTGCGGATGATCGCCGGCCTGCTGCCGGTCACCGGCGGCGAGATCACCGTCGCCGGCACGCCGATCACCAGACCCCGCCGGGACATCGCCATGCTCTTCCAGCGGCCGGCCCTGCTGCCCTGGCGTTCGGTGCTCGACAACGTGCTGCTGCCGGTGGAGATGTTCGGCTGGAGCCGGGCGAAGCACCGCGACCGGGCACGCGCGCTGCTGGAGATGGCCGGGCTGGGCGGCTTCGAGAAGCGCCTGCCGCACGAACTGTCCGGCGGCATGCAGCAGCGGGTGTCGCTCTGCCGCTCCCTGATCGGCTCCCCCCGGGTGATGCTGATGGACGAGCCGTTCTCCGCGCTCGACGCGCTCACCCGGGAGGAACTCTCCGGTGAACTGCAGCGCGTGCACATGGAGACGAAGGCCACCATCGTCTTCGTCACCCACTCGATCGACGAGGCGGTGCTGCTCGCCGACCGGGTCGTCGTGCTCAGCCCGCGACCGGGGCGGATCCGCCAGGTGGTCGAGGTGGCCGTGCCCCGGCCCCGCACGCTGGGCCGGCACGCACACCTGGCCGACGTCGCCCGGATCAGCGCCGAACTGCACGAACTGTTGATGGAGCGGGACGCCCTCGGCGTACCCGCCCCGGTCGAGACGTCGACGCGCGCCGCGGCGACGGGAGGGCGGTGACCATGCGGGTGACCATCTTCACCGAACCCCACCGCGGAGCGGACTACGCCGACCAGCTCCGGTTCGCCCGGCTGGTCGAGGAGACCGGCTTCGACGGCTTCTTCCGCGCCGACCACTACCAGGCGATGGGGGACGAGCCGGCGCTGCCCGGCCCCACCGACGCCTGGCTGACGCTCGCCGCGCTGGCCCGGGAGACCTCCCGCATCCGCCTCGGCACGCTCGTCACGTCGGCCACGTTCCGGCTGCCCGGGCCGCTGGCCGTCATGGTCGCCCAGGTCGACCAGATGAGCGGCGGCCGGGTCGAGCTGGGCATCGGCGCCGGCTGGTACGAGCGCGAGCACACCGCGTACGGCATCCCGTTCCCCGCCGTCTCCGAACGCTTCGACCGGCTGGCCGAACAACTGGAGATCATCACCGGGCTGTGGCGCACCCCGCCCGGTGAGACGTACAGCTTCACCGGCGAGCACTACCGGCTGGTCGACGCGCCGGCCCTGCCCAAGCCGGTCCAGCAGCCCGGCCCGCCGGTGATCGTCGGCGGTCGCGGGCCGAAGCGCACCCCGGAGCTGGCCGCCCGCCACGCCGACGAGTTCAACATGCCGTTCAAGAGCGTCGCGGAGACCGCCGCCGCGTACGAGCGGGTCCGGGAGGCGTGCGACCGCACCGGACGGGCCGCCTCCGGTCGGCCCCCGCTGACCCTGTCCGCCGGTGTGGTGGTGGCGATCGGGCGCACCGACGCCGAGGCCGAGCGCCGGGCCGCGCCGCTGCACGTCACCAGCGCCCTGCCGCCGGAGGACCCGGTGGTCGGCTCCCCCGCCCAACTCGTCGACCGGCTCGGCGAGTTCGCCGCGATCGGGGCCACCCGGGTCCACCTGCGGCTTATCGACTTCGACGACCTCGACCACGTGGAACTCATCGCCGCCGAGGTGCTCCCCCAACTGGACGGATCACGATGACCGACCTCGCACTCGGCCCGGTGGGCCAGGAGATCGTCTACGAGAACGACCGGGTACGCGTCTGGCACATCCGCCTGGAACCGGGTGAGCGGCAGCCGCTGCACCGCCACGACCACCCGTACCTGGTGGTGGCGGTCCAGGGCGCGAAGAACGTGGTGCAGACGATCGACGGCACCACGATCGACGCCGACGAGCCGACCGGTGGCGTGGTCTACCGGGACCCGGGCGCGGTGCACATGCTGACGAACGTCGGCGACACCACCTACCTCGCCCGCCTGGTCGAGCTGAAGTAGCCGGCCTCCGGGCGGGTTCGCCGCGCCGCGCGGCGGCAAGGTGGCGATCGGGGGCACCGGGCCGTAACGTGCCCGACATGGCCTTTCGTACGTGGGGCAGGCTGCTGCTCACGGCGCTCGGGGTGAGCGTCCTGGCCGGAGCCGGCCAGTTGGGCATCGCGTACGGCTTCGGCGTCCTCCGCCTCGACGGCGCGTTCGTCGACGAGGCGGTCAACAGGTGGCCCGCCCAGCTCACCTGGGTCGGCTGGGTCGCCGCGGTCACCACGGTCGCCGCGGCCGCTCTCACCGGGCGTTTCGCCCGCTCGGACGACCGCCCGCCCGGCAGCACCGAGGTGCTCTCCATCGCCGGGGTCAGCGCGCTGGGCGCCCTGGCGATCGCTCCGCTTGCCATGCAACCGGCCCGCGCCGCCGAACTGGCCGGATCCGCCGATCCGGTGTCGGCCGTCGGCATCTGCGCCGTCCTCGGCGCGGTGGTCGGGGCGGGCGTGGCGATCGCCGTGCTGCTCAGGCCGCCGCTCGGATGGGGGGTGGCGATCACCACCGGGACGGTCTGGCTGTTGGCGCTGGTCTCCGCCGTGCCCACGGTCCTGTCCACCCGCCCGCTGTCCCCGGTGCGGCTCGGCATCCTCGATCCGTCCTGGCTGTCCACGTCGTCGGCGCAGAGCCTGGCCATGTTCCTGCCGCCCGTGCTGGCGCTGCTCGCCGGCGGCGCGGTCGGCGCGCTGGCCCGGCGTGCCGGATGCCCGCCGCTCGTCGGCGGCGCGACCGGTGCGGCCGGTCCGGCGCTCGTCGCCTTCGCCTACCTGACCGCCGGCACCGGCACGGCCACCGACCGCTACCAGCTGGCGCCGTACTACGGCGCGTTGTTCGCGGTCCTCACCGGGGCGCTCGGCTCGACCGTCACCACGCTGCTGCCCCGGCCGGCCACCCCGGCCGGTGAGTCCGACGCCGTCGAACCCACCGACGTCCTCGCCCCGCTTCCCCCGTCGAGGGCCGCCACGACCCGGGTCGTTCCGGCCGATCTGCCGGCGACGGTGACCGGCGCGGGGTCCGCTCCGGCGCACTGGAGCTGGCCGGAGGTCGGCGGTTCGAACACCCCGCGACCGGACGACACGAGCCCGATCACCCCGGTTCCTGCCACTCCGACCCTTGCCAGCGTGGGCTCGGCCACCCCGAGTCCGGCCACCGCTGCCCCCGTCTCCACAGCCCCGGTCACCGCGAGCCTGAACACGCCGAGCGGGGTCACCGCGAGCCCGGTCGCCGCCGGCCGGTCCGCCGCCGACGTGACCGCCGTGCCCGCGCCCGCCGCCGACCGCACCGGTCCGGCCTCGCCCACCCTCGACCGGGGCGAGCCGGAGCCCCGTACCCCGGAGCGACCCGAGCCGAACCCCGCCACGCCGGACCGGCCCGAGCCCACCACGCCGGACCGGCCCGAGCCCACCACGCCGGACCGACCCGAGCCCACCACGCCGGGCCGGCTCAGCCCCGCCACGCCGGGCCGGCCCGAGCCGAGTCCGGGCGCCACCGGCAGGCCGGACGCGAGCCCGCCGGCCGCGGGTCGGCAGGCCGGGCACGACCTGCCCGGCGTACTGCCCGCGGGGCGGCGGACCTCGGCCATCGACGTCCTCGCCGCGACCGCAACCGAAGCCGCGGTCCCCCATCCCCGCAGCGACGGCGACACCGCCGCCGAGACGACCAGCGTCGGCCGGGCCCCGGCGGCGCGCGGCGCGGACACCGCACGGACCGGGACCGGCGCGGGCCGGGGCGAACCGGACGCGCCCTCGACCGGGGACGCGAGATCGGGGCGGACCGACCGGAGCTCCCTCCCCGACGCCCCCGAGACCGTCTCCCCCCGACCGCGTTCCCCGATGCCCGAGGACGTGACCGCGCCACCACGGCCGGTCCCGGCGGCGGCTCCCGGGTCGCCCCGCACGTCCACCGGGCCGGACGAGCCGGACACCGGCCGGATCGACGGGCCGGCCGACCGGCCCACCGCCGGGCCGGACGTCCCGTCGACCCGTGGCCGGCACGCCGGACCGGAGGAGGCAGCGACGCCCGGCGGGAAGCCGAAGGCCCGACGCGGGCTCTTCCGGCGCGGCCGGGTCAAGGACGATCCGACCCCGGTCCTGGGCACGCCGGAGCCGGCCGCCACTGGAGACGACGAGTACGTCGACTGGGTCACCGGCCTCGCCTCGGACAAGGGCGACGGCCCCCGCTCGCTGCGCACCGGCCGGCACCACCGCGACTGAGCACCACCGCGACCGAGCAGCCACCGCTACCGAGCGACCACCGCACCGAGCACCCCACGGGCCGGCCCGAGGGTCGGCCCGTGGGGTGGGGTGCTCAGGCCAGCGGCAGATAGACCCGGGAGCCGGCGGCGAGGAACTCCTCGGACTTGTCCCGCATGCCCCGCGCCGCGTAGTCCTTCAACTCCTGGGTGATCTTCATGGAGCAGAACTTCGGCCCGCACATCGAGCAGAAGTGCGCGGTCTTCGCCGGCTCGGCCGGCAGCGTGGCGTCGTGGTACGCCAGCGGGGTGCCGGCGCCGCGCACCGGCTCGACGTCCCCGCGCTCGGCGATCCACGGCCCAGCGCGGGCAACCCCACCTCCGGGTCGGAGCCGGGGCCGGAGGTCTCGTACAGCCGCACCGGCGGGTTGTCCCCGGTCAGCGCCACTTCGGCGAACGGCACCCGGATGTCCGGCCGGGACCCCTCCACGTACACCTTGCGACGTGCCTGCATGACAGCCTCCCTGTCCTTCATGCGGACCAGCCGAAGTCGTTCATGCGGACCAGCCGAAGTGATCCAGCGGACCGCGTCCGGCACCCAACTCCCAGCCCCGCGCGCCGGTCAGCCCGCGGGTGACGTACTCCTTGGCGACCCGCACCGCGACCTCCACCGGGTCGCCGGCGGCGAGCCGGACCGCGACGGCGGCGGAGAACGAACATCCGGTGCCGTGGTTGTGCCGGGTGTCCACCCGGGGCGCGCGCAGCAGCCGCGTGGTCCCGCCGCCGGCCAGCACGTCCACCGACTCGCCGTCGGCGTCCACGTCACCGCCGGTCACCACCACGAACTGCGGGCCGCGGGCCGCCAGCGTCTCGGCTGCGGCGACCATCTCCTCGACCGTGCCCACCGCACGCCCGGTGAGGGCCGCGGCCTCCGCGCAGTTCGGCGTCGCCACCTGCGCGTACGGCAGCAGCCGCTCGACCGCCTCCACCACGCCGAGCCGGTGCCCGCTGGTGGCGACCAGCACCGGGTCGACGACCAGCCGGGGCAGCCGCCCGGCGCGGGCCGCCTCGGCCACCGCGTCGGCGACCGCCGGGGTGCCGAGCATCCCCGTCTTCACGGCGCGCACGTCGAAGTCGCCGAGCACACTGTCCAACTGGTCGCGCACGGTCTGCGGGGGCAGCGGCAGGACGGCGTCCACACCCCGGGTGCTCTGCGCGGTGACCGCGGTGAGCACGCTTGTCCCGTACGCCCCGAGCGCGGCGAACGTCTTGAGGTCGGCCTGGATGCCGGCGCCGCCGCCGGAGTCGGAGCCGGCGATGGTGAGGACTGTTCTCGGCGTCACTTGTCTTCCTCTCCGGTTGCGGTGGGAGGGCAGCGGCCAACCGCCTCCTGGAAGGCGCTGCCCAGCGTGGCGGCGGCTTCGGCGGGGTCGGGGGCGCGCATGATCGCGCCGAGTACGGCGATGCCCGCGGCGCCCGCGTCGACGCACGCCGTGACCTGCTCCGGGGTTTCGATGCCGCCGAGCGCGAGCACCGGTACCGGGCTGGCCGCGATCAGCGCGCGCAACCCTTCGGGGCGCAGGGGTGGGCCGTAGCCGGGTTTCGTCCGGGTGGGAAAGACCGGCGACAGCGTGACGTACTGCTCGGTCGTGAGCCGGTCCAGCTCCCCCGCGTCGTGGCAGGAACGGCCGGTCAGGCCGACGGCGGGCGGCGGGCAGGGCCCGGCGGCGGGCAGGTGCACGGCGTCGCCGTCGAGCGGGTCCGACCCGGCGACGACGAGCGTGCCGCCCGTGTCGGCGAGGAGCGCCCGCAGCTCGACGGCGAGCGCGAGCCGCTCGGCGCGCGGCAGGTCCTTCTCCCGCAGCACCACCCACCGCACTCCCCCGCGCACGGCCCCGGCGACCACGTCGACGAGCGTCCCCCGCGCGTTGTGCCGATCGGTGAGCACCACGACTCCCTCCGGACCGGCGTCGACAGTGGCGCGCGCCCGCCCCGGCACCGGTGCCGCCGTGCCGGGACCGGCGGCGTGGGTGGCGGTCACAGGTCGGGCCGTCCCTCGTCGGGGGTGGACGCCTGGGCGTGGAAACGTCGGGGGATGCGCCCCGCGCCGTACGCCAGGCGCCCCGCCTCGACCGCGTAGCGCATCGCGGTGGCCATCGCCACCGGGTCGGCGGCCCGGGTCACCGCGCTCGCGAGCAGCACCGCGTCGCAGCCCAACTCCATGGCGAGCGCCGCGTCGGAAGCGGTGCCGATGCCCGCGTCCAGCACCACCGGCACGTCGACGGCCTGCCGGATCAGCCGGATGTGGTGCGGATTGCCGATGCCCAGCCCCGAGCCGATCGGTGACCCGGCCGGCATCACCGCCGCGCAACCCACGTCGGCCAACCGGCGGGCCAGCACCGGATCGTCAGACGTGTACGGCAGCACCGTGAACCCGTCGGCCACCAACTCCTCGGCGGCGCGCAGCAGCTCCACCCCGTCGGGCAGCAGCGTGCGCTCGTCGCCGATCACCTCCACCTTCACCCAGTCGGTGTCGAACGCCTCCCGGGCCAGGTGCGCCACCTTCACCGCCTCCACCGCGGTACGGCAGCCCGCCGTGTTCGGCAGCAGCCGTACCCCGCAGCGGTCCAGCAGGTCCAGCAGGCCACCCGACCCACCGGGCGTGGTGTCCACCCGGCGCAATGCCAGCGTGACCAGCTCGGTGCCGGAGGCGCGGATCGCCTGCTCCAACACGTGCAGGTTGGCCGCGCCGCCGGTGCCGAGGACGAGCCGGGAGCCGAACGTGACCCCACCGATCTCCAGAGTGGACATCCGGTCACCCGCCCTGGGTGGCGCTGAGCACCTCGACCCGGTCGCCGTCGCGCAGCACGCTCGCCGACCAGCCGCCGCGCGGCACCACCTCGCCGTTGACCGCGACGGCGAGCCCTCGTTGCCGGTCGGTGACCGCGCGGACCACCTCGGCGACCGTGACACCGTCCGGCAGCGTCCGGCCGGCGCCGTTGACGATCAGTTCCACAGGGGCTCCTTCCCGAACCGTTGCGGGGTGAAGGGAGCGAGCGCGGGATCGGGCTCGCCGGTGACGATCAGCTCGGTGACCAGGTCGGCGGTGATCGGGGTGAGCACGATGCCGTGCCGGTGGTGGCCGGTGGCCACGAGCACGCCGGGCCGGCCGGGCAGCGCCCCGATGAGCGGTGCGTTGTCAGGCGTACCGGGACGCAACCCGGCGACGGCCTCGACCAGCTCGTACTCGACCAGCTCCGGGACCAGTTCCACGGCGGCGCGCAGCAACCCCAGCACGCCACCGGCGGTGACCTCGGTGTCCGCGCGTTCCTCCACGGTCGCCCCGACCACCACCTCGCCGCTGTCCCGGGGCACCAGGTAGACCGACTCGCCGTCGGCGTACCCGCGGATCACGTGCCGGAAGCCCGGCCGGTCGCCGCCGGGCGCGCGGAGCCGGAGCACCTGCCCCTTCACCGGCCGCACCGGCAGACCGGTGAGCGCGGCCGCGCCGCAGCCGGCCGCGACGACTGTCACCCGGGCGTCCACCTCGGACAACGCGCCCACCGGGGTCGGTCGCAGCAGCACCCCGGCCCGCTCGGCCGCCACCCGCAGCGCGGCGACCAGCCGGCGCGGGTCGACCTGGTGGTCGCCGGGCGCGACCGCGCCACCGCGCACCCGCGGCGCCAGTGCCGGCTCGCGGTCGCGCAGCTCCGAGGGGCGCAGCGGCGTGATCGGCAGGGCCAACCCCTGCTGGTACGACCACAGCCGCCCCGCCTCGGCCAGGTCGTCGGCGGTGAGCCCGACGACGAGCGTGCCCTCGGTGCGGTAACCCAGGTCGACGCCGCCGGCCTCGGTCAGTTCGGCGGCGAAACCGGGCCAGCGGGCGGCGGATTCGACGAGCAGCGCGGTCAGGTCGTGCTCACCGAAGTACGCCTCGGCGACCGGGGAGAGCATGCCGGCGGCCACCGACGACGCCCCCGACCCGGGCCGGTCGTCGTGCACCACCACGCGCAGCCCGCGCTGCGCGCACCGCCACGCGATGGCCCACCCGATCGGCCCACCCCCCACCACCGCCACATCGGTAAGGAAGGGCCCCCTGTTAACGCCTCCGGTAGAGGAAGGGTCCCCTGTTAACACGTCAGCTCCCGCATCAGCTCGGCAGTGGCGTACGCGGGATCGGCAGCCGCGCTGAGCGCGCCCACCACCGCCACCCCGTACGCCCCGGCGGCCCGCAGCGCCGGCACGCTCGCCGCGGTCACCCCGCCGATGGCGATCACCGGCACACGTACCGCCTCGGCGACCGCGCGTACCCCCTCGGGGCCGATCGGGTCCGGCAGCCCGGGCTTGGTGGTGGTCGCGTGACACGGGCCCACGCCCAGGTAACTCGCGCCCGCGTCCACCGCCGCGCGGGCACCCGCCGGCTCGCGGGCGGTCGCGCCGAGCACCGCTTGCGGACCGAGCACCCGGCGCGCGGCAGACACCGGCAGGTCGTCGGCGCCGACGTGTCCCCCGGCGGCGCCGACCGCCAGCGCCACGTGCAACCGGTCGTTGACCAGGCAGGACGCCCCGTACGGGCGGCACGCCTCGACCACCCGGCAGGCCAGCTCGTACGCCTCCCGGTCGGTGGCGTCGTCGGTCACGCGCACCTGCACGACGAGTTCGGCGCCGGCCACCGGAAGGGCGGCGCGCAGCACGGCGAGCGGGTCACGCCCCGGCCGGGTGTCGGTGATGAGATGCAGTCGTCCCAGGGACGGCATGGCAACGCTCCTCCCTGCGCCGGCATTACCCGGATCAGGTTCTACGGTCGGGGGCTCCCAGCCCCCCTCTCAGCCCGGTCCGCACCGGGCTCCCGTGGGTCACTTGCGGCCTACCGTACGACGCCTTCCGCCCCTACGGAAGCCCGGGCGAGGGTTTTTCCCGGAACCGCTCACCTGCCGTGCCGGGGCCACGGGTGACCGTCCCATACCGGCACGCTGCCCGGATGTCCGTTCCCGCACGCGTTCCGCGCCACCTGGCGATCCTGCCGTTCCGGGGCGGTCGTGCCGTCTCCGACGGGCTGCTCACCTGGACGATGCTGCACGGGCCGACGTGGATCCGCCTGCTGCCGGACGTGTACGTGCACCGGGACGGGTACAGTGCCGACGACCACCGGATGTGGTGCGAGGCGGTGGTGTTGCGCCTGCCGCCGGGTGCCGCACTGGCGGTACGCAGCGCCGCCTGGTTGTTCGGCGTGGACGTGCTCACCCGCGACGCGCCGGTCACCGTGCTGCTGCCGACTGCTGCTCGACTGCGACCGCACCCACGGTTGCGGGTGGTCCGGTCACCGCTGCCGGAGCGGGACCGCACCCGCGTCGGCGGGCTGCCGGTCACCACCGGGCTGCGTACCGCGTTCGACCTAAGCCGGCAGGGCTCACTCGCCGAGGCGCTGGTCGCCGTCGACGCGCTGCTGCGTCGCCGGGTCGTGAAGCTGCCCGTCCTGCGGGCCTACGTCGCCGACCGGCCGGGTTGGCCGGGCACTCCGCTGCTGCGCGAGGTGCTGGCGATGGCCGAGCCGTTGAGCGAGTCCCCGATGGAGACGCGGCTGCGGCTGCTCCTCCTCGATGCCGGTCTCGGCCCGCTCACCGCCCAGCACGAGGTGCGCGCCGGCGGACGCTTCGTGGCCCGGGTGGACCTGGCCTGGCCGGCTCTCCGCCTCGCGGTCGAGTACGACGGCGACCACCACCGGGAGCGGGCTCACTTCCGGCGGGACGTGGCGCGCCTGAACGCGCTCCGCGCGGCCGGGTGGGTCGTGCTCCGGTTCACCGCCGACGACGTGCTACGCCGTCCCGACGCCACCGTGGCCCTGGTACGCCAGGCCCTGGCAGAACGGCGCGCCGCCGCCGCGAACCACTGATCCGCACCCCGCAGCCGCACTCCCGGCCCGCCACCCGCCACCCGCCTCCGAGCCGAGCCGAGCCAAGCCGCCCGAGACACCACAGGCGCCAGGAGGCCGCCCGCAGACACCCATGGCGTTCCACTCGCGACTGAATCTGGCGGGAAGTGGAACGCCACGGGTGTCTCAAGGCCCTCTTGGCACCCATACCGTTCCACCCATCGTGAGTGCCGCCCTTGAGTGGAACGCCATGGGTGCCTCCTCGCGCGGGCGGGCCCCGGTGGGCGCACGCCCGGCGCGCGGGCCGGCCCGGTGGGCGGGCGCGTCGGTACCGGCAGGGACGGTCAGAGGATGGCGGCCAGGGCGCTCAGGTCTTCGTCGGAGGGTTGCCAGGTGCCCGCTTCGGCGTTCGCCTTCACCTGCTCGGGGGTGGTCGCGCCGGCGATCACCGAGGTCACCGCGGGCTGGGCGGCCAGACCGCCGATGGCCACCTGGAGCATGCTGATCCCGCGCTGCGCCGCATACGCCTCGATCGCCTCGATGGTGTCCCAGCGCGCGGCGGCCAGCCGCTGCGCGTACCGCCCGCCACCGGCCAGGCGGCTGCCCGCCGGGGGCGCCTCGCCCCGCTTGTACTTGCCGGTGAGCAGCCCGTTGGCGAGCGGGAAGAACGGCAGCATGCCGAGGCCGAACCGCTCGCACGCCGGGATCACCTCGTCCTGCACCCCACGCTCCAGCAACGAGTAGTGGTTCTGCGCGGAGACGAACCGGGTGCGGCCCTGCGACGACGCGGTCCAGTCGGCGTCGGCGATCTGCCAGCCGGCGAAGTTGGAGTTGCCGAGGTAGCGCACCTTGCCGGCGGTCACCAGGTCGTCGAGCGCGGCGAGCGTCTCGTCGATCGGGGTGCCCGGGTCGGGCTCGTGCATCTGGTAGAGGTCGATGTGGTCGGTGCCGAGGCGGCGCAGCGACGCCTCGACCGCGCGGGCGACGTAGCGGCGGGCGCCCCGGGCCCCGTGGTCCGGCCCGTTCGCGCCGTTCATGTCCATGCCGAACTTGGTGGCCACCACCACGTCGTCGCGGCGGCCCTTGAGGGCCTGGCCGAGCAGCTCCTCGGAGCCGCCCTGGGGTTCGCCGTAGATGTCGGCGGTGTCGAAGAAGTTGATCCCGGCGTCGAGCGCGGCGTCCACCACCGCCCGGGTGCCGTCGAGGTCGAGTTTGCGGCCGAAGTTGTTGCAGCCGATACCGACCACGGACACCACGAGTCCGGAGTCGCCCAGCCGGCGGAAGGTCATCTCACTCACGAGATCCACCCTATGCCGGTCGCGGGGGCAGCACCCGGGCAGCGCGGTTCAGCCCACGTCCCAGACCGGTTCCGGCGTCTCGACCACGTCGCCGTCGCCGCGGAACAGCACGAACCGGTCGAAGGTGCGGGTGAACCAACGGTCGTGGGTGACCGCGACGACCGTGCCGTCGAACCCGGTCAGCCCGGCCTCCAACGCCTCGGCGGAGGCGAGGTCGAGGTTGTCGGTGGGCTCGTCGAGCAGCAGCAGGGTGGCCCCGGACAGCTCCAGCAGCAGCACCAGGAACCGGGCCTGCTGCCCGCCGGAGAGGGTGCCGAACCGCTGGTCGCCCTGGCCGGCCAGCTCGTAGCGGGACAGCGCCGCCATGGCCGCGTGCCGGTCCATGCCGGCCCGGTGATCGTCGCCGCGCCACAGCACCTCGACAAGCGTCCTGGCCATCAGTTCGGGTCGGTCGTGGGTCTGTGAGAAGTGCCCGGGCCGGACCCGCGCGCCGAGCCGCACCGCACCGCCGTGCGCGACCGGTGCGAGCGCGGCGGCGCCGTCGACGGGGGTGTTGCCCGGCTCCGGGTCGGTGCCGCCGCGGGCCAGCAGGCGCAGGAAGTGGGACTTGCCGGTGCCGTTCGCGCCGAGGACCGCGACCCGGTCGCCGTACCAGAGTTCCAGGTCGAACGGGTAGGTCAGGCCGTCGAGTTCGAGCTGCTCGGCGATCACCGCCCGCTTGCCGGTCCGCCCGCCGGTCAGCCGCATCCGGATGTCCTGGTCCTTCGGGGGTACGGGCGGCGGCCCGGCCTCCTCGAACTTGCGCAGCCGGGTCTGCGCCGACTGGTAGCGCGACGCCATGTCGGAGTTGTACGCGGCTTTCTGCTTGTACATCAGCATCAGCTCGCGCAGCTTCTGGTGCTCCTCGTCCCAGCGTTTGCGCAGCTCGTCGAGGCGGGCGTGCCGGGCGGTCCGGGCGTCGTGCCAGCTCGCGAACCCGCCGGGGTGCACCCAGGCGCTGCCGCCCTCCACCGCGACCACCCGGTCGGCGGTCTGGGCGAGCAGTTCCCGGTCGTGCGAGACGTAGAGCACCGACTTGCCGGACTCGCGCAGCCGCGCCTCCAGCCAGCGCTTGCCGGGTACGTCGAGGAAGTTGTCCGGCTCGTCGAGCAGCAGCACCTCGTCCGGGCCGCGGAGCAGCAGTTCCAGGGCGAAGCGTTTCTGCTGCCCGCCGGAGAGGGTGCGCACCGGCCGGTCCCGCGCGCTGTCCCAGGGCAGGTCGAGCACGATGGTGGTGACGGTGTCGAAGAGCACCTCGGCGTCGTACCCGCCGGTCTCACCCCAGGCGGCGAGCGCGTCGGCGTACGCGAGCTGGGCCTTGGCGGCGGCGGAGCTGTACTTGCCGCGGACCTCGGCCGCGCGCATGGCCGCCTCGGTCTCGGCGAGCCGGCGCCCGGCGTCGCGCAGCGGCGGCGGGGCCAGCGACAGGGCCAGGTCGGCGAGCGTGGACTCGTCGCCGATCATGCCGATGAACTGTCGCATCACGCCCAGCCCGCCGGCGCGGGCGATCGCGCCGGTCGTCACGGGCAGGTCCCCGGCGACCATCCGGAGCAGGGTGGTCTTGCCGGCGCCGTTGGGGCCGACGAGCGCCACCTTGGCGCCCTCACCGACCCGGAACGACACGTCGCTGAACAGTTCCCGCCCGTCCGGGAGGATGTGTCCCGCCCCTGCCACGTCTACGTATCCCACGCGGGCATCCTGCCCGAGCCGGGTCGACGGGCGACACCGGATTACCGGGTGACCCGCAGCACCCGGTACCCCTTCTGGCTGGCGTGCCGGTGTGCCTGCCAGCCCTGCTCGACCAGCCAGCGGTGCAGCGAGTCACCGCCCAGGTGGCGGGCGACGACCAGCCAGGCCACGCCGTCCTGGGTGAGTCGGGGCAGCCAGCGCAGCAACAGCGCGTGCAGGTCGGCCTTGCCGATGTGGATCGGCGGGTTGGACCAGATCTGGGTGAAGGTGACGTCGGCCGGCACCTCGTCCGGCGCGACGGCCCGGACCCGCTCGGCGGCACCGACCCGTTCGGCGTTGGCGGTGGTGAGGGCGCGGGCCCGCTCGTTGACGTCCACCGCCCAGACGGTGGTGGCGGGTGCGACGGTGGCGAGGACGCAGGTGATCGGCCCGAAGCCGCAGCCGATGTCGAGCAGGGCGCCGGTCACGGCGGCGGCGGGCAGGTCGGCCTTGCGCAGGAGCACCGCGGTGCCGGGGTCGAGTCGGTCGGCGGAGAAGACACCGCCGGCCGAGGTGAGCGTGTAGTCGCGCCCGGCGACGGTGAACTCGACCTCGCGGGGGCGGGCCGGGGTGGTCGGTTCAGCGGTGAAGTAGTGGTCGCCGGTCACGTCCGGCATTGTCGCACCGGGCGGGAGTGGGGCCGACGACGGTGCGGCGGGCGGCGGCGCACGCCACCCCGACAGACTTTCCCGGTATTACCCCTGAAAGGGACAATCAGCCCCTACTGTGTCCTCCATGGTGTACCGGTACGAGTCCGACGAGGACGCCCCGCACGGGCCCGCAGCCGCGACGCCGCCGCCCGCCGGGCCGTCGCCGTCCCGCTTCCCCACCCCGTCACTGCCACCGGCGCGGACCACCCGATCCGTGGTCCACGACGCCCACGCACCGGCGCCCGCACCGCCGAAGCCGGCACCGACACCGGGCAAGCCCGCGCCGCCCCGGGAACCCGTACCGCCGCAGCCCGCGCCACCGGCACCGGCACCGATACCGGCCGCGACGACCCGGCCCGTCCCGGCTCACCCGCCCACCCGGGCGGGCGCGAGGTCACCATCGTCCCGGCGTTCCCGGGGCGGCGACCGACTCCGCCCGGTGCTCGTCGGCGGCGTCGCCGTGCTGCTCCTGGTCTCCCTCACCGGGCTGATCATCGCGGCGCTGCGCGAGGACCGGCCCGCCGCGCCGTCGGCAGCGCAGCCGCCGCCCCAGCCGATCGCGGGAAGCGGCACCCCCGACGACAATCTGGACTCCCGGGAGACCGACCGGGCCGCCCTCGCCGTCAAGGAGGTCTTCCCGGCGAAGACCCTGGTGGTCGCCGACGGCGAGCCGGCCTACCAGGTGCTCAAGACCCAGGCGAGCACCACGTGCGGCACGGCGGCCACCGGCGAGATCGCCGACCTGCTGGACCGGCTCGGCTGCAACCTGGTGGTCCGCGGGACACTCCGCTCCCCCGGCGGCGACCACCTGCTCACCGCCGGCCTGTTCAACGTCACCGACGCGGCGAGCGCCCTGCGGGTACGCGACCGGCTCCGGCCGCTGATCGAGGAACGGAAGGGGCGGTTCCGCGGCATGGCCGCCGGCGACGACACCACGATGGTGGAGAAGGCCGCCGCCCGGGTCGGCTGGCAGACCCGCGGCCACTACGTCGCCTACTGCGTGGTCACCCGCGCCGACGGCACGCGCATCGCCGGCGACGACAGCACCGCCCGGCAGATCATGTACGACGTGATCGAGTTGCACCTGAACCGGGGCGTGCTGAACCGGCGGACCGCCGCAGGCGCGGGCGACCGACCCACCGGCACCCCGACGTACGGCGGCGTCAGCCAACGGGCCACCTCCGACTGAGCAGGTTCAGCCCTCGGCCACCGGCACCCGCAGGCGGCGGGTCAGGTCGGCGCGGCGCGCGTACTCGGCCGGGTCGGCGGGGTAGCCCACCTCGACCAGCGCCAGACCGTGCGCCGGCGCCACGGTCACCTCGCTGGACCGTTCCCGGCGGGTCAGCAGCCCCGCGGGCCACTCCACCGGCCGCCGCCCGTCCCCGGCCACAAGCATCGCCCCGACCAGGCTGCGCACCATGTTCTGGCAGAACGCGTCGGCCTGCACGGTGGCGACCAGGATGCCGTCCGGGTCCCGCCGCCAGTCCAGCCGGGTCACCTCGCGCAGCGTGGTCGCGTTCTCCTTGCGCCGGCAGTACGCGGCGAAGTCGTGCTCACCGACCAGCCCTGCGGCGGCCGCGTTCAGCGCCGTCAGGTCCAGCGGCTTGGGCCAGGCCAGCGTGTCGCCGCGGCGCAGCGGCTCGGCACCCCAGGGGGCGTCAGTGACCCGGTACTCGTAGCGGCGGAACGTGGCCGAGAACCGGGCGTCGAACGTCGCCGGCACCTCGGTCATCGCGCGGACCCGGACGTCCGGCGGGAGGAGCCGGGCCAGCCGGCGCAGCAGCCGCCCCTCGTGGTCCCGCCACACCGCCGTCGGCAGGTCCAGGTGACAGACCTGCCCGGTGGCGTGCACCCCGGCGTCGGTGCGCCCGGCCACGGTCAACCCGGTCACGGTCCCCGCGCCGAGGACCAGGTCCAGCGTGTCCAGCAGGACGCCGGCAACCGTGCGCCGGGCGGGCTGGGGCGCCCAGCCGGAGAAGCCGGCGCCGTCGTACGAGACGTCCAGCCGCAGCCGGCTCCGCTCGTCCACCTCGTACCTCCCGTTGACGCCGACGGGCCCGGCATCCCCGCGTGGGGAGCCGGGCCCGACGTTGCTGCCTACGCTCAGGCCTTGTCGTTCTCGGTGGCCTTGTCGTCGTTCTCGGTGGCCTCGTCGCTGTCCTCGCGGGCGGCGGCGGTGTCACCGGAGGCGGAAACCGGAGCCTCGGCGTCCTGGTCGCCACCGCTGGAGCGCGGGGTCTCCTCGGCCGGGGCCAGGGCCTCGACCTTGTCCTGCTGGGCGGCCTTGCGGGCGGCGGTCTTCCGGTTCGCCTTCGGCTCGGCGACCTGAAGCTCCTCCACCAGCTCGATGATCGCCATCGGAGCGGCGTCACCCTTGCGCGGGCCGGTCTTCACGATCCGGGTGTAGCCACCGTTGCGGTTGGCGTACCGGGGCGCGATCTGGTCGAACAGGTTGTAGACCACGTCCTTGTCCTTGACGACGCCCGCCACCCGGCGACGCGAGGCGAGGTCGCCGCGCTTGGCCTTGGTGATGAGCTGCTCGGCCAGCGGGCGGAGCCGCCGGGCCTTCGTCTCGGTGGTCTGGATCTTGCCGTGCTGGAACAGCGCGGTGGCCAGGTTGGCCAGCATCAGCCGCTCGTGCGCGGGGCTGCCGCCGAGGCGGGGGCCCTTGGTGGGCGTGGGCATGCTTGGTGCTCCTCAGGTGTGGCGGCAGCGCGGACTAGAGCTGCTCGGTCTCGCGGTAGTCGTCGGTGTCGTAGTCGGCCTCGCCGAAGGCATCCACGACGTGCGCCGGGTCGAAGTTCGGAGCCGAGTCCTTCAGCCCCAGGCCCATCCCGGCGAGCTTCATCTTGACCTCGTCGATCGACTTCTGGCCGAAGTTGCGGATGTCGAGGAGGTCGGCCTCGGTACGCCCGATCAGCTCACCAACGGAGTTGATGCCCTCGCGCTTGAGGCAGTTGTAGGAGCGGACGGTCAGGTCCAGCTCCTCGATCGGCAGAGCCAGGTCCGCCGCCAGCTGGGCGTCCTGCGGGGACGGCCCGATGTCGATGCCCTCGGCGGTCTCGTCCAGCTCGCGGGCGAGCCCGAACAGCTCGACGAGCGTCGAACCGGCCGAGGCCAGCGCGGTACGCGGGCCCATCGACGGCTTGGTCTCGACGTCGATGATCAGCCGGTCGAAGTCGGTGCGCTGCTCGACGCGGGTCGCCTCGACCCGGTACGTCACCTTGAGCACCGGCGAGTAGATCGAGTCGACCGGGATCCGGCCGATCTCCGCGCCCGCCTGCTTGTTCTGCGCCGCCGTGACGTAGCCGCGACCCCGCTCGACGGTCAGCTCCATGTCGAGCCGGCCCTTGCCGTTGAGGGTGGCGAGCTTCAGGTCCGGGTTGTGCACCGAGACACCGGCCGGGGGCTGGATGTCACCGGCGGTCACGTCGCCGGGCCCCTGCTTGCGCAGGTACATGCTGACCGGCTCGTCGTGCTCGGAGCTGACGCACAGCTCCTTGATGTTCATGACGAGCTCGACCACGTCCTCCTTGACACCGGGGATCGTGGTGAACTCGTGCAGGACACCGTCGATCTTGATCGAGGTGACCGCCGCGCCCGGGATGGACGACAGCAGCGTGCGCCGCAGCGAGTTGCCGAGCGTGTAGCCGAAGCCGGGCTCCAGCGGCTCGATGGTGAACCGGGACCGGGTCTCGTTGATCGACTCTTCGGAGAGAGACGGTCGCTGGCTGATGAGCATCTTTTCTCTTCTCTTCCGGGGCGCCCGCTATTTGACGCCCACGACACAACTGTTCCGGTGGCCCGCCCCGTCGGGGCGGGCCACCGCAACGAGCCCTTACTTGGAGTAGAGCTCGACGATCAGCTGCTCCTGGACCTGGGTGTCGATCACCTGACGGGCCGGGAGCGAGTGCACAAGGATCTTCATCTGGCTCGGGATGGCCTCAAGCCACGCCGGGACGGTACGGGAACCGGCCTCGCCCTGCGCCACGAGGAACGGGGTGAGCTCCTTGCTCTTCCCACGCACCTCGATGATGTCGTGCTCCTTGACGCGGTACGACGGGATGTCGACCTTCTTGCCGTTCACCGTGAAGTGACCGTGCTTGACCAGCTGACGGGCCATGTCCCGGGACTTGGCGTAGCCGGCCCGGTAGACCACGTTGTCCAGCCGCGACTCGAGGATCTGCAGCAGAACCTCACCGGTCTTGGCCTTCTTGCCCACGGCCTCTTCGTAGTAGCCGCGGAACTGCTTCTCCAGCACGCCGTAGACCCGGCGGGCCTTCTGCTTCTCACGGAGCTGGAGCAGGTACTCCGTCTCCTTCGTGCGGCCGCGGCCGTGCTGCCCGGGCGGGAACGGCCGGGACTCGAACGGGCACTTCGGTCCATCGCACTTGCTGCCCTTGAGGAACAGCTTCATCTTCTCCCGCCGGCAACGGCGGCAGTCTGCACCGGTGTAACGAGCCATCTCTCTCTAACCTCTCAGACCCGGCGACGCTTCGGCGGACGGCACCCGTTGTGCGGCTGCGGGGTGACGTCGGAAATCTGTCCGACCTCGAGACCGGCGGCCTGCAGCGAACGGATGGCGGTCTCCCGGCCGGAGCCGGGACCCTTGACGAACACGTCGACCTTGCGCATGCCGTGTTCCATGGCCCGACGCGCGGCGGCCTCGGCGGCCAGCTGAGCGGCGAACGGGGTCGACTTGCGGGAGCCCTTGAAGCCCACCTGGCCGGACGAGGCCCAGGAGATGACCGCACCGGTCGGGTCCGTGATGGACACGATGGTGTTGTTGAAGGTGCTCTTGATGTGCGCCTGCCCGTGGGCGACGTTCTTGCGTTCCTTGCGCCGGACCTTCTTGACGGCGGCTCCGGCACGAGCCTTCGGTGGCATAAGTCTGTGCGCTCCTAGTTACTTCTTGCCGGGCTTCTTCTTGCCGGCCACGGTCCGCTTCGGGCCCTTCCGGGTCCGCGCGTTGGTCTTGGTGCGCTGGCCACGCACGGGCAGACCGCGACGGTGCCGGATGCCGGCGTAGCAGCCGATCTCGACCTTGCGGCGGATGTCAGCGGCGACCTCGCGGCGCAGGTCGCCTTCAACCTTGTAGTTGCCCTCGATGTGGTTCCGGAGCTCGACGAGTTCCTCGTCCGTGAGGTCCCGAACGCGCTTGTCCGGCGAGATGCCGGTCGCGGCGAGCGTCTCCAGGGCGCGGGTACGACCGACCCCGAAGATGTAGGTGAGCGCGATCTCCATCCGCTTCTCGCGGGGGAGATCCACGCCGACTAGACGTGCCATGTGCGGGCGTACTCCTCGTGATGTGTGGCGGAGGTGTGGACCCGTCCCATCCCGCTCCGACCGTCCCTGTCCTTCCGGCGTGTCACACGCCGGCGACCGGGATGGGTCGCTGCCCGAGCGGGCCCCGGCCTCCGACCGGGGGTCAACCACGAGGGGTACGCGTGCGCACCGACCGCGGCTGGGACGAGCTGGTGATGTGGGGCGTCAGCCCTGGCGCTGCTTGTGGCGCGGGTCGGTGCAGATCACCATGACCCGGCCGTGCCGGCGGATCACCCGGCACTTGTTGCAGATCCTCTTGACGCTCGGCTTGACCTTCACGGTTGCCTTACTTCCCATCTGGCCCGAGCGTGCCGAGACACGGCCGGACGTCGAAGACGGACACGGGAACGTTCCCCGGCCGCCGCCAGGCTTACTTGTAGCGGTAGACGATGCGCCCGCGGGTCAGGTCGTACGGCGAGAGTTCGACGACGACCCGGTCCTCCGGCAGGATGCGGATGTAGTGCTGCCGCATCTTGCCACTGATGTGGGCGAGCACCTTGTGGCCGTTCGCGAGCTCCACCCGGAACATGGCGTTCGGCAGGGGCTCGATGACCCGACCCTCGATCTCGATGGCTCCGTCTTTTTTCGGCATGTACTCCGCTGTCCTGACGTCGGTTGCTCCGGACGGCCCACAACGTCTTACACGGGTGAACCGACCGTGGTCGGAAACCCGCGCCAGCCGCGGCTCCGCCTCCCACCGAAGCGCTGGTGGGCATGGCGGAGTGGACGCTGTGCGCCGAACAGAAAGTGTACGCCGGTCGGCACGGCCTCGCCAAACCGACCTGCACGAGGGTCACCCGGAGTGCTGGGATATGACCCTTGTCACGTCTCCGGCAGCTCCCGCTTCGCCTGTCGACGCGCCTCCCGCTCGACCTGCCTGCGTCGCCGCCGCTCGGCGGCCTTCGCCGGCTCGCCGCTGGCCAGCCCCTGCACGGTCCGGAAGGCCATCACGGCCCCCCACGGGCCGAACACCCAGATCGGCCAGTAGTCGTCCAGCTCGAACTCACCGTCACCCAGTTGTGTGATGAACCAGATGACGTTGACGATCAGGGCGACCTTCAACCAGGGCCCCCAGACCTCCAGCAGCCAGGCGTTTCGCTGCCCCTTCGCGGCCACCTCGCCCGTCTGCGGCCCCGACGGCGCAACGGCGCTCCTGCCGCCTAGGCGGGGTATCGGCAGGGCACGCTCGACCGGCCCGGAGGTGGGCAGGTCGGTCAGCAACGTGTCCAGCTCGCCGTAGGTCTTGGCCCCGTACGCCTGGCGGAGCCGCTCGTCGTACTCGTCCAGGTCCAGCCGGCCCTCGGCCAGCGCCGCCCGGAGCCGCTCCGCGGTGGCCTCCCGGTCCGCGTCGGCAGCCCGTATCCGGTTGCGCTCATCCATGGCGACAAGCATGTCACTCAATCGCCAGAGCGGCAGCACTGCCGGACGGGCACGGGGAGCCGGCGGGGCGGACGGCCCGATCAGACCGCCGGGGAGTCCACCGACACCTGTCGCGCGGTCACCAGGTCCCCCAGGCGGCCGCGGCCGCCGTCCTCGGCGGTCAGCACCCACACGCCGTCGTCCAACAGCGCCATCGAATGTTCGACGTGCGCCGCCATCGACCGGTCCCGGGTCACCACCGTCCAGCCGTCGGCCAGCTCGACGGTACGCGGCGAGCCCATGGTGATCATCGGCTCGATGGCGAGCGCCATGCCGCGCACCAGGCGCGGCCCCTTGCCGGGGCGGCCGTGGTTGAGCACGTGCGGGTCCTGGTGCATCTCGGTGCCGATGCCGTGGCCGCCGTAGCCCTCGACGATGCCGTACCGGCCGCCGGCCCGGACCGCGGTCTCGACCGCGTGGGAGATGTCGGTGAGTCGTCCCTTGCCGGAGGCCGCGCCCCGGGCCGCGGCGGCGATCCCGGCCCACATCGCGTCCTCGGCGACCGCGGTCATCTTCAGCAACGCCGGGTCGACCTCGCCGACGGGCACGGTGACCGCCGCGTCGCCGTGCCAGCCGTCCAGCACCGCGCCGCAGTCGATCGAGATCAGGTCGCCCTCGCGCAGCACCTGCCGCGCCGACGGGATGGCGTGCACCACCTGCTCGTTGACCGAGGAGCAGATCGACGCCGGGAAGCCGTGGTAGCCCTTGAAGGACGGGACGGCGCCGGCCTCGCGGATGGTGGACTCGGCGATCACGTCGAGGTCCGCCGTCGTCACACCGGGCGCGACAGCCTCCCGCATCCGCCCCAGGGCGCGGGCCACCACCAGGCCGGCGGCCCGCATCAGCTCGATCTGCTCGGGGGTCTTCAGCTGGATGTCCAGCTGGTGACGGCGCATCGTGGCATTACCTTTCTTGGCGTGTACGCGGAGCAGCGGGGTACGTCGCACGTACCCCGCTGTTCGCACTCTATCCGCCGGTCGGCGGGGGGACCTCAGCCGCCGTACGAACGCAGCGCGTCGATGGCGCGGACCGTGACGTCCTCCACCGGCCCGGTCGCGTCGATGCCGACCAGCTTGCCCTGCGCGCCGTAGTAGTCCACCAGCGGCGCGGTCTTGTCGGCGTACTCCCGCAGGCGGGCGGCGATGGTCTCCGGCTTGTCGTCGTCCCGCTGGAACAGCTCCGCGCCACAGCGGTCGCAGACGCCCTCCCGGCTGGGCGCGTCGAACTCGACGTGCCAGATCTTGCGGCAGCCGCGGCAGGTGCGCCGGCCGGACAGCCGCCGGATCACCTCGTCGTCGTCGACGACCAGTTCCAGCACCAGATCCAGCGCGGTGCCCAGGTCGGCGAGGAGCTTGTCCAGCGCGGCGGCCTGCGGGGTGGTACGCGGGAAGCCGTCGAGCAGGAACCCCTCGCTGGCGTCCGGCTCGGCGAGCCGGCCCCGCACCATGTTGATGGTGACCTCGTCCGGGACCAGCTTGCCCGCGTCCATGAACCGTTTGGCCTCGACGCCCAGCGGCGTGCCCTGGGTGACGTTCGCCCGGAAGATGTCACCGGTCGAGATCTGGGGCACCGAGAGCTGCGCGGCGATGAACTCCGCCTGTGTGCCCTTGCCCGCGCCCGGCGGGCCAACCAGAACGAGTCGCATCTACCGCAGGAACCCTTCGTAGTTCCGCTGCATGAGTTGGCTCTCGATCTGCTTCACGGTCTCCAGACCGACGCCGACCATGATGAGCACAGCGGTGCCGCCGAACGGGAAGTTCTGGAACTGCTCGTTGTCCAGCCAGATGAAGAAGAAGTTCGGCAGGATCGCGACGATGCCCAGGTAGAGCGCGCCCGGCAGGGTGATCCGGCTGAGGATGAAGTCGAGGTACTCGGCGGTCGGCTTGCCGGGGCGGATGCCCGGCACGAAGCCGCCGTACTTCTTCATGTTGTCCGCGACCTCGGTCGGGTTGAACGTGATCGACACGTAGAAGTACGTGAAGAAGACGATCAACAGGAAGTAGAGGGCGATGTGCTCGGGCGCGCTCGCCTTCACGATGTGGTTCTGGATCCACGCCTGGGTCTTGCCCGGGTCGTTCTGGTCGAAGAACTGGAGCGCGAGCGTCGGCAGGTAGAGCAGCGACGAGGCGAAGATGACCGGGATGACGCCGGCCTGGTTCACCTTGAGCGGGATGTAGGTCGAGGTCCCGCCGTACATCCGCCGGCCGATCATGCGCTTCGCGTACTGCACCGGGATCCGGCGCTGTGCCTGCTCGATGAACGTGACCGCGGTGATGACCAGCAGCACCAGGGCGATGACGAGGAAGAACATCCCCCAGCCCTTGGTGGTCTTGATCTTCCAGCCCTCGCTGGGCAGCCGGGCCGCGATCGAGGTGAAGATCAGCACGGACATGCCGTTGCCGACGCCCCGGTCGGTGATCAGCTCGCCGAGCCACATCACCATGCCGGTACCGGCGGTCATGGTCATGACCAGGATGGTCAGGGTCAGCCAGTCCGGGATGCCGGTGCCCCTGGGCACGATCGGGAACTGGTCGCACTGGTTGTTGAACAGCTGCCCGGAGCGGGCCAGCGCCACGAACGCCGAGGACTGGAGGATGCCCAGGCCCAGGGTCAGGTAGCGGGTGTACTGGGTGATCTTCGCCTGACCGGCCTGGCCCTCCTTGCGGAGCTGCTCCAGTCGCGGGATCACCACCGTCAGCAGCTGCAGGATGATCGACGCGGTGATGTAGGGCATGATGCCCAGCGCGAAGACCGAGAGCTGCAGCAACGCCCCACCGGAGAAGAGGTCCAGCAGCTGGAGAGGGCTGGTGCCGCCGCCCTGGATGGTGTCGAGGCACTTCTGCACGTTGCCGTACGAGACGCCCGGGCTGGGCAGCGTGGCGCCCAGCCGGTAGACCGCGACGATGCCTACTGTGAACAGCAGCTTCTTGCGCAGGTCAGGCGTACGGAACGCACTGAGAAAGGCGGACAGCAACTTCTTCCTCCTGCGCGACGCGGGCCGCCGGTGACGATCCTGGCGGGGCGGGGTGGTGCCGGACGGAGTGCCCGGCATCCATGGCTGGGATCGGACTCTAACAGCCCGACCCCGTGCCGGGCAGATGCGCCCGGCTACATAAAACGAATTCGATGTTACCCGGCGCACACGTGGCCGGTAGAGCACGGCGCCCGCCCAGTTGCGAACAACTGAGCGGGCGCCACGAACATCGCCTTACAGCTCGGTGACCGAGCCGCCGGCCGCGGTGATCTTCTCCTTGGCCGACGCGCTGAACGCGTGCGCCGAGACCTGGAGAGCCACGCCGCCGAGGTCTCCGGTGCCGAGCACCTTGACCGGGTGGCCCTTGCGGACCGCGCCGGCCTCGACCAGCTCGACGGGGCCGATCTGGCCGCCGTTCGGGAACAGCTCGGCGAGCCGGTCCAGGTTGACCACCTGGAACACGACCTTGAACTTGTTCTTGAAGCCCTTCATCTTCGGCAGGCGCATGTGGATGGGCATCTGCCCGCCCTCGAACGCCGGCGAGATGTTCTTCCGGGCCTTGGAACCCTTGGTACCGCGACCGGCGGTCTTGCCCTTCGAGCCCTCACCGCGACCCACCCGGGTCTTGTCGGTCTTGGCACCCGGAGCCGGACGCAGGTGGTGAACCTTGATCGTCATTACTCGACCTCCTCGACCTTCACGAGGTGGCTGACCGTGAAGATCATGCCGCGGATCTCCGGCCGGTCCTCCTTGACCACCACGTCGTTGATCCGCTTGAGACCGAGCGAACGCAGCGACTCACGCTGGTTCCTCTTGGTCCCGATCTCGGATCGGAGCTGGGTGACCTTCAGGCGTGCCATCAGGACGCCACCCCCGCCCGCGACGCCAGCATGGCGGCCGGCGCGACGTCCTCGACCGGCAGACCACGACGGGCCGCGACCTGCTCCGGGGACTCGAGCCCTTTCAGGGCCGCCACCGTGGCGTGCACGATGTTGATCGGGTTGGACGAGCCGAGGCTCTTGGAGAGCACGTCGTGGATGCCCGCGCACTCCAGCACGGCGCGCACCGGGCCACCGGCGATGACGCCCGTACCGGCGGAGGCCGGCTTGAGCAGCACCACACCGGCGGCTTCCTCGCCCTGCACCGGGTGCGGGATCGACTGACCGATCCGCGGCACCTTGAAGAAGTGCTTCTTGGCCTCCTCGACACCCTTGGCGATGGCCGCGGGCACCTCCTTGGCCTTTCCGTAGCCCACGCCGACGGTGCCGTCGCCGTCGCCCACGATCACGAGGGCGGTGAAGCTGAAGCGACGACCACCCTTCACGACCTTGGCGACGCGGTTGATCGCGACGACCCGCTCGATGTGCGGGGTCTTCTCGACGGGCGCGTTTCCGCGGCCGCCCTCACGGCGGTTGTCGCGGCGACCACCCTCGTTGCCACCGGACCCGCCGCCACGGCGCTGTTGACCTGGCATCAGCAGCCTTCCTTCTCTCTCGTGACGGGGTTTCTAGAACTCGAGCCCGGCTTCGCGGGCGGCATCGGCGAGCGCGGCGACACGCCCCGCGTACCGGTTGCCACCGCGGTCGAAGACGACCTTCGAGACGCCGGCGGCCTTGGCACGCTCGGCGAGCAGAGCGCCGACCTTGCCGGCCAGGGCGCTCTTGTCGCCCTCGGCGCCGCGCAGCGAGGCGTCCATGGTCGAGGCCGACGCCAGGGTGTGACCCTTGGTGTCGTCGACGACCTGGGCGATCACGTGCCGCAGGGAGCGGGTGACGACCAGGCGGGGACGCTCGGCGGTGCCGCTGACGTTCTTGCGGACCCGGAAGTGCCGACGCGCACGCCCGACGGCACGCTTGGCGGCGACGCCGCGGCGGCGCTTGAGCAGCGTGGCGCTCACTTCTTACCTGCCTTTCTCACGGCCTCACGGCCGGCGGACGACCTCGCCCGGGTGTTGCCGGCCGCGGTCACTTCTTGCCCGCCTTACCGGCCTTGCGGCGGATGACCTCGCCCTGGTACTTCACGCCCTTGCCCTTGTAGGGCTCCGGCGGACGGATCTTCCGGATGTTGGCGGCGATCTCGCCGACCTGCTGCTTGTCGATGCCGGCCACGTGGAACACCGTCGGCTTCTCGACCGTGAAGGTGATGCCTTCCGGCGCCTGCACCAGGACCGGGTGCGAGAACCCGAGCGCGAACTCCAGGTCCTTGCCCTTGGCGGTCACCCGGTAACCGGTGCCGGCGATCTCCAGGCTCTTGCGGTAGCCCTCGGTCACCCCGACGATCATGTTGGCCACCAGCGTACGGCTCAGGCCGTGCAGCTCCTTGGCCTTGCGCTCGTCGTTGGGCCGGTTGACGTGCAGTTCGCCGTTGTCGCTGCGCTCCGCCGTGATCGGCTCGGCCAGCACGTGGCTCAGCTCGCCCTTCGGGCCCTTGACCTTGACGGTCTGGCCGTCGATCGTGATGTCGACGCCAGCGGGCACCGGGATCGACTTACGTCCAATACGCGACATTTCTACCTGTCTCCCGTTACCAGACGAAGGCGAGGACTTCCCCGCCAACGCTCCGCTTGCGGGCCTGCCGATCAGTGAGCAGCCCCTGGGACGTCGAAATGATCGCCACGCCCAGCCCACCGAGCACCCGCGGGAGCCCGTCCGTCTTGGCGTACACCCGGAGACCGGGCTTGGACACGCGCTTGATGCCGGCCAGGCTCCGCTCGCGGTTCTGGCCGTACTTCAGCTCGACGACCAGTCGCTTGTCGACGGCGCCCTCCTCGGGCTCCTCGACGGACCAGGTGGCGATGTAACCCTCGGCCTTGAGGACCTCGGCGATGTTCGCCTTGATCTTCGAGTAGGGCATCGTCACCCGGTCGTGGTACGCCTGGTTGGCGTTACGCAGACGCGTGAGCATGTCTGCGATCGGGTCGGTCATCGTCATGAAAACTCGTCAACCTTTCTCGCCGGGGTTCCCCGGGCCAGGCCCGGGGCCTACGGCGAAGAGACAGTTCAGCTGACGCGCCGGAGCGCGCCGGGCTATTACCAGGAAGCCTTGGACACGCCGGGCAGCTCACCGCGGTGGGCCATCTCCCGGATGCACACCCGGCAGAGACCGAACTTGCGGTAGACCGCCTTCGGACGCCCGCACCGCTGGCAGCGGGTGTACGCGCGAACCGAGAACTTCGGCTTCGCGGCCGCCTTGAGGATCAGCGCCTTCTTGGCCATCTCAGTTCTCCTTGAACGGGAAGCCCAGGAGCTTGAGCAGCGCCCGGCCCTCGTCGTCGGTCGTGGCGGTCGTGACCACCGTGATGTCCATGCCCCGCTGGCGATCGATCTTGTCCTGATCGATCTCGTGGAACACCGACTGCTCGGTCAGGCCGAACGTGTAGTTGCCGTGCCCGTCGAGCTTGCGCCCGTCCAGGCCGCGGAAGTCACGGATACGCGGCAGCGCGATCGAGAGCAGCCGGTCCAGGAACTCCCACATCCGGTCGCCGCGCAGGGTGACCTTCGCGCCGATCGGCATGCCCTCGCGGAGCTTGAACTGCGCGATGGACTTCGTGGCCCGCCGAACCTGCGGCTTCTGGCCGGTGATGGTGGCCAGGTCGCGGACGGCCCCGTCGATCAGCTTGGCGTCGCGAGCGGCCTCGCCGACGCCCATGTTGACGACGATCTTGACCAGCCGCGGCACCTGCATCGCGTTGGCGAACTCGAACTGCTTCTGCAGCTCGCCCACGATCTCGTTGCGGTACCGCTCCTTGAGGCGCGGCAGGGTCTTGGTTTCGGTAGCCGTGGTCATCAGAGGTCCTTACCGGTGCTACGCGCGATGCGGACCTTCTGGCCATTGTCGTCGATCCGGTAGCCGACGCGGGTCGGCTTGCCTTCGGAGTCCACGACCATCACGTTCGACACGTGGATCGGGGCCTCCTGGGTGACGATGCCACCGGTCTTGGCGCCACGCTGGGTGGTGCTGATGCGGGTGTGCTTCTTGACCCGGTTCACGCCCTCGACCAGGACCTTGTCCTGCCGCGGGTAGGCCGCGATGACCTTACCCTTGGCACCCTTGTCCTTGCCGGCGATGACGACGACCGTGTCGCCCTTCTTGACCTTCACGGTCACAACACCTCCGGCGCGAGAGAGATGATCTTCATGAACCGCTTGTCCCGCAGCTCCCGGCCCACCGGGCCGAAGATACGGGTACCGCGCGGGTCCCCACCGTCCTTGATGATGACGGCGGCGTTCTCGTCGAAGCGGATGTACGACCCGTCCGGCCGCCGCCGCTCCTTGGCGGTCCGAACGACGACAGCCTTGACGACATCGCCCTTCTTCACACCGGCACCGGGGATCGCATCCTTGACCGTGGCCACGATGACGTCGCCGATGCTCGCGTAGCGCCGACCGGAGCCGCCGAGCACACGGATGCACAGGATCTCCCGGGCACCCGTGTTGTCGGCGACGCGCAGTCGCGACTCCTGCTGAATCACGTCTATCTCCTATGTCTGCCGGTTCTCCGGCCGCGCGAGGGCGGCCGGAGCCTGGCGGAACCTGCGCCCGACCGAGACCGGCCGAGCTCGAGCCTTCGCTACTTGGCCTTCTCGAGGATCTCCACGAGCCGCCACCGCTTGGTGGCGGAAAGCGGCCGGGTCTCCATGATCAGGACTCGGTCACCGATGCCGGCCGAGTTCTGCTCGTCGTGGACCTTCAGCTTGCGCGTACGGCGCATGATCTTGCCGTAGAGCGCGTGCTTGACCCGGTCCTCGACCTCGACCACAACGGTCTTGTCCATCTTGTCGCTGACCACGAGGCCCTCGCGAACCTTGCGGCGGGACCGCGCGGGGGCGGCGGTGGTGTTCTCACTCATGATGCAGTCACCTCAGTCGGCGCGGCCGAGAGACCCAGCTCACGCTCACGCATGATCGTGTAGATCCGGGCGATCTCCCGACGGATGATCTGCAGCCGCCGGTTGTTGTCCAGCTGCCCGGTTGCGGCCTGCACGCGGAGGTTGAACAGCTCCGCCTTCGCCTCGCGCAGCTTCGTGACCAGCTCCTCCTCGGAGAGCTCACGCAGCTCGGAGGCCTTGACGCCCGCTGCCATCAGGATTCACCCACTTCGCGCGTAACAATGCGGCACTTCATCGGGAGCTTGTGGATCGCGCGACGCATCGCCTCTCGCGCGATCTGCTCGTTGGGGAAGGACATCTCGAAGAGGACCCGACCCGGCTTGACGTTCGCGACCCACCACTCGGGCGAACCCTTGCCGGAACCCATCCGGGTCTCGGCCGGCTTCTTGGTGAGTGCCTGGTCCGGGAAGATCGTGATCCAGACCTTGCCACCACGCTTGATGTGACGGGTCATGGCGATACGTGCCGACTCGATCTGACGGTTCGTCACGTACGCCGGCTCGAGAGCCTGGATCCCGAACTCGCCGAAGACCACCCGGTTACCACCCTTGGACGCGCCGCTGCGGTCCGGGTGGTGCGGCTTGCGGAAGCCCTTCGGGGGCTTGCGCGGCATCAGCATCTGTCAGCCCTCCTGCTGCGTTTCTGCCGGAGCGGAACCGGCGACAGCCGCGCTGTCGGCCGGCTGGGCGCTCGGCGCCTCGGCCTGCTGCGCGGCGGCAGCTCGGCCCGCCTCGGTGCCACCGGCGGTGGTGCCGGACGAACCCGACCGGCCACGGCGGGGCCGCTCGGGGCGGTCGCCGCGGTCCCGACGGGGACGGGACGGACCGGCCTCGGCCGGAGCCTCCCGGCCCGGGACGGCGTCGCCCTTGTAGATCCAGACCTTCACGCCGATCCGGCCGAAGGTGGTACGGGCCTCGAAGAAGCCGTACTCGATGTTGGCCCGCAGCGTGTGCAGCGGAACCCGGCCCTCGCGGTAGAACTCGGTCCGGCTCATCTCGGCACCGCCGAGGCGACCCGAGACCTGAACCCGGATGCCCTTGCAGGCCGGGTTCTTCATCGCGGACTGCATCGCCTTGCGCATGGCCCGGCGGAAGCTGACCCGGCTGGAGAGCTGCTCGGCAACGCCCTGGGCAACCAGCTGCGCGTCCGACTCGGGGTTCTTGACCTCGATGATGTTCAGCTGCACCTGCTTGCCGGTGAGCTTCTCCAGCTTGCCGCGGATCTTGTCGGCCTCCGCACCCTTACGGCCGATGACGATGCCCGGCCGGGCGGTGTGGATGTCGACACGGACCCGGTCACGGGTGCGCTCGATGTCGACCTTGGAGATCCCGGCACGCTCGAGGCCCTGGGACATCATCCGGCGGATCTTGACATCCTCGCCGATGTAGTCCTTGTAGAGCTTGTCCGCGAACCAGCGGGACTTCCAGTCGGTCGAGATGCCGAGCCGGAACCCGGTCGGGTGAACCTTCTGACCCATTACTCGGCACCCTCCGTCGTGCTCTGCCCCTCGGCGTCCGCCGGCTTGGTCCCAGCGGCCTTCTTCGCCGACTTCTTCGGCGCGGCCGGCGCGACCGCCTCGACCGCCACAGTGATGTGGCAGGTCCGCTTGCGGATCCGGAAAGCCCGGCCCTGCGCCCGCGGCCGGAACCGCTTCATCGTCGGGCCCTCGTCGACGAACGCCTCGCTGACGAGCAGCGCGTCGGGGTCCAGCCGCTCGTTGTTCTCCGCGTTGGCGATCGCGCTCGCGAGCACCTTGTACACCTGCTCGCTCGCAGCCTGCGGCGCGAACTGCAGCACCGTGAGCGCCTCCTTCGCGGGCAGGCCGCGGACGAGGTTGACCACCCGGCGCGCCTTCATCGGCGAGATGCGCACGTGCCGCGCAACCGCCCGCGCGCCCGGAAGCACCGGAGCGTCGCCCTTTCCTGGCATCGCTGTAACCCCTTGTTCCTCTATCCGTATGCCCGCGGCGTCAGCGCCGGCGGCTCTTCCGGTCGTCCTTCTCGTGACCCTTGAACGTGCGGGTCAGCGCGAACTCGCCGAGCTTGTGCCCGACCATGGCCTCGGTCACGAACACCGGGACGTGCTTGCGTCCGTCGTGCACGGCGATCGTGTGACCCAGCATCTCCGGGATGATCGTCGAGCGCCGCGACCAGGTCTTGATGACGTTCTTCGAGCCCTTGTCGTTCTGCGTCTCCACCTTCTTGAGCAGGTGGTCGTCGACGAACGGGCCCTTCTTAAGGCTGCGAGGCATGTCTTATCTCCCTCAGCCGCGCTTACGCGTGGCGTAGCGGCGGCGGACGATCATCCGGTCGCTCGGCTGGCCCTTACGACGGGTGCGGCCCTCGGGCTTACCCTGTGGGTTGACCGGGTGGCGACCACCGGAGGTCTTACCCTCACCACCGCCGTGCGGGTGGTCCACGGGGTTCATCGCGACACCACGGACGGTCGGGCGCTTGCCCTTCCACCGCATCCGGCCGGCCTTACCCCAGTTGATGTTCGACTGGTCGGCGTTGCCGATCTCGCCGATGCTGGCGCGGCAGCGCACGTCCACCCGCCGGATCTCGCCGGACGGCATACGCAGGGTCGCGTACGCGCCCTCGCGGCCGAGCAGCTGGATGCCGACGCCGGCCGAGCGGGCCAGCTTGGCCCCGCCACCCGGACGCAGCTCCACGTTGTGGATCGTGGTGCCGACCGGGATGTTGCGCAGCGGCAGGTTGTTACCCGGCTTGATGTCGGCGCCCGGACCGGACTCGACGCGGTCGCCCTGCTTCATGTCCTTCGGCGCGAGGATGTAGCGCTTCTCGCCGTCGGCGTAGTGCAGCAGCGCGATGCGCGCGGTGCGGTTCGGGTCGTACTCGATGTGGGCGACCTTCGCCGGCACGCCGTCCTTGTCGACCCGCTTGAAGTCGATCAGACGGTACTGGCGCTTGTGCCCGCCACCGTGGTGCCGCGCGGTGATCCGGCCGTGGGCGTTGCGTCCGCCCTTCTTCGGCAGCGGAGCCAGCAGCGACTTCTCGGGCGTCGACCGGGTGATCTCGGCGAAGTCGGCAACGCTCGAGCCACGCCGGCCCGGCGTCGTCGGCTTGTACTTACGGATAGCCATTGTCTACACCCCTCAGCTGACCGGGCCGCCGAAGGCCTCGATACGGTCACCGTCAGCCAGCTTCACCATCGCGCGCTTGGTGTCCTTGCGCTTGCCGAACCCGCTACGGGTCCGCTTGCGCTTGCCCTCGCGGTTGAGCGTGTTGACCGTCAGGACGCGGACGTTGAAGATCTGCTGGATAGCGATCTTGATCTCGGTCTTGTTCGCGTCCGGGTGCACCATGAAGGTGTACCAGTTGCGGTTCAGCTCGCTGTAGCTCTTCTCCGAGACGACCGGCGCGACGATGACGTCACGCGGATCGGCGATCGTGCTCACTTGCCATCCTCCTCGGTGGTCTCGGCGGGCACGCCCAGGAACTCGTCCAGGGCCTCCTTGGTGAAGACCACGTCGTCGGCCACCAGCACGTCGTAGGTGTTGAGCTGGCCGGCCTCGATCAGGTGTACCCGGCTGTCCCGCGCGTTGCGCAGGTTCCGCAGCGACACCCAGTTCAGCTCGTCGGTGCTGCTCAGCACGACCAGGACCCGCCGGGCCGTGGTCAGCTTGGCCAACGTGGCCAGCGCCGCCTTGGTGGACGGCTTCTCGTCCGAGACGAACGCCTCGACGACGTGCACCTGGCCGGCGCGGGCCCGGTCGGAGAGGGCGCCACGCAGGGCGGCAGCCTTCATCTTCTTCGGGGTGCGCTGGCTGTAGTCGCGCGGCACCGGGCCGTGGACCACGCCACCGCCGGCGAACTGCGGCGCGCGGATCGAACCCTGGCGGGCGCGACCGGTGCCCTTCTGCTTGTACGGCTTCTTGCCTCCACCGGAGACCTCGCCGCGGGACTTCGTCTTGTGGGTGCCCTGGCGAGCCGCCGCGAGCTGGGCCACCACGACCTGGTGCATCAGCGCGATGTTCGCCTGTGCGTCGAAGATATCGGCCGGCAGCTCGACGGAGCCGCTCTTGGCGCCTTCGACGTTGATCACGTCAACGGTGGTCACTTGGCCGCACCGCCCTTCTTCACCTTCGCCTTGGCCGCCGTGCGGACCAGGACCAGCGCGCCCTTCGGGCCCGGAATGGCGCCGCGGACGAGCAGGAGGTTGTTCTCGGTGTCGACCGCCTGGACGGTCAGGTTCTGGACGGTGTAGCGCACGCCACCCATCCGGCCCGCCATCCGCGTGCCCTTGAAGACGCGACCCGGGGTCGCGCAGGCGCCGATCGAGCCGGGCGAGCGGTGCTTGCGCTCGACACCGTGGCTGGCGCGCAGACCGTGGAAGCCGTGTCGCTTCATCGGGCCTGCGTAGCCCTTGCCCTTGGTCTTTCCGGTCACGTCGATCACGACGCCGGCCGGGAACTCGTCGACCGTGACCTCCTGGCCGGGGGCGTAGTCCCCGGCGTCGGCGGTGCGCAGCTCGACGATGTGCCGGCGCGGTGCGACGTCCGCCTTGGCGTAGTGCCCGGCGATCGGCTTCTTGACCTTGCGCGGGTCGATGACCCCGTACGCCAGCTGGACCGCGGAGTAGCCGTCCTTGTCGGCGCTACGAACCTGGCTCACGACGCACGGGCCGGCCTGAACCACGGTCACGGGCACAACCTTGTTGTTGTCCCAGACCTGGGTCATGCCGAGCTTGGCGCCCAGGATCCCCTTGACTTGCCTGTCCATTTGTCCGGTCCCTACAGCTTGATCTCGATGTCGACGCCAGCCGGCAGGTCGAGGCGCATGAGCGAGTCGACCGTCTTCGGGGTCGGGTCGATGATGTCGATCAGACGCTTGTGCGTACGCATCTCGAAGTGCTCGCGCGAGTCCTTGTACTTGTGCGGCGAGCGGATGACGCAGAAACGGTTGATCTCCGTGGGCAGCGGCACCGGGCCAGCGACCTGCGCCCCGGTACGCGTCACCGTCTCGACGATCTTCCGAGCCGAGGAGTCGACGACCTCGTGGTCATAGGCCTTGAGCCGGATGCGGATCTTCTGTCCCGCCATGGTGGCTTCTGTTCCTTCTCTCGATGCCGCTGTGTTGCGGGCGCCTGCACCGGCTGGCACAGGCCCACTTCCGCCGACCCCCGCGGTCGGGCGTGTCGCGCCCGTGGGACGGGCTCCGCCCCGGGACTCCGGAGCGGCTCTCCGACCACGCGGTAGGTCATTGGCGCCGATCGCGGAGAACCGCGACCTGAACGCCGCGCGAGGGTGGTTGACCGCCGATGGCGACCAACCACCCCACGCGATACGGTCTGACTCCCGGAGGTCCAGCGTCAACCGGACGCGGGCGACCGACCGTCGTTACGCAACCTGACTAGTATGCCGCACGACCGGCGGCGACGCTAATCGGGGTTACCCAGCTCACTTGAGGATCTTGGTGACGCGACCCGCGCCGACCGTACGACCACCCTCGCGAATCGCGAACTTCAGGTTGTCCTCCATGGCGATGGGCTGGATCAGCTTCACCGTCATCGAGGTGTTGTCGCCCGGCATGACCATCTCGGTGCCCTCGGGCAGCGTGACGACGCCGGTGACGTCCGTGGTCCGGAAGTAGAACTGCGGGCGGTAGTTCTGGAAGAACGGGGTGTGGCGGCCGCCCTCCTCCTTGGAGAGGATGTAGACCGTCGCCTCGAACTCCGTGTGCGGGGTCGTGGTGCCCGGCTTGATGACCACCATGCCGCGCTCGACGTCCTCGCGCTTGGTGCCACGCAGCAGCAGGCCGACGTTCTCGCCTGCGCGGGCGTCGTCCAGGGTCTTCCGGAACATCTCGATCGCGGTGACCTTGGTCTTGAAGCCCTTCTCGCGGATGCCGACGACCTCGACGTCCTCGTTCGGGAGCAGCACGCCACGCTCGACACGACCGGTGACGACGGTGCCACGACCGGTGATCGTGAACACGTCCTCGACGGGCATGAGGAACGGCTTCTCGGTCTCGCGCTCGGGCTGCGGGATCGCGGTGTCGACCGCGCTCATCAGCTCGAGCAGCTTCTCGGTCCAGACCGGGTCGCCCTCGAGGGCCCTCAGCGCGGAGACCTGGACGACCGGCAGGTCGTCACCCGGGTACTCCTGCGAGGAGAGCAGCTCGCGCACCTCGAGCTCGACGAGCTCCAGGAGCTCCTCGTCGTCCACCATGTCGCTCTTGTTGAGCGCCACGACGATGTACGGCACACCGACCTGACGGGCCAGCAGCACGTGCTCGCGGGTCTGCGGCATCGGGCCGTCGGTCGCCGCCACCACCAGGATCGCGCCGTCCATCTGCGCGGCACCGGTGATCATGTTCTTGATGTAGTCGGCGTGCCCGGGGCAGTCGACGTGCGCGTAGTGACGCGCCTCGGTCTGGTACTCGACGTGCGCGATCGAGATCGTGATACCGCGGGCCTTCTCCTCCGGCGCCTTGTCGATCTCGTCGAACGGCGTGTAGGGGTTCAGGTCCGGGTACTGGTCGTGCAGGACCTTGGTGATGGCCGCCGTCAGCGTCGTCTTACCGTGGTCGATGTGACCAATGGTGCCGATGTTGACGTGCGGCTTAGTCCGCTCGAACTTAGCCTTCGCCACTGGTGTCCTCCTGTGGACTTTCTTGGTTCGTTCGCCCGGCGCGCCGTGCGGCGCTTAGGACTCTGTCGACAGCCTTTCCGGCCGGAAGGCCGGAGAGCTTTTGTGGGTTCTGCGGCGATGAAGCCTACAGGCCCGGTCTCACACAATCCGACCGAGGTGGCCGCGGGCGGGAGAAACCCTCCCGCGACCGCCCCGGCTCATCGGATCAGCCGAGGGTGAGCGTCACTCACCCGTCGCCTTGGCGATGATCTCCTTGGCCACCGAGTTCGGAACCTCGGCGTAGGAGTCGAACTGCATGCTGTAGCTAGCCCGGCCCTGGGTCTTCGACCGCAGGTCGCCGACGTAGCCGAACATCTCCGACAACGGCACCAGAGCCTTGACGACGCGAGCACCGCTGCGCTCCTCCATCGCCTGGATGATGCCACGCCGGGAGTTGAGGTCGCCGATGACGTCACCCATGTTCTCCTCCGGAGTGGTGACCTCAACAGCCATCATCGGCTCGAGGAGAGCGGGGTCGGCCTTGCGGGCCGCCTCCTTCATCGCCATCGAGCCGGCGATCTTGAACGCCATTTCCGACGAGTCGACCTCGTGGTACTGGCCGTCCACCAGGGTGAGCTTGACGCCCACCAGCGGGAAGCCGGCGAGGATGCCGTACTGCATCGCGTCCTGGGCGCCCGCGTCCACCGAGGGGATGAACTCCCGGGGGATGCGGCCACCGGTGACGCCGTTGGCGAACTCGTAGGTCGGCGCGTCGTTGCCCAGCGGCAGCGGCTCCACGCTGATGATCACGCGAGCGTACTGGCCGGAACCACCGGTCTGCTTCTTGTGCGTGTACTCGACCTTCTCCACCTTACGGCGGATGGTCTCGCGGTACGCCACCTGCGGCTTACCGATGTTCGCCTCGACGTTGAACTCGCGGCGCATCCGGTCGACCAGGATGTCCAGGTGCAGCTCGCCCATGCCGGAGATGACCGTCTGACCGGTCTGGTCGTCCAGCTTGACGCGGAAGGTCGGGTCCTCCTCGGCCAGCCGCTGGATGGCGGTGCTGAGCTTCTCCTGGTCGGCCTTGGTCTTCGGCTCGATGGCCACCTCGATGACCGGCTCCGGGAACGTCATCGACTCCAGGATGACCGGCTTCGCCGGGTCACACAGGGTGTCACCGGTGGTGGTCTGCTTCAGACCCTGCACCGCGATGATGTCGCCGGCCTGGGCGGAGCCGCGCTCTTCCCGCTTGTTGGCGTGCATCTGATAGATCTTGCCGATGCGCTCCTTGCGGTCCTTGGTGGAGTTGATCACCTGAGAACCGGACTCGAGCGTGCCGGAGTAGATCCGCACGTAGGTCAGCTTGCCGAGGTGCTTGTCCGTCTGGATCTTGAAGGCCAGGCCGGCGAACGGCTCGGAGACCGAGGGCTGGCGCTGCAGCGGCGTCTCGCCGTCGGTGGCCGTACCCTCGATCGCCGGGATGTCCAGCGGCGAGGGCAGGTACGCGACGACCGCGTCCAGCATCGGCTGAATGCCCTTGTTCTTGAAGGCGGTGCCGGTGAGGACCGGGTTGGCCTTGCCGCCGATGGTGGCCCGGCGGATGGCGGCCTTGATCTCCTCGGTGGAGATCTCCTCGCCCTCGAGGTACTTCTCCATCACCGTGTCGTCGACGTCGGCGAGGGTCTCCATCAGCTTCTCGCGCCACTCGGCGGCCGAGTCGGCGAGGTCGGCCGGGATGTCCTCGACCGCGTAGTCCTCACCCTTCTGGGTCTCGCCGCGCCAGGTGAGGGCCCGCATCTCGACCAGGTCGACCACGCCGATGAAGTCGGACTCGGCGCCGATCGGGAGCTGCAGGACCAGCGGGGTGGCGTTGAGCCGGTCGATCATCATCTGCACGCAGCGGAAGAAGTCGGCGCCGGTCCGGTCGAGCTTGTTGACGAAGCACATCCGGGGGACGTTGTACTTGTCCGCCTGCCGCCAGACGTTCTCCGTCTGGGGCTCCACGCCGGCCACGCCGTCGTAGACCGCGACCGCACCGTCCAGCACCCGCAGCGACCGCTCGACCTCGACCGTGAAGTCGACGTGGCCGGGCGTGTCGATGATCTGGATCGTGTGGCCCTTCCACTCGCACTTCGTGGCGGCGGAGGTGATGGTGATACCGCGCTCCTGCTCCTGCTCCATCCAGTCCATGACGGCGGCGCCCTCGTGGACCTCACCGATCTTGTACGTGATGCCGGTGTAGAACAGGATTCGCTCGGTGGTAGTGGTCTTACCGGCATCGATGTGCGCCATGATGCCGAGGTTGCGTACGTTGGCGAGCGCGTCTGCGGCGGCCACTTCAATCCCTACTTATCGTCGTCTCGACACAACTGGTGGCGGTTCCGGCGCCTGGTGGGCGCCGGAACCTCAGGTGTTACCAGCGGTAGTGCGCGAAGGCCTTGTTCGACTCGGCCATCTTGTGCGTGTCCTCACGCCGCTTGACCGCGGCGCCGAGGCCGTTGCTCGCGTCCAGCAGCTCGTTCGTCAGCCGCTCGACCATGGTCTTCTCGCGCCGGGCCCGGGAGTAGGTCACCAGCCAGCGCAGACCGAGCGTGGTCGCACGGGACGGACGGACCTCGACCGGAACCTGGTAGGTGGCGCCACCTACACGGCGGCTGCGCACCTCGAGGGTCGGCTTGACGTTGTCCATCGCGCGCTTGAGGGTGACGACGGGGTCGGTGCCGGACTTCTCGCGGCAGCCCTCCAGGGCGGCGTACACGATGCGCTCGGCGAGCTGGCGCTTGCCGCGCAGAAGGATCTTGTTCACCAGCTGGGTGACCATCGGCGAGTTGTACACCGGGTCGGCGACCAGCGGCTTCCGCGGAGCGGGTCCCTTACGCGGCATGTCAGCTCTTCTCCTTCTTCGCGCCGTAACGGCTGCGAGCCTGCTTGCGGTTGCGGACACCCTGGGTGTCCAGCGAACCGCGCACGATCTTGTACCGCACGCCGGGGAGGTCCTTCACACGGCCGCCGCGCACGAGCACGATCGAGTGCTCCTGAAGGTTGTGGCCGACGCCCGGGATGTAGGCGGTCACCTCGATCTGGCTGCTGAGCTTGACGCGAGCGACCTTGCGCAGCGCCGAGTTCGGCTTCTTCGGGGTAGTGGTGTACACGCGGGTGCACACGCCGCGCCGCTGGGGAGACCCCTTGAGCGCCGGGGTCTTGGTCTTGGTCGTCTTGGCCTGACGGCCCTTTCGGACCAACTGCTGAATGGTGGGCACCGGGTTTCTCCGCTCCCTTCGGCCGCTGCGAGGCGACCGCGCCGTCTGCTCTAGCCGACCGGATGGGCGGCTCTCCTACATTCCAACCGGGGCCACCTGACGGGGTCCCAGTACCCGCGGTCGGGCGTGTCGCCCGAGTCACGGTCCCGGTGCGGCCACTCGCGTGTCGTACCGGGTCTTTGGTCTTCGTGGTGCGACCGCGCGATCACCGGTGGGCCGGCTCCAGCGCACGCACGCATTGCCCGGGCGAGCCCGGGCACAAGGGGAAAGAGTACCTACCACAGCCGCAGCGGTCAAAACGGATGGGTCGGGGAGGACATCCACAGCCCCGCCGACCATTTCCGGGTCGCCGACGCGCCCGCGATGGGTACCTACAGTGACGAGTGTACCGGCTTATCCGCCGCTCGACCCGGCGGCCCCGGCACCCCCCACGCACCGGGCACCCGGACATACCGCCCAAAGCGGGTCAGCGACCCCGATCGGCACCTCGGTCACGTCACGTGATCTGCACCACCAGCGCGATCCCCAGCCCCACCAGACTCAGCAACAACCCGGCCGCCCCGCAACTGAGCCCGGCCACGGCCAGGCCACCACCGGCGAACCGGACCGCCGGCGGGGGCGCCGGCCGGCGGATCTGCCGGCGGGCGAGCAACCCGGCCACGATCCCCCCGACGCCGGCCAGGGCGCCGAGCACCGTGAAGGCGCCGGCCGCCCAGGCACCGCCGACGCTCGGCCCGGCCAGGCCGAAGCAGAAGACCAGCAGGGACACCAGGATCGCCGCGACCCCGGCGAGCAGCGACCCGATGGCCAGCCCCGACGTGACCGGCGGCACATCCAGGTGGACCACCCCGAACGGGGTGCCGGGCACGGCGTCGACCCGCTTCGGCGGGCGGGGCGCCTCGTCCCGTGGCGGCGGGACGACCGGCCCGCCCGCCGGCCGCCAACCGCCCGATGCGTGCCCCGGCGAACCCCAGCCGCCACCGTGGCCGGGCGGATTCCCCGGGTACGCCCCGAACGCCGGCCCGGCGGGATGCGGCCCCGCACCGGGGCGGGTCGGGTCGCCTCCCGGCGCAGCCGGTTCCGTCACGGGTCCTCCTGTGTCCACGGCTCACCCGCCATGCGGCGGACACCGGCCAGGCTACCGCCGCCGGTCACGGCCGGGTGGGCGGGCGCGGCGCCACTCCCCCACCAGGTCAGTCGAAGTTCGGCGCGAAATCGTGGCCGAACGAGGCGTCGGCGTGCCGCACCACCCCGATCACCACCGCACCGACCAGCGCGACGGCGGCCAGCGCCAACCCCGCCCGGGCCAGCCGCTCACCGCGACGCAGCCAGGCCGCGCCGGTCAGATAGCCCTTCGAGGCGTACGCCTCCCGGCGGGCCTGCCGCGCCAGGGCGAGCGCGATCGTCGCCGGCACCACCCCACCGACGAAGAGACCGGTCAACGCGGCGATCAGGCCGAGGGCGAAGACCGCACGGGCCTTTGTCGAACGGACCGGTTCCGGATCGTGCGGATGGCGGTGCGCCTGCGGCACGACGGGCACCTGCCCGGGCACGGTCGTCATGCCCTCCATCATGCCCCGATCCACTCCCTGTCCGACCACGACCCGGACACGACGAGGCCCCCGGCGCGACACGCCGGGGGCCTCGTCGGTCGGTACTACGTCAGCGGTACGACCCGAAGTCGAAGTCGTCCAGCGGAACCGCCTGGCCGCTGGCCGGCCCGAAGCCGTAGTCGGTCTCCGGGTAGCCGGTCATGGAGTAGACCTTGGCCTTCGCCTCCTCGGTCGGCTCGACCCGGACGTTGCGGTACTTGCTGATGCCGGTACCGGCCGGGATGAGCTTACCGATGATCACGTTCTCCTTGAGGCCGATCAGCGAGTCGCTGCGGGCGTGGATCGCCGCGTCCGTCAGCACCCGGGTGGTCTCCTGGAAGGAGGCCGCCGACAGCCAGGAATCCGTGGCCAGCGAGGCCTTGGTGATACCCATCAGCACCGGACGACCGGCGGCGGGCTCGCCACCCTCGCCGACGAGCCGGCGGTTCTCCGACTCGAACAGCGCCCGGTCGACGAGCACACCCGGCAGGAACTCGGTCGAGCCGGAGTCGATGACCGTCACCCGCTTGAGCATCTGGCGGATGATGATCTCGATGTGCTTGTCGTGGATGAGCACACCCTGCGAGCGGTAGACCTCCTGGACCTCCTGGGTCAGGTGGACCTGGACCGCGCGCGGGCCGAGGATGCGCAGCAGCTCGTGCGGATCGATGGTGCCCTCGGTGAGCTTCTCGCCGACCTCGACGTGGTCGCCGTCGTGCGCCCGGAGCCGGACCCGCTTCGAGATCTTGTCGTAGACGATCTCGTCGCTGCCGTCGTCCGGGATGACCACGATCTTGCGCGACCGCTCGCCGTCCTCGATCCGGATGCGACCCGGGGTGTCGGCGATCGGCGCCTTGCCCTTCGGCACCCGGGCCTCGAAGATCTCCTGGACACGGGGCAGACCCTGGGTGATGTCCTCACCCGCGACACCACCGGTGTGGAAGGTACGCATCGTCAGCTGCGTACCCGGCTCACCGATCGACTGTGCGGCGATGATGCCGACCGCCTCGCCGACGTCCACGGTCTTGCCGGTCGGCAGCGAACGGCCGTAGCACGCACCGCAGACGCCCAGCTTCGACTCGCAGGTGAGCACGCTGCGCACCCGCACCGTCTCCGTACCGGCGGCCACGATCGCGTCCACCAGGATGGAGTTGACGTCCTGCCCGCGGTGGGCCACCACGGTGCCGTCCGGCCCCTTGATGTCGTCGGCGAGCGTACGGGCGTGCACGCTGGTCTCGGCGTGCTCGTGCACCGCCAGGCTGCCGCCCTCGGCGGCCGGCTGGCCGGTCGCGTCGATGCGCTGGCCGATCTGCATCGGGATGGCCCGGTCCGTGCCGCAGTCCTCCTCGCGGATGATGACGTCCTGCGAGACGTCCACCAGACGCCGGGTCAGGTAACCCGAGTCGGCGGTACGCAGGGCGGTGTCCGCGAGGCCCTTGCGGGCGCCGTGCGTGGAGATGAAGTACTCCAGCACGGACAGACCCTCCCGGTACGACGCCTTGATGGGTCGCGGGATGATCTCGCCCTTGGGGTTGGCCACCAGACCACGGATCGCCGCGATCTGCCGGAGCTGCAGCAGGTTACCGCGGGCACCCGAGTGGATCATCTTCCACAGCGGGTTCTCCTGCGGCAGCGCGGTGTCCATCTCCTTGGCGACCTCGTTCGTCGCGTTGGTCCAGATGGAGATCAGCTCGGACCGGCGCTCCTCGGAGGTGATCAGACCGCGCTGGTACTGGCGGTCGATCTTGTCGGCTTCCTTCTCGTAGCGCTCCAGGATCTCCCGCTTGCGCGGCGGAGCGATGACGTCCTCCATGCCGATGGTGACGCCGGACCAGGTTGCCCAGTGGAAGCCGGCCTCCTTGAGGCCGTCCAGGGTGGCGGCCAGGGCCACCTTCGGGAAGCGCTCGGCGAGGTCGTTGACGATCGCGGAGAGCTGACCCTTACGGATCTCGTAGTTCACGAAGCGGTAGCCCGGGGGCAGCGTCTCGTTGAACAGGACCCGACCCAGCGTGGTCTCCACCGTCACCTGCGCGCCCTCGGTCCACCCCTCGGGGGCGGTCCACGGCTCGGCGCCGGCGCCGTTGTCGACCCCGACCACGTCGCGCAGCCGGATCCGCACCGGGGCCTGCAGGTGCAGCTCACCGTTGTCGTAGGCCATCCGGGCCTCGGCGTCCGAGCTGAACACCCGGCCCTCGCCCTTGCCACCAGCGGTGAGGTGGGTGAGGTGGTAGAGACCGATGACCATGTCCTGGGTGGGCATGGTGACCGGCTTGCCGTCGGCCGGCTTGAGGATGTTGTTCGACGACAGCATCAGGATCCGCGCCTCGGCCTGGGCCTCGGCGGACAGCGGCACGTGCACCGCCATCTGGTCACCGTCGAAGTCGGCGTTGAACGCGGTGCAGACCAGCGGGTGGATCTGGATGGCCTTGCCCTCGACCAGCTGCGGTTCGAAGGCCTGGATGCCCAGCCGGTGCAGGGTCGGCGCCCGGTTCAGCAGGACCGGGTGCTCCCCGATGACCTCTTCCAGCACGTCCCACACGACCGGCCGCTGCCGCTCGACCATCCGCTTGGCGGACTTGATGTTCTGCGCGTGGTTGAGGTCGACCAGCCGCTTCATCACGAACGGCTTGAACAGCTCCAGCGCCATCTGCTTGGGCAGGCCGCACTGGTGCAGCTTGAGCTTCGGGCCGACCACGATGACCGAACGGCCGGAGTAGTCGACGCGCTTGCCGAGCAGGTTCTGCCGGAACCGGCCCTGCTTGCCCTTGAGCATGTCGGACAGCGACTTCAGCGGCCGGTTACCCGGCCCGGTGACCGGGCGACCGCGGCGGCCGTTGTCGAACAGCGCGTCGACGGCCTCCTGGAGCATCCGCTTCTCGTTGTTGACGATGATCTCGGGCGCGCCGAGGTCGATCAGCCGCTTGAGGCGGTTGTTCCGGTTGATCACCCGCCGGTACAGGTCGTTCAGGTCGGAGGTCGCGAAGCGGCCGCCGTCGAGCTGCACCATCGGGCGCAGGTCCGGCGGGATGACTGGGACGCAGTCCAGCACCATGCCCAGCGGCGAGTTACGGGTGTTCTGGAACGCCGCGACGACCTTGAGCCGCTTGAGCGCGCGGATCTTCCGCTGACCCTTGCCGGACCGGATGGTCTCGCGCAGGTTCTCCGCCTCGGCCGCCAAGTCCATGTTCTGGACCAGGGCCTTGATGGCCTCGGCGCCCATGCTGCCGGTGAAGTACTCACCGAAGCGGTCGCGCAGCTCGCGGTAGAGCAGCTCGTCGGTGACCAGCTGCTTCGGCTCCAGCTTGCGGAAGGTGTCGAGGACCTCGTCGAGGCGGTCGATCTCGCGCTGGGCCCGGTCGCGGATCTGGCGCATCTCGCGCTCTCCGCCCTCCTTGACCTTGCGCCGGACGTCCGCCTTCGCGCCCTCTGCCTCCAGCTCGGCCAGGTCGGCCTCCAGCTTGGCGGCGCGCTTCTCGATCTCCGAGTCGCGGCTGTTCTCGGACTGCCGCTTCTCGGCCAGGATCTCGTTCTCGATGGTCGAGAGGTCACGGTGACGCGCCTCGGCGTCCACGCTCGTCACGACGTACGAGGCGAAGTAGATGATCTTTTCGAGGTCCTTCGGGGCGAGGTCCAGCAGGTAACCCAGCCGGCTCGGCACGCCCTTGAAGTACCAGATGTGGGTCACCGGAGCAGCCAGCTCGATGTGCCCCATCCGCTCCCGGCGAACCTTGGAGCGGGTCACCTCGACGCCGCAGCGCTCGCAGATGATGCCCTTGAAGCGGACCCGCTTGTACTTACCGCAGTAGCACTCCCAGTCCCGCTGCGGGCCGAAGATCTTCTCGCAGAAGAGCCCGTCCTTCTCCGGCTTGAGGGTGCGGTAGTTGATGGTTTCCGGCTTCTTGACCTCGCCGTGGGACCACTGACGGATGTCGTCGGCGGTGGCGAGACCGATGCGCAGCTCGTCGAAGAAGTTGACGTCGAGCACTATGTCCCCTATGTCGTCGTCTGTACTGCTAGCTAACGGGCGGGATCGGGGGCCGGCGAGCCGGCCCCCGAATCACTGCCTCAGACCTCTTCGACCGAGCTCGGCTCGCGCCGGGACAGGTCGATGCCCAGCTCCTCTGCGGCCCGGAACACCTCGTCGTCGGTCTCGCGCATCTCCAGGGCCACGCCGTCGCTGGAGAGCACCTCGACGTTGAGGCACAGCGACTGCAGCTCCTTGAGCAGCACCTTGAACGACTCCGGGATGCCCGGCTCCGGGATGTTCTCGCCCTTGACGATCGCCTCGTAGACCTTGACCCGGCCCAGCACGTCGTCGGACTTGATGGTCAGCAGTTCCTGGAGGGCGTAGGCGGCGCCGTACGCCTGCATGGCCCAGCACTCCATCTCGCCGAAGCGCTGACCACCGAACTGCGCCTTACCACCCAGCGGCTGCTGCGTGATCATCGAGTACGGACCGGTCGAGCGGGCGTGGATCTTGTCGTCGACCAGGTGGTTGAGCTTCAGGATGTAGACGTAACCGACCGCGATCGGGTCGGGCAGCGGCTCGCCGGAGCGACCGTCGAACAGCTGCGCCTTGCCGGTGCGCCCGATCAACTGGTTGCCGTCCCGGTTGGGCAGGGTCGACTCCAGCAGACCGGAGATCTCCTCCTCGCGGGCACCGTCGAAGACCGGGGTGGCCACGTTGGTGTCCGGCTCGGACTCGTTCGCGCCGATCGAGCGGAGCTGGCGCTTCCACTCGGAGTCGTCGCCGTCCACGCTCCAGCCGGTCTTGGCCACCCACCCGAGGTGGGTCTCCAGAACCTGGCCGATGTTCATCCGGGACGGCACACCGAGCGGGTTCAGCACGATGTCGACCGGGGTCCCGTCCTCCAGGAACGGCATGTCCTCGATCGGCAGGATCTTGGAGATGACGCCCTTGTTGCCGTGGCGGCCCGCGAGCTTGTCACCGTCCTGAATCTTGCGCTTCTGGGCCACGTACACCCGGACCAGCTCGTTCACGCCCGGAGGCAGCTCGTCGCCGTCCTCGCGGGAGAAGGTACGCACACCGATGACCGTGCCGGTCTCGCCGTGCGGCACCTTCAGCGAGGTGTCCCGGACCTCGCGCGCCTTCTCACCGAAGATCGCGCGGAGCAGCCGCTCCTCGGGGGTCAGCTCGGTCTCGCCCTTCGGCGTGACCTTGCCGACCAGGATGTCGCCGGGGACGACCTCGGCGCCGATCCGGATGATGCCGCGCTCGTCGAGGTCGGCGAGCATCTCCTCGCTGACGTTCGGGATGTCGCGGGTGATCTCCTCCGGGCCGAGCTTGGTGTCCCGGGCGTCGACCTCGTGCTCCTCGATGTGGATCGAGGTGAGCACGTCCTGCTGCACGAGGCGCTGCGACAGGATGATCGCGTCCTCGTAGTTGTGGCCCTCCCAGCACATGAACGCCACCAGCAGGTTGCGTCCGAGTGCCATCTCGCCCTCGTCGGTGCACGGCCCGTCGGCGACGACCTGGCCGGCCTCGACGCGGTCGCCCTCGAAGACCACCGGCTTCTGGTTGACGCAGGAGCCGGCGTTGGAGCGGCGGAACTTGTGCAGCAGGTACGTCCGGCGGTGGCCGTCGTCCTGGTGGACCGTGATGTAGTCCGCGCACAGGTCCTCGACCACACCGCCGACCTCGGCGACGACCACGTCACCGGCGTCCACGGCCGCGCGGTACTCCATGCCGGTGCCGACGAGCGGGGCCTCGGCCTTGACCAGCGGCACCGCCTGACGCTGCATGTTCGCGCCCATGAGCGCGCGGTTGGCGTCGTCGTGCTCCAGGAACGGGATCATCGCGGTCGCGACCGAGGTCATCTGCCGCGGCGACACGTCCATGTAGTCCACGGCACCCGGCATGACGTCCTCGGTCTCGCCGCCCTTACGGCGGACCAGGACCCGATCCTCGGCGAACGTGCCGTCCGACTTCAGCGGGGCGTTGGCCTGCGCCTTGACGAACCGGTCCTCCTCGTCCGCGGTCAGGTAGTCGATCTGGTCGGTGACCCGACCGTCGATGACCTTCCGGTACGGCGTCTCGATGAAGCCGAACGGGTTGACCCGGGCGAACGTGGACAGCGCGCCGATCAGGCCGATGTTCGGGCCTTCCGGCGTCTCGATCGGGCACATCCGGCCGTAGTGGGACGGGTGCACGTCCCGGACCTCGAAGCCGGCCCGCTCGCGGGACAGACCACCCGGGCCGAGCGCGCTCAGCCGGCGCCGGTGGGTCAGACCCGCCAGCGGGTTGGTCTGGTCCATGAACTGGGACAGCTGCGACGTGCCGAAGAACTCCTTGATCGCCGCCACCACCGGGCGGATGTTGATCAGGGTCTGCGGCGTGATCGCCTCGACGTCCTGGGTGGTCATCCGCTCGCGGACGACCCGCTCCATCCGGGAGAGACCCACCCGGACCTGGTTCTGGATCAGCTCGCCCACGGTGCGCAGGCGACGGTTGCCGAAGTGGTCGATGTCGTCGGCCTCGTAGCCCTCCTCACCGGCGTGCAGCCGGCAGAGGTATTCCACGGTGGCGACGATGTCGTCCTCGGTGAGCGTCCCGGTGGTGATCGGGATGCCGATCTCGAGCTTCTTGTTGAACTTGTATCGCCCGACCTTGGCCAGGTCATACCGCTTCGGGTTGAAGAAGAGGTTGTCCAGCAGGGTCTGGGCGTTCTCGCGGGTCGGCGGCTCGCCGGGACGGAGCTTGCGGTAGATGTCCAGCAGCGCCTCGTCCTGCCCGGCGATGTGGTCCTTCTCGAGCGTGGTCATCATCAGTTCGGACCAGCCGAACTTCTCGCGGATCCGCTCCGCGGACCACCCGATGGCCTTGAGCAGGACGGTGACGGCCTGCCGGCGCTTGCGGTCGATGCGTACGCCGACCGTGTCGCGCTTGTCGATGTCGAACTCCAGCCAGGCACCCCGACTCGGGATGACCTTGACGCTGGAGAGGTCGCGGTCGGAGGTCTTGTCCGGCTGCTTGTCGAAGTAGACGCCCGGCGAGCGGACGAGCTGACTGACCACGACGCGCTCGGTGCCGTTGATGATGAAGGTGCCCTTGGGCGTCATCATCGGGAAGTCACCCATGAACACCGTCTGGCTCTTGATCTCACCGGTGGTGTTGTTGGTGAACTCCGCGGTCACGAACAGTGGCGCGCAGTAGGTCAGGTCCTTCTCCTTGCATTCCTCGATCGAGGCCTTGACCTCGTCGAAGCGCGGAGCCGAGAAGGAGAGCGACATGGTGCCGGAGAAGTCCTCAATGGGACTGATCTCTTCGAGGATCTCCGCGAGACCCGAGCGTGCGTGCGGGTCGTCCGCCGACCGGCCCTGCCAAGCCTCGTTGCCGACGAGCCAGTCGAAGGACTCGTTCTGGATGGCAAGTAGGTTGGGGACCTCGAGGTGTTCGGTGATCCGACCGAAAGAAACTCGGCGGGGTGCGAAAGCGCTCGACGTACGACTGGTCTTCGCAGGGCGGGAAGCTGCCAAGATGCGTCCTTCCGAGGACCGGTGCTGCAGAACGGCTGGTACGCGTGCACTCCAATGACCCCACCAGAAATATCCACAATCGGACATTTCCGAGCAGGGGTCAAGTCGGAAGGCAGCGCAAACTAGCAGTGTAGCCGAGAGGCTAACCGCTGTCCAGCCCGAACCGCAGGTCGTCGCGGAACAAGCCCTGGACCTCGGAAACCGGGTCGACCGGGGCCGCTCGGAACGCGACGCTCCTGCCGGTCCGCTCGGGTGCCACGGCGACGGTGCTGCCGTTGCCGCGGAGGCGGCGGTGCTGCCGTTGCCATTACCCGAGAGGTGGCCGTTGCAAGCGCGGAAAGTCTTGCTGATGCCAGCGTGCCTGGCGGGCCGGTGTCACGTCAAGGGCCGGTTACCGCACGGGGTGCCTTTCCCCCCGCCGGGCTACCGACAGACCTCGCTGACACACCGGTGGGAGAAACCTGTACGCCCTGCTCACACCACCGCGACCCGCGACACCACGAAGACGGCGGGCGGTGACCCGTTTCCGGATCACCGCCCGCCACGACGCGATGTGCCCCGACTCACGTGAGCCGGACGCGCGTCAGGTCAACGCCAGGTCACTTCATGGTGACCTTGGCGCCCTCACCCTCGAGCTTGGCCTTGGCCTTCTCGGCGGTCTCCTTGTTGGCCTTCTCCAGGACGGCCTTCGGCGCGGCCTCGACCAGGTCCTTGGCCTCCTTGAGGCCCAGGCCGGTCAGCTCACGCACGACCTTGATGACCTGGATCTTCTTGCCACCGTCGGCCTCGAGGATGACGTCGAACTCGTCCTTCTCCTCCTCGACCGGGGCGGCAGCGCCACCGGCGGCACCGCCGGCGGCGGCCATCGCGACCGGAGCGGCGGCGGTGACCTCGAAGGTCTCCTCGAACTGCTTCACGAACTCGGAGAGCTCGATCAGCGTCATCTCCTTGAACGCGTCGAGCAGCTCGTCGGTGCTGAGCTTCGCCATGTCTGGCGTCCTTTCTCGGTGTGAAAACTAAGAACGTGGGTGCGCCGCGGGGCCTCAGGCCGCCTCGGCGCCCTCCTTCTCGCGCTTGTCCTGCAGGGCTGCCGCCAGACGCGCGGTCTTGGCGAGCGGAGCCTGGAACAGGGCCGCGGCCTTGCTCAGGTTGCCCTTCATGGCGCCGGCCAGCTTCGCCAGCAGCACCTCGCGGGACTCCAGGTCGGCGAGCTTCGTGACCTCGGCCGCGGAAATGGCCTTGCCCTCGAAGACACCGCCCTTGATGACGAGCTTCGGGTTGGCCTTCGCGAAGTCGCGAAGCCCCTTCGCCGCCTCGACGACGTCGCCCGAAACGAAAGTCAGCGCGGTAGGACCGGTGAACAGCTCATCGAGCCCGGAGATGCCCGCATCGGCCGCGGCACGCTTGGCCAGCGTGTTCTTCGCGACCGTGTAGCTGGTCTCCTTGCCGAGCGTGCGTCGCAGCTGGGTGAGCTGCGAAACCGTGAGCCCGCGGTACTCGGTCAGCACGGTGGCTCCCGACGAGCGGAAGCTCTCGGTCAGCTCGGCGACGGCCGTGGCCTTGTCGGCCCGGATCGGCTTGTCCGCCATGTCCCTCCTCTCTCGTTGCTCGGAGCTGGTACGCCGGCGACGAGCCAAGGCTCGCGACGGCGGCGGAGGCGTCACGACAACGAGAAAAGCCCCGGCGCAGGGCGCGCGGGGCGAGGGGCCGGCGGCACGGGCACGGTCGGCGGACCGTGCGTGACACCGATTTTTCGCTTACCGCCCTGCGCGGGTCGCCCGTCGTCGCGGAGCCTTCGACCGTGCCGGAGCACGGTGACCAGCGGTCTCTGGGTGGAACTACCGGCCCAGGTTACGCGATGTGCGCCGCAGCACCAAATCGTCCCGGGTGCCGCGGGTCACCCCGGCTCAGGCACGCGTGCGCCGGGCCCAGGCGTAGCCGGTGAGCGCGACCACCGTCCAGAGCACCGCCCAGCCGGTGAGCAACAGTCCGGCGCCGACCGCCACCGGCCCGGTCACCGCCCGCGCGGTCGCCATCACCGGCGGGGCCAACCACGGCGCGACCGAACCGGAAAGCCCGAGCACCACGACGAGGACCGCACCGGTGACCAGCACGGCCACCCCGTAGCCGGCGCTGCGGGTCACCGCCCGGCTGGCCAGAGCGCCGAGCGCCACCGCCGCCGGCAGGGCGAGCAGGTGGGCCCAGAGCCCGAGCGCCACCCCGACGAGGACCGACCGCTCCCCCGGCCCGACGGCCGCGGTCACCCCGCCGAGCGGCCACGGCAGCACCAGCGCGACAAACACCACGACGAGCCCCGCCACCAGCGCCGCGAGCAGCCCGGCCGCCCGTTCCCGGGCCGGCCCGACCACCACCCGGGCCATCCGGCGCTGCACGTCGGGTTCCACGTCCAACAGGATCTTGGTCTGCCAGGCCAGCACCGGGAAGAGCACCACCGCAGAGACGCCGTAGGCGTCCGCCGGCTCCGCCCGGCCACCGCCGGAAAGGACGCCGAGCACGAGCAGGCCGGCCAGCACCGGCGCCAGCGCCCGGCCGGTACGCACGAAGCCGGTCAGCCGCAGCCGGGCCAGCGCGATCACCGGGTCACCTCCGGGGCCGCTCCGGGGCGGCCGGAGTCCCCGGCCTCGGCGCCGGCGTGGCCCGGCGAGCCGAGCCGAGCCTGGGCACCGGGCAGGGCGGTGTCGGACCGGGTGCCGGATGCGCCACCCGGGGCCTCTGCGGCGGACGCGCCCTCCAGGACTTCTAAGGCGGACGCACCGCTTGGGACCTCTGCGGCGGGCGCACCGCCCGGCCCACCGGCGGCGGACGGGCCGGCGGAGATCGGCTCCGAGGGCGTGGCGGGAGGCGCGACGGCGTGTTCGCGTACCCGAAGGATCTGGTGGCCGTCGGCGCGCAGGCGGGCGACGGCGGCGGCCAGGCCGGCGGCCGGCACCGCCAGCTCGACCACGGCGACGGCCGCGCCGCCCGACCTCGCCTCTTCGGTCACCGTGCCGTCGGTGACCGACAGGTGCCGGGCGCCGGGCAGCCGGACCGTCTCGCCCCGGTGGTCGCTGACCAGCACCGTGCCGCCGTCGGCCAGCACCTCGCCGATGATCTCGGGGACGGCCTCGCGGGCGCTCGCGTCCAGCCCCTCCCAGGGCTCGTCGAGCACCAGCAGGCCGGGCGGGCGCAGCAGCGCCTGTGCCAGGCCGACCTTCTGCGCGGTGCCCTTGGACAACCGCGGCAGGCGCACGTCGTGGAAGCGGGTCAGGCCCAGGCGCTCCACCCAGTGGCGCACCGCCCGGTCGGCGGCGGGACCGGGCAGACCGGCGGCGCGGCCCATCCCGGACAGGTAGGCCCCGACGGTGAACGGCTGGTCGGCGGGGAACCGCTCCGGCACCCAGCCGGTGGCCGCCGGACGGTCGGCGACCCGGCCCCGGCCCGGCCGCAGCACCCCGGCCGCGAGCTGGAGCAACGTGGACTTGCCCGCACCGTTGCGACCGAGCACGATCGCGACCTCGCCCGGGCCGATCGCGACGTCGACCTGCCGCAGCACCCACGGGCCGCGCCTGTGGTAGCGGAGCCAGACGCCGTCGAGCCTCATGCGTCCGAGAGTGGCACACCGGACGGACGAACGGGGCCCCGCCACCTGGTGGTGGCGGGGCCCCGTTCGGGAGGTGGTGTGCTCAGCTGTCGGCCGAGCCCTCCTGGATGTTCTTCACGACCTTCGGGTCGACCGGGACGCCCGGGCCCATGGTGGTGGTGAGGGTGACCTTCCTGAGGAAGGTGCCCTTGGCCGCGGACGGCTTGGCGCGCAGCACCTCGTCGAGCACCGCGGCGTAGTTGTCGACCAGCTGGGCCTCCGAGAAGGACGCCTTGCCGATGATCAGGTGCAGGTTGGAGTGCTTGTCCACCCGGAAGGTGATCTTGCCGCCCTTGATGTCCGAGACGGCCTTGGTGACGTCCATGGTCACGGTGCCGGTCTTCGGGTTCGGCATCAGACCGCGCGGGCCCAGGATCCGCGCGATCCGGCCGATCTTGGCCATCTGGTCGGGCGTGGCGATCGCCGCGTCGAAGTCCAGCCAACCGCCCTGGATCCGGGCGACCAGCTCATCGGTGCCCACCTCGTCCGCACCCGCGGCGACGGCCTCCTCGGCCTTCGCACCGGCGGCGAAGACGATCACGCGGGCGGTCTTACCGGTGCCGTGCGGCAGGTTGACCGTGCCGCGGACCATCTGGTCCGCCTTGCGGGGGTCGACGCCGAGGCGCATCGCGACCTCGACCGTGGCGTCGAACTTGACGTTCGTGGTCTCCTTGGCCAGCTTGACGGCCTCGACGGGGGTGTAGAGCTTCGACCGGTCGATGACGTCAGCGGCCTTGCGGTAGCTCTTGCTGCGCTGCATTTCTGGTGACTCCTGTGGTCTCTGGCGGGCCCGCGACGCGCGCGGCCCTCCCACGAACAGACAAGATCGGGTGGAACGGTGGAGCGAGATCAGTCGGCGACGGTCAGGCCCATCGACCGGGCGGTGCCGGCGATGATCTTCTCGGCCTGGTCGATGTCGTTGGCGTTGAGGTCAGCCATCTTCTTCTCGGCGATCTCGCGCAGCTGGGCGCGAGTCACCGAGCCGACCTTCTCCTTGTGCGGGACGCCCGAGCCCTTCTGCACACCGGCAGCCTTGATCAGCAGCCGGGCGGCGGGCGGGGTCTTCAGCACGAAGGTGAACGTGCGGTCCTCGTAGACGCTGATCTCAGCCGGGACGACGTCGCCCCGCTGGGACTCGGTCTGCGCGTTGTAGGACTTGCAGAACTCCATGATGTTCACGCCGTGCTGGCCGAGCGCGGGGCCGACCGGCGGCGCCGGCGTGGCCTGGCCCGCCGGCAACTGAAGCGTGAACGTCTTGACGAGCTTCTTCTTCGGAGGCATGTCTCTTCCTGGGGCTTGGAACCGGATTCTCGCCGCTCCGCGGGCGCGCACGGTCAGCGCGGTGCGGACAGCCGACGTTCTAGGGTAGCGCAGCCGTCCGCCGCGCTCCGCGCCGAGGTCCACGGGGCGATGAAACGGCGCACCGGCGGCCGTCCCGAAGGGCCGACCGCCGGTGCCGAGGTACGTCAGATCTTGGCGACCTGGTTGAAGTTCAGCTCTACCGGCGTCTCCCGGCCGAAGATCGACACCAGCACCTTGAGCTTCTGCTGGTCGGCGTTGATCTCACTGATCGTCGCCGGCAGCGAGGCGAACGCGCCGTCGGTGACGGTGACCGAGTCACCGACCTCGAAGTCGAGGACCTTGATTTCCGGCTTCGCCTTCTTCTGCTCGGTCTCGACCGCCGGGGCCAGCCACTTGAGCACCTCGTCGAGGCTCAACGGCGCCGGCCGGTCGGCCCGGTCGGTCGCGCCGACGAAGCCGGTGACCCCCGGCGTGTTCCGGACGCAGGAGTAGGACTCGGCGGTCAGCTCCATCCGGACCAGGATGTAACCCGGAAAGACCTTCGCCTGGACCTGCGACCGCTTGCCGTTCTTGACCTCGACCTCTTCCCGGGTCGGCACCTCGACCTGGTAGATGAACTCCTCCATGTCCAGGGAGGTGATCCGGGTCTCGAGGTTGGTCTTGACCTTGTTCTCGTAGCCGGCGTACGAGTGCACCACGTACCAGTCGCCGGGCGCGTACCGCAGCTTCTGGCGCAACTCGGCGACCGGGTCGAAGTCCTCCTCCGGAGCCGGCTCGGTGGCCGGGAACTCCGGCTCGCTGGCGGCCTCGACCGACTCGTTGTTGGCCGCCGTCGCCACCGAGGACTGCTCGTCCCGGGTCTCGGCGGTCTCGTCGTACTCAGGCACGCTCGCTCACTTCCGTCAGTATCACTGTCCGCAGGTCAGCTGGGGTCACCGAAGACCCACAGCACGGCCTTGGCGAAGCCAAAGTCCAGCCCGGCCACGATCGCCAGCATCACCGCGACGAAAACGACCACCACGGCCGTGTAGGTCAACAGCTCCTTGCGGGTCGGCCAGATGACCTTACGCAGCTCGGCCACGACCTCGCGGAAGAACCGCGCGATACGGGCGAACAGCCCGATCCGCTCGGTGTCCTTGCGGGTCTTGCGCCCCTCCGCCGGCTCCGCCTGGGCCCGCTTGCGGGTCGCGGTGCCGCCACGGGAGACCGGCTCCTCCGCGTCGGTGGCGTCGTCGTCGGCCACGTCGTCGTCGGCCACGTCGTCGACGATCGCGTCGTCGTTCAGACGCTCGTCGCCGTCGTCCTCGCCGCGCCGCTTCTTCTCGGCCACTTCGCCCTCCGTGCGGGGTGTCGGGTCGCACGCCGGGCGGCATGCGCGGCGTGTTGGTCACGCCGGCCGGACCAACCGTCCCGCGACGGGCCGCGGCCGGCGGGCCGGCCGGGAGGGCCCCGAACGCCTCGGAACCGCCCCACCGGGGCCACCACCACGGGCCGGACGCCGCCGGTGAAGGCGGCGCGACCCACGGGACGGTCAGGCCTGAGGCGCAGGGGTGACAGGACTTGAACCTGCAGCCTGCGGTTTTGGAGACCGCTGCTCTGCCAATTGAGCTACACCCCTGTGCGACAACTCACCTTCACCCGGACACGTGGTGTCGAGCGGAGGTCACTTGCCCCACGGCGGACCAGTGTACGGGTAGTCGTACGACTTTCCCAACCGGTCCGCCCCGCGCGCGTCGGGCGGACCCTCAGCCGGTCATCCGGACCAGCGCCCGGGCCTGCGAGAGCACTTTCTCGCCCCGGCACGTCGCGGTGATGTCGAGCCTGGTCAGGCCCGCGTCGGTGACCTCCTTGACCACCGCGGCCACCTCGATCTCGGTGCCCTCGTCGGTGTCCGGCACGACCACCGGGCGGGTGAAGCGGACACCGAAGTCGACCACCGCGTCCGGCGCGCCGGCCCAGGCGGCGACCGCCCGCCCCACCAGGGCCATGGTGAACATGCCGTGGGCGATGACCCCGGGCAGCCCCACGCCGGTGGCGGTCCGGTCGCTCCAGTGGATCGGGTTGAAGTCACCCGAGGCACCCGCGTAGCGGACCAGGTCCGCCCGGGTGACCCGGTACGTCTGGATGGGCAGTTCCATCTGCTCAGCCCTCCCCGCGCACGACGATCTTGGACCAGACGGAGACCACCGGTTCACCGTCCGCGTCACGCACGTCGGTGCGGGTGGTCAGGAACCCGTGCCCGCCCCGACTGGTGACCTCCTCGATGGTGCTCACACACACCAGCTCGTCCCCGGCGACCACCGGCCGGGTGTACGCGAACCGCTGGTCACCGTGGACCACCCGGCTGTAGTCGACGCCCAGCGTCGGGTCCTCGACGATCTGCCGGCTGGCCGCCATCGTGACCACCACCGGAAAGGTCGGCGGCGCCACCACGTCGGGATGGCCCAGCGCCCGGGCCGCCTCCGGATCGTGGTGAGCCGGGTCGGTCGCACCGACGGCGGTGGCGAACTCGCGGATCTTTTCTCGGCCCACCTGGTAGGGGGCGGTCGGCGGGTACGTCCGGCCGACGAAGGACGGGTCCAGAGACATGTCGCGAACCTACACGGAAACACGAACGCCGATCCGCCGGGTCAGGCGGCACGAAGGCCACCGACCGGGCGGATCGGCGTTCACGGAAGCTGCTGCGGGCCGGCTGCGCCGGACGTGGTCAGCGGGTCTCGCGGTGGGCGGTGTGCTTGCCGTCCCGGGGGCAGAACTTCTTCAGCTCGATGCGGTCCGGGTCGTTACGCCGGTTCTTGCGCGTGATGTAGTTGCGCTCCTTGCACTCCACACACGCCAAAGTGATCTTCGGCCGAACATCGGTCGCCTTCGCCACGGCGGAGTGCCTTCCTCGCTCACGGACAACAACTACAGCGTGTCAGCCTATGCACTGACGACGCAGACATGCAAAGTGGGCGCCTGTGGCGCCCGTCCCATCGACCACCGGGATGACCCGGAGGGCGAGAGTAGCGGTGGCCGGACTTGAACCGGCGACACAGCGATTATGAGCCGCTTGCTCTACCATCTGAGCTACACCGCCGTGGCGGGTCCAGCCGGACCCTCTGAGCCCCCTTACGGAATCGAACCGTAGACCTTCTCCTTACCATGGAGACGCTCTGCCGACTGAGCTAAGGGGGCTTGCCCGATCACCGCGGGGTGTCGCGCAGAGGAAACAGTACACGACCCCCCTCCCCGAGGTGAAATCGGATCCCCCCGGCGGGTGTCGCTCCTGCTCAGGGCACCACACGCAGCCGCGGAAGCTCCCCCGCGGCCACCGATTCCGGGTCGACCTGGGCGCCGAACCAGGCCTCCAGCCGCTCGTACGGCAGCGGGCGGCTGAACAGGAAGCCCTGGCCGATCTCGCAGCCGATGTCCTGCAACAGCTCCAGGGTCAGCTCGCTCTCCACGCCCTCGGCCACCACCGTCAGGCCGAACTGCTGGGAGAGCGTCACCACGGCGTTCACGATCGCCAGGTCACCCGGGTCCGTCGCCATCCCCTGCACGAACGACCGGTCCACCTTGACCTCGTGCACCGGCAGCCGGCGCAGCTGGGCCAGGGACGAGTTGCCCGTGCCGAAGTCGTCCACGGAGAGCCGGACACCGAGGTCACGCAGGCTACGAAGGGTCGGCATGGGGCGTTCCGTGCCGTCCAGGACACCGGCCTCGGTGATCTCCAGGGTCAGCCGCTGCGGCGGCACGCCGTACTCGTCCAACAGATCCCGCACCAGCGCCGGGAAATGCTGGTCGCCGAGCGTACGGGCGGCGAGGTTGACCGCGACGGAGAGCGGCTGCTCGCCGTGGCTCCAGTCGCGGCTGCGTCGCAGGCTCTCCCGGAGCACGAACTCGGTGAACCTACCCAACTGGCCGGTGTGCTCGGCCACCGCCACGAAGTCGTCCGGAGCGACCGTGCCGTGCGCCGGATGCTCCCACCGCGCCAGGCACTCCACGCCCACCAGGCGGCGGTCCCGCAACGTGACCTTGGGCTGGAAGTAGACCTCCAGCTCGCCCTCGTCCAGGGCCCGCCGCAGGTCACCGGCGAGACCGAGCCGGCGCAACGACCGGGATTCCAGCGCCGGGCTGTAGAGCTGCACGCTGCCCGGAACCGACTTGGCGGCGGTGGCGGCCAGGTCGACCTGTTGCAGCAACGTCACCGCGTCACTGCCGTGGTCGGGATGCACGGCCACTCCGACGACCGTGTCCACGTCCAGGGTGAGGGCGTCGAAGACCATCTCGTCGCGGATCTGCTCCCGGAGCTGGGCCGCCAGCTCCAGCGCCGCCTCGGCGCTCTCCAGCCGCAGCGTCACCAGGAACTCGTCACCGCCGGCCCGGCCGACCAACGCCGAGGAGGGCGCGCAGGCCCGCAGCCGCTGGGCCACCTCGGCCAGCACCTTGTCGCCGGCGGCGTGCCCCAGTGACTCGTTGACCTGGCGGAGCCGGTCGACGTCGAAGAGCAGCAGCGCCACCACCTCGCCGGGAGCGCGGATCTTGACCGCCTCGCCCACCGCCGCGATGAGCCGCCGCCGGTTGGGCAGCTTGGTCAGCGCGTCGTGTTCGGCGTCGTGCCGAAGCCGGTCGACCAGCCGGGAGTTCTCCAGAGCCACCCCGGCGTGCGCGGCGACCGTCTCCAGCAGCGGCACGTCGGTGCGGGTGAAGGAGTTGCTGGCACCGAGCCGGTTGGCCACCTCGAGCGTGCCGACGACCGCCTTGCCGGAGCGCAGCGGCACCACGATGACGTCCTTGACGCGCTGCTCGACGAGGGCGTTCCGCAGCTTTCCGTCAGCACCGGCACCCCGGCCGAGCACCAGCGTCCGCCCGTCGGCACGCACCTGCTCGCGCAGGGACGCCGGCGTAGGGGCCACGTCCAGCAGGCCGGAGTCCGCGATGCGTGCGGTCAGCAGCACCTCCGGATGCCGGCCCTGGGCGGGCAGCCACAGCGTCGCGTACTCGGCCTGCAGCAGCGCCCGGACCCGGCCCAGCAGGGCGTCGGCGAGCGTGCCGTCCTGGCCGCTGCCACTCACCGCCCGGCTCAGCTCGTACATGTCGGCGAGGGTGCGGTGCTGGCGGAAGAACTGCGCGTACGCGCGGTAGACCATCGCCAGCGCGGTGGTGAAGGCCGCCAGCAGGATCAGTGACCACCAGTCGGCGGTCACCAGGATCAGGATGATGAGACCGGCGACGATGTTGATGGCCGCGGAGAGCAGCGCCGACGGCGACTTGCGGAACGCGTCGCGGCCGGTCTGCCAGCCCTGCAACAGCGTGTACACCCCGGCCACCGAGGTGATGCTGACCACGTTGACCATGATCGCGGCGGTGAACAACGTCAGCCACGTGCGCGGGCCCACCCCCTCGACCGGGGGCAGGACCTGCAACACGAGCACGGCCAGCGAGGAGCCGGCCGCGGCACGGGCGACGTTGAACCAGAGCTTCGTCATACCCATCCGGTGCCACAGATGGGTGAGGACCGCCGCCCCGGTGTAGATCGCGATCACCGTCAGCGGACGGGTCAGATAGAAGGCCAGGACCAGGGGAATCTCGGTGATGGTCACACCGAGCGACTGCCGCCGTACGGTGAAGTTCAACACCGGCAGGCCGGCGGCGACCATGGCCACCAGCAGCAACAGCGCCAGCGGCCAGCCGCCGAACGGGTCGTCACTGATCAGACCGGTCACCGTCGAACAGACGACGGCGAAAAGGACCAGCGGTCCAGTGATCAGCCAGGCATGATCATTGGACCGCGCCCTTTTGGACGGCTGTGTGGACATGCCGACCCTTCCGTCAGTCAGCCTCGCCTGGCCCGGACGGGACGGTCATCCGTCAGCGAGTCGCAGGCATGTTCCAGATGACGTCGGCGGTCTGCATGTCGCCGAGCTCCGGCCCGACGCCGACGAGGGCGCCGCTCACTACTGCAGCAAGAACCAGCATTGAGCCAAGCAGCCGGCCCAGCCTTCGACCAGTCATGTTCGCTCTCCTGTCAGGGATGGGTCACCACGGGCGGTGGAGGTCTCACGATCGTGCCACAGGGCCCGCAGCCGGGAAAGCGGTGGGAGCAGCCCCGATCCGACCGTCGCGAAGGTTTCACCGATCGGCTCGCCGCCACGGGGACTCCTAGCCAGATCAGCGGGGTCAGGGGGTGCGAGCGCGTCCGTCCACTGCGCATTCCGACCTTCAGCCCGAACCGGCCCAGGTGTCCGAAAAGTCCGGTCAGGCCTCGCGCCGGACGTCAGTCGATCCGGCAGCCCGAGCTCCCTCAGGCATAGACCACCATACCTAAGTCTGACCCGAGCACCAGAGCGCTTCCCGCGCCCGATTGCCGACACCCGGCACCTCGCGCGGCGAGGCGGAACTCGGTCCTCTCACCGGGCCTGCGCTTCGACGGCGAACGCCGCCGCACTCGCCACCACCACGGCGGGCGCCCGACCGTCGCGGCGCGCCAGGGTGCCGGACGGTCGTCGGCGGGCTGCGGGCAGCTCGCCGACGACCTGTTCCCCCACCTGTCGCGGCCCGCAGGACCCCCTGACCACGACATGCTCGACGATCCGCTCAGCCGACTGGTCGCCCCTCGCAACGCCCGTCCCGGGCAGTCGCCGCGCTGGCCGGGACCGTCGTCGACACGATCAGCCCGACACTTCCCACAATGACGGCAGAGATCCGGGCGATACGCTTCCCAATTTTGCTCAACTGATCACTCCTAAATCGATCCGCGATGGTGCCTGCGAATGAGGTGATGGCCGGCGGTCACTTCCCCCGCAGCAGAGGCTCACTGCCGTCGAGGCCGGTCGAGCAGTGGAGCTAGCTGGCGCCCAGCCCATCCCGCCGGCATGCCCACACTGACGGACGACCCCACAGACGTCGAGAGATTCGAATTGAGTCGAATCCCAGGGCCGCGTCCGTCCACTCATCCGGGCTGCCGGGCGCTCCGCCTAGACGACACCGGTCGTCGATGCGATGACATCGACAAGATGCCCACATCTGTGATCGACTGAGCCGGATCAGCTTGGCACTTGTCTATACGGGGGACATCGGCATGAGCGCCTACGGCGACCCTGACGAACTGGACCGCCTCGCATCACGCATCGCGGCACGCGCCCAGGAAATCCGGGACTGGCGTGACCGTCACTCGCAGCGCGTCCAGGCGGCACACTGGGTGTCGACGGCGGCAGACGCGTACCGGAAGCGGGTGCACGACGACGGGGCGGAGCTCGGGCGGGTCGCCGACGACCTGGAGCGGGCGGCGGACCTGCTGCACGCGCACGCGCAGGAGGTCCGGGAGACCCTGGCGCGCATCGCCGCCATCGAACGGGCAGCCGCGGAGTGGTTCGAGCGCAAGGGACACGAACTCCTCAACCAGGCGGAGCAGGCCGTAGGCGCGCTGCGGCGGGCCATCACGGCACCGTGGGAGGGGTGGCCGTACCGACCGGGGACACTGCCGCCGTCCGGTGACCGGAAATGGCTGGACGTAGGCGATCTCCTCAAGTCGGCCGGTGCGCTCTGATGCCGACGGGGACCGTCGCCGCCCATCGACTCACGCTGACGGCGCCGGAGTGGTCGGTGCTGTGCGCGCTGACACAGACGCCGCAGCCGCCCGGCTTCGACACCGGCGAGGACGATGTCGACCCGGCACTCCGGCAGGAAGCAACGGATGCCCTGTCGGACAGGGGCGTACTTGTCGACGGTGAACGTCAGCCGGCTCCCCCGGTCGCGGCGAACCTCGCGATCCTCACCGGCGGGCCGATCGTCGTCGACATTGCGGTTTCCGTGCGTCGCCGCGGCCTACGGGCCCGATACGCGCTGCAGGGCCCACTCGGGGCCAGTGTGTTGACGCTTCCCGACGAGGCCGTGGAACTGTCGATGTTCCCCGCGGCGTCGATCGGCTGGGAACTGATCCGCGCCGTGCCGGACCCGACCGAGCTCGCCCGCGCGTCGGATCCCATCCGGCTGGCCCTGGCGGGGGCCGGCGCCCCACCGTCGGGACGGATCCCCCTCGAGGTCCTCGCGGAGTACGGGCCCGCCTGCCGGGTGGCCGGCAGCGACGGCGCGGCGGCCACCACAGACCGTTGGCAACTCACCGACGCCCAACGCCGGCTCGCTGCCCGGCTCGACAGCGAGGTGACGGGTGTCCTCCGCGCGGTGGTCACCGGGCGCGCCCGAGGCTCGGCTGCCGTAGCGCAGGTGATCTGGCTCGCCGCCGTCAGTGGCTGGCTCGCCACGCGACCCGTGACGGCGGCCGACGGCACCCGCGAAGTGGTGATCACCCCCGCGGAGAGAACCGGGTTCGCCGCCGCGGTGGCGCCCTACCTCGCTCAGCTCATCGGAGACGACAATGACTGACCCAGAACTCACGGTCACCGGCGGCGCCGGCGGTGTCGACGCCCGCTACGACGACCTCGGCATGCTGGCCACCCACAGTAGTGACGTGGCCGCCTTCCTGCTCTCGGCAAGCAAGGAAAGCCACGGGGCACTCGCCGACGCCGACGTGCTCGCGTCCGCTCTCCTCAATCCGGCCGGGGTGGCCCGCTTCGAAGCAGCCCTCCTGGCCGCCCTCGACGGGCCGCGTGGGTTGACCGCCCTCGCTGCCGGGTTCGGCACCCAGGCGGCCGCCCTACGCACCGCGGTCGCCGCCTACCGGGTCACCGACGAGGCGCAGGCCGAAGCGCTCGAGAGCCTGCGGTGGACGATCGGCAACATACTGGGCTCGCAGCCGCTGACGATCGTTCCCCTGCTGGCGGCGCTGGGTCTGCCGATCGCCGCCTACCAGCTGGCCGGCGGGGAGATCGACTGGGAACGGCTGATCACCGACCATCCCGGCATCGTCGACACCATCGTCGGCGTCGCCCCGGGCCTGGTCAACGGGCTCGGGATTCCCACGGAAGATGTGGCGGCCGCCGCCCGGCTGCTCGGCGCCTTCTATCCCGACGGCACTGGCGAGGTCGTCGACAGGGGCCTCGACATCGACCCGAGAACGGCGCAGCCACCCCAGGGCTTCGGGGATCTCATGCGTACCCTCGACTACCGCAACGGGCAGTCCCAGGCGAACCAGCCTGACCAGATCGACGTACGGCTCGTCCAGCACGCCGACGGCAGCAGCGGGTACATCGTCGACATCCCGGGCACGAAGGCGTGGGGACCGCCGGGCGAGTTCAGCCCGTTCCTGAACGACCTCGGCACCAACGTCCACGTCATGGGGGGCGAGACCACCGCACGCCAGGCGGCGATCGGGGAGGCACTGCGCCGGGCCGGGGCCGGGCCGGACGACCCGGTGATGCTGATCGGCCACAGCCAGGGCGGGATGGTCGCCGCGCAGGCCGCCCACGACACCGGCAACGGCAACTTCGACTTCAACGTCACCCACGTCGTCACCGCCGGCTCCCCCATCGGCATGACCGACGTCCCGGACAACGTGCAGGTGCTGTCGCTGGAGAACTCGCACGACATCGTGCCGCACCTCGATGCCGCGGACAACCGGGACCGGGCGAACCACACCACCGTCACGTTCGATTCGCAGACCGGAAGCATCGGCAACAACCACGGCACGAACACGGTCTACACGCCAGCGGCAGACGCTCTGGACCGCAGCGACGACCCGTCGGTCGCCGCCTATCGGAACAGCGCCGGCGCGTTCTTCGGCAGCCCGGGGAGCACCGTGCAGACTAAGGTCTACGAGCTGACCCGAGTTCCCTGACCGAGCGAGCGAAGTGAGTGCTGCAGGTGGCCGGTAGAGATCGCCTCTTGACGACTGTTGTCGCCTGCCTCGCCGGGCTGGCTCTCACGCTCACTCTCGCCGGGTGCCAGCTCGTCGGCTCCGAGCCTGCGAAACGCGAGGAAGACATGACCCCGATCGCCGCCCAGATCCAGTCGGAACTCGCCGCGGAGCCCGAGGTGACGGCGGCCAAGGTCATCTACCAGAACAACCTGAACGCGCCCGGCCTGGTGTCGGTCAGCGTGACCGCCAAGGCCGGCGCGGAGGTGGACCGCCTGGCCGACGTCGCCGGCAAACTGGTGTGGCAGAGCAGGCTGACGCCCGTCTCGTCGATCTCCATCGGTGTCGCGGACCCGGCGGACCCGGCCCGGGGGCAGGCACGTGACTACAACCTCGTGTCCGGAGACGACAAGGCCCGGCTCGAACAGAAGTGGGGCCCCCGCCCCGTCAAATAGGGCACGGGGCGGCAGTCGACCCGCATCCCCGCCACGTCGTCCCGCCGCGGCCCTGGCCCGGCAGGTTCTCCGCCCCATCCTCTGTCCCACCATTTGCGGTCCGGCGCCGTCACACCAGGTCCCCGGCTACCGCCTTTCGAGCTGATAGCGGATTCGACTCACCGCACCGTGCCCGCCGGAGTCGGGCGTGCGCTTGACTTACTTAGCTCCATGGCTAACTATTGGCCGCATGGCTAACGAAGTTGATGCGACGCTGGCCGCCCTCGCCGATCCCACCCGGCGCCGCATCGTGGAGTTGCTGCACGAACGGCCGCACCGCGCGGGTGAGCTGGTAGCCACCTTCCAGAGCAGCGCCCCCACCATCAGCCGACACCTGCGGGTCCTGCGCCACAGCGGACTGGTGGCCGAGCACGGCCTGGCGGACGACGCCCGGGTGCGCGTCTATCAGCTGCAGCCGGAACCGTTCATCGCCCTGAGTGCCTGGCTGGACCAGGTGCAGGCGTTCTGGACCGATCAGCTTGGCGCCTTCAAGGAGCACGCCGAGCGTACGAGGAAGGCAACGAAAACATGAGCACAACCACGACGGCCACCGCCAGCATCGAGGTGGCGGTGGACCCCGAGACCGCCTTCGCCGTCTTCACCGACGACATCGGTACGTGGTGGAAGCGCGGAACCCCGTACTGGAACGACGCCGAACGCGGTCAGGAACTGCGCTTCGAGCCCCGGGCCGGCGGTCGCCTCCACGAGGTCCACGACCCGCGCAGCGGTGCGGGCTTCGAGATCGGCCGGGTGGTGGCCTGGGAACCCGGCCGACGCCTCGCGTTCACCTGGCGGCAGGCCGACTGGGCAACCGACGAGACCACCGACGTCGACATCCGCTTCGAGCCCGTAGGACAGGGCACCCGGGTGACGGTCGAGCACAGTGGCTGGGACCGCGTCCGCTCCGCCACCGCCGGATCGGCCGACGGCCACGGCCGCGGCTGGACCGAACTCCTGGACTTCTACGCCACGTCGGCCGCAGCGCGATGACGTCCGCCCCACTCGCCGCCCGCCTCCCGACCACCGTCAGATCAGCCGGGTACGCCGCCTTCCTGCTCGACGGCGACGACAACCGGCCTGCGGACGACTGGACGGAGGTCGGGACGAACACCTGACAGGATCCGTAGTTCCCGCTCCCCAGCCGGATCCGCCGGGCAGCACCCGGCTGGGGGGTGGTGCCTACTGAGCCGGAGGCGACGGCATATCCGGCGGGCAGTCCTTCGTGTGGTAGGTGAACTGGGCGCCCTCACGGTCAGACCAGAACACCTCGAAGCGGGGGCAGGTGGTCACCGTGGCGCCTTCGACAAACACGCCGTCAGACGACGTGCGGGTGAGCGCAACGTCGACCCAGCCGACCACCGCGCCCGGCTCGGCCATGCCCGGCTGCTCCAGCAGCCCAACACCTGGTCGTTCGACCTTGCCAGGCGCCCGCGTAGGTAGCGCACCGATCCGTCGCCCAGCTCAGTGCGGCTGATCGCGGCGACCTCCGCGTCGCGGACATAGCGGTCCGCATCCCCCACCGCAAAGCTCCTGGCCTCCCGTCGCCCCTGCTCGGGCGGGTCAGCGCAACCGGCGAGGGTGAGTACGGCGGCAGCCGCCACCAAAGCCCGGACAGACTCGGCCCGCCGGCCGTCCGTGCGAGCGGACCCCGTGTCGGTTCACGACAACGAGGGAGTCGACACACTCCGATGTCGCGCTGATGGCTTGTCCCTTGAGCAAGGAGACACCCGTCGGACGCGAAGCAGGACCGTGGCGCCCGCCCGGCGGATCGGGCCGACAGTTCTCGATCTTCCTGCGAGCGCGGCGCATCGCGGCCCAAGGCCGCTTCGGCATACTCGTCAGCGCAGGACGGCCGCCACGACCTTGTGCACACATCTTCGACCGGCGGCTCGTCGCCGCGGTGCTCGGTGAACAGCAGCTGCGCGGCACCGATCAGGGTCGGCGCCAGCACATGCACGTCCGCCTCGGCGGCGACCCGACCACGGTCACGCTCGGCTGCCAGATAGCCGGCCACCGCGGCGACCGCTTCGCCCGCCACGGGGAACCGGGCGGTGCCGGCCACCCGCAGGCGGTTGCGCAGCTCGTCGCGGGCGATGATGAGCACGACGATCGCGGACATGACCGGCTCGAAGAGTTCGAACATCGCGTTGGTGAGGTTGCCGGCAACAGTCCCGGTCCCGGCCGCATCGCGCAGCGCGGCACCTTGCGCCTCGACCCGATGCGCTCGAGCACCAGATCGACCAGGAACGCGTCAAAGTCGGCGAAGTGCCGGTGCAACACGCCCTTGGCGACTCCGGCCTCGTCGGTGACCGCTCGGCTGGTCAGCGCGGCGACGCCGCCGCGGGTGAGCACCCGCGTGGCCGCGTCGAACAACTGCTGGCGCGGGTCGCGCGATGAACTGCTCGAACTCATCCCGACATCCGGCGGCCTCGCGAGCATGCCACCTGACAAGCTCGCCGAGATCCTGTCGACGGTCGCCGCCGCGGTCGAGGGCGGTGTCACCCTCACCTATGCCACCTGGTGTCTAACGGCTGTCCGCAGGTCACCCACCGACGCCGGACGCCAGCCCGACGCCGTTCAGCTGGGCGTGGGCAGGGCTGATCAAAGGGTGTGTTGATCAGGAAGTGGCGGGTAGAGGATTCGAACCTCTGAAGCTTGAGCGGGCGGCACCGAGTTCAGGTCAGGATGACGGGGTTGGTGAGCGCCGCCATGTGGCCACCCGGGTGGCGTATCTCGACGCGGACGAACGCCGAGTCAGCCGCGCTGGTGCGCCATTCCACGACACCGGAGCCGCTGCTGGGCAGGGATTCGCGGTGCACCATGCCTCGGTCGGTGTGGACGCTGATGGTCCCGGATGGCACTTCGCGCACGTTTATCCGTACCAGAGCCTGTTCCCCGCGGGTCTTCAGCCGCTCGCCGATCCCCGCGCTACCGTCCTCGGCGGAGGCGGTGAGCGACAGCTCAATCTTTGCCGAATCGGCGATCCAGCTGCGCCCGGCCCGGATACCGGCGAGGACGGCCTCAGTGCTTAGCTCCTCGGCCAGCACGACGGTGTGCGGAATGCCGATCTGGTCATCCAGATGCGTGTCGCTGTTGCCTATGGCCGGCCGCCACTGCCCACGGTGGATGTCGGCAGCCAGGCTACGACCCCATTCGGCCAGTGCCGCCTCATTGTCAGCGTTCCAGGGCAGGTCGGAACTCCACAGCCCGTTCCACACCTCTACTACGTCGAATCCTTGGAACGGATACATGAAGGCGCCAGTCGGATACGGCGCGTGCGGGTGAGCCGCTACGCACAATCCGCCGACTTGACGTACCTGGTCCAGATGCCGGTCGATCACGTCCTCGCGGATGCCGTATCGCCAATCGACCACCTGCCCCGGGTCGAGCCCGAGCGCGAGCCAGTGCCCGGTCCGGGTGGTGACCTCCTGGCCCAGAATCACCAGCAGGTCGTCACCGGCGAGTGGACCCCAGACGCCATGGGTGTCGGATGCGTTGTGCTCGGTGATGGCGATGAAGTCAAGCCTGGACTTACGGGCACCGGCCGCGAGCTGCTCCGGCGTCAACTCGCCACCGTTCGAGCGCGACGAATGCACATGGCAGTCACCTCGGTACCAGCCGCGTCCCCGACCAGGCAACCGCCTCGGCGGGAACTGCGACTGCGAGGCCCACTCCAGTACGTCCTCATCGGTAGCCATCTCGGCAGGGTACTCAGTGGGGGACTGTGAACCACTAGCTGGCTTGGGAGCCAAATGCGGGAGCCTTGAGCCTTCACCAGAGCCACGGAAAGCGCCTCCTCGTGCCCGCTACATGCCCGATGGACCGGACAACCGGGGACGGCCAAGCTCAACATGGGCCGGAGACGACAACGGCCCCTGATCAGCATCTCTGCTGGTCAGGGGCCGCATCTGCACCTGGTGGCGGGTAGAGGATTCGAACCTCTGAAGCTTTCGCGACGGATTTACAGTCCGCTCCCATTGGCCGCTCGGGCAACCCGCCAGGGCACGCCACCGCGTCGCAACGCGGCAGCGGAAGCAAGGATAGCGGTTGCCACCGGCACTTCCGCAACCGGGTACCGTCAGGGAGTCCCACGCTGGTCAGCGCGGGACGGACCAGGACAGACCGCCGGACAGCAGGAGCATCAGCATGGCAGCGAACCCGTCCTTCGACATCGTGAGCAAGGTTGACCGGCAGGAGGTCGACAACGCCGTCCGCCAGTCGGAGAAGGAGCTCTCGACGCGGTTCGACTTCCGGGGCACCGGCGCGGAGATCGCCTGGTCGGGTGAGGAGGCGATCAGCATCCAGGCGGAGACCGAGGAGCGGGTACGGGCCGCGTTGGAGGTCTTCAAGGAGAAGCTGATCAAGCGGAACATCTCGTTGAAGTCGCTGGACGCGGGCGACCCGCGGCAGTCGGGCAAGATCTTCAAGATCGACGCCAAGGTGATCCAGGGCATCGACTCGGATAAGGCCAAGGCGATCAGCAAGAAGATCCGCGACGAGGGCCCGAAGGGCGTGCAGGCGCAGATCCAGGGCGACCAGCTTCGCGTCACGGGTAAGAAGAAGGACGACCTCCAGGCGGTCATCGCGCTGCTCAAGGGTGAGGACTTCGGCGTGGCGCTCCAGTTCAACAACTATCGGTAGGGTGCCTCAGCCCCGCAGGTCGCGGTGACCGGATGGGGAGCCCCGCCCTTCGTCGTGCGGCGGCTCCCCCGCGACCGTGACACCTACCGGCGACCCGGGTCGCCCGAACTGGCGGCTTCATGACCACCATCGCCTGGCCCGACCGCAGGGCGGACGTCGTCGCCGCCCTGTCCGTCCTCGCCGCCCTCCGGCCGCACGCCCGGACGTCGTGGCCCGGCCTGACCGAGGCGGTGCACTGGCTCGTCGACGACACCTTCTGGGACCAGCGTTCACCCGTCGCCGACATCGGCACCATCCTCGGCGACGCCGACGAGGCCGACGCGATCACCGCGACACTCGAACCGTTGTCGGCCGTGCTCGACGAACTCGGGCCCACCGCGGCCGACGACGACTACCTCACGCACCCCCGGTGGCGCGAGGTCGCCCACGCCGCGGCCGACGCTCGCCACCTCCTGACCGCCGGTACGCCGGAACACCGCCCAGGCCGCCCCGGCCACCGCGCGGGCGGCGGCGACCCGGACTCCACGCTGGACCTCGGGAAGTGACCCGGCCGCCCGGCGGGGGCCGTCTTTCTGCCCGGAGACGACTTTCCTTCTGCCCTGAGGCGACTTCCTTGGGTCGCGGGCATCGTCTGGGGTCAGGTGGACGACATGACGCCCGCGATGTTCCTCCCCTACCGGCCGGTGCTCGCCCAACCGGTGCTGCGCCGGCTGCTGCCCGGACTCGCGGTTTCCGCTCTCGGTGACGGTCTCGCCCTGGTCGCGGTGACGTGGCTGGCGCTGCAACTCGCGCCACCCGGGCAGCGCGGCACGTGGACGGCGTTCGCGGTGGCGGCGTACACGTTGCCGGGCGCGACCGGGACGATGCTGCTGGGTCGCCGGCTGGGTGGGCGCGGCGGTGCCCAGATCGCCGGGTGGAACGCCACGGTCCGGGCGGCGGCGTTGGGCGCGATTCCGGTCGCCCACCTCGTCGGGGTGTTGGACGCCGGCCTCTACGTGGCGCTGCTGGCGGTGTCCTCGCTGCTGCACCCGTTGGGGTCGGCCGGACGGTTCACGCTCGTGGCCGAGCTGCTGCCGCAGCGGGACCGCCTGGCGGCGAACGCGCTGCTCGGCGTACTCGGTCAGGCGGCGACGATCGTCGGGCCGCCGCTGGCCGGCCTGCTCATCGCCGGGATCGGCCCGGTGTGGGTGATCGCGATCGACGCGGCCAGCTTCGGTGTCCTGGCCGTCAGCCTCCGTCTCGCCGTACCGGCGTCCGCGCGCCGGGGCGCGACGGCGGGTGCCGGGCCGTCGCGCGCCTCCGGCCTGCGGCTCATCGGCCGGGACCGGACCCTGCTCGGCCTGCTGGCGCTGACCTGCGGGTTCTACGTCCTCTTCGGGCCGTTCTACGTGGCCATGCCGGTGTACGTCACCGACGACCTGCACGCCTCGGCGGCGACGCTCGGCGCCTACTACACGGCGTTCGGTGTCGGCTCGCTGCTCGGCGGTCTGGTCACCGGTCACCTGCGCGGCTGGTCGCCCCGCGGCACGCTGGTCGGTGTCGTCGCCGCGTTTGGCGTCGCGTTGCTGCCGCTCGGGGTGGGCGCGCCGGTCGCCGTCTCCCTCCCGGCGTTCGCGCTCGCCGGGCTCGTCTGGGCTCCCTACGCGCCGACCGCGGCGGCGCTGCTCCAACGTCGGGCCGACCCCGCCGACCTGCCCCGCGTGCTGGCCGCCAACGGGGCGGTCACCGTGCTGGCGGTGCCGCTGGGCACCATGGCCGGCGGGCCGGCGACCGCCGTACTCGGGGCACGGCCCACGCTGCTGGCGTGCGCGGTGGGGATGCTCACGCTGGGCCTGCTGGCCGCCGCGCTCACCGCGCGACGCGGGCGGGCCCGGTCGCGGCCGGCCGCGGGACTCGGCCCGGTGCGGTCAGGCGGCGAGGGACTGCTCGACGCGTACCGCCGCCGCCTCCGCCCGGGCGATCGGCCCGGCGGGCAGCGCGGCGACCATGGCCCCGACGCCGACCGCCAGCCCGGCGAAGACGAATGCCCAGGGCACGCCGCCGGCGTGGTCGATGATCAGTCCGGCGACCGCGCCGCCGGCGGCGCTCGCCGCGATCGACATGGTCACCACCCAGTTGTACGCCTCGTTCAGCATGCCGGCCGGGGCGATCCGCCCGACCAGGGTGTTCTCCAGGGTGAGGGCGGGGGCGATGGCGGCGCCGCCGAGCACCAGCGCCACACCGAGCGGGACCGGGCCGGGCATCACCGCGAACACGGCGAAGCTGGCCGCGACGGTGCCGAGCAGCCAGGCGAACTGGCGGGTCATGTTGGCGGCCGGCTTGCGTACGCCGAACCAGAAGCCGCCGACGGCGCTGCCGACGCCCCAGACGGCGAGCAGCACCCCGGCCAGGCTCTCCGGGTCGGCGGCGCCGCTGTTCCCGGCGAAGGCGGGGACGATCACGCCGGAGGCGCCGAAGGCGATGCCGAGGCTCGCCACGCAGAGCAGCAGCGCGGGGAAGCCGCCGAGCCGCAGCGGGCCGAGCCCGCGGGCGTGGTGCTCGCGCGGATGCGGGCGCCAGCCGCGCATGACCGGGCCGAGGGCGACCGTGCCGGTGCCGACGAGGGTGACCACCGCGGCGCCGATCAGCGCGGCGGAGGCGTCGGCGAGCAGCACGAAGCCGGCGACGAGCAGGGGGCCGATCACGAAGACGACCTCGAACAGGGTGGTCTCGGCGGCGAGGGCGGTGTTGCGCAGGCGCGACCGGCCGCTGGCGGGCGAGGTGAGGTCGTTCCAGGCGCCCCGGATCGCGGCGGTGAGCGGCGGATAGGTGGCGCCGGCCACGCCCGCGGCCAGGTAGATCAGGGGGAGGCTGCCGCCGTCGGAGCGGGTGGCGGCGAGCAGCCCGATCAGGGCCAGCGGGTGGGTCAGCGCGGTGGCGAGCAGGACGGGGGGCGGCCCGACCCGGTCGGCGATCCGGCCGGCGATCGGGCTGAGCGCCGCGCCGGAGAGCGCGTAGATGCCGCCGGCCACGGCGGCCAGGGAGTACCGGCCGGTGACCTGCTCGACGACGAGCAGCAGCGCCAGCGGCGTCATGCCGATCCCGAGCCGGCCGATGATGCCGAAGACCAGCAGCATCGGCGCGCCGGGGATCCGCCAGACGCCCAGGTACTGGCGCAGTGCGGCCACGGTGTGCACCTCCGGGAAGACAGGTAACGAGTGAGTCCGCCTCCGACCCTAACGCCCCAGCTCATCGGGGCTGCGGTCGAGTCGGTCACATCCGACCGCCGCGCAGGGGCTGCCGTACCCGCGGCGAGCCGGTAGGTTCGGTGATCGAACGGAGTCCATGCCTGCGGCGCGCGATCGCCGCGAACGGAGGTCGGATGAGCGGCACGGCTGTCGCGCCGTTGCGGGTGGAGATCTACTCGGTGTACGGCGACACCCGGCCCGCCGAGTCCGCGTCCGCCACCCTGCGAGGTTCGCTGCCGGTCCGGGCGGTCCAGCAATGTCCGCCGGTGGCGGCCGGTTCCGGTCTCGGTTGGTACGTCTACCCACCTGCCGACGTGGCCCTGCGCTGGGACGGCCACGACACCGAGTGGAGCCTGCTCCAGGAGAACGAGCCGGCCGGCTGGCGGTCGTTGGCCGGCGGATACGACGGCACGTTGCCGCAGGCGTCGGCCCAACTCGCGGATCTGCCGGAGCGGTTCCGGGACGGCCTGGACATCTTCGACCGCTACGACGGCAGCATGCCGTTCATCGACGCGGACCCGCGCGCCCCACACACCATCGAGATGGTCACCGGGGTCGTCGCGCGTACCTCGCCGGGCTGGTGCCTGTTGGCGCGCGGCGTACCGAACTGGCCGGCGCAGCGCGGTCTGCAACTCTACGAGGGTGTGGTGGAGACCGACTGGTACACGTCGTTCCTGCCGACCATCCTGCGCCTCACCGAGCCGGGCCACGTGGTCCGGCTCTACCGGCACATCCCCCTGATGTGCCTGCAGCCGGTGCACCGGTCGACGCTCGCGGCGGTCCGGAACGCCGAACTGGTCACCGGGCAGGGCATCGCGGCGTGGCCGGACGACCTGTGGCAGGACCTGGTGGCGCTGCGCCGCCGGCGGCAGGACCCGGAGGTCCGGAGCAGCTACCGGCGCGAGCAGGCCCGCCGACTGCGGGAGCAGGCCGACTATCAACCGGTGGGCGTCGAGGAAACGGACCCGTCGGACCGATGACCGACACCGCGACGCCCGCGCCCGGCTACCGGGCGCTCTTCCGGCACCCGGTGGCGGCGCGGCTGCTGATCGCCCGGGGGGTCTCCGAGCTGGGTGACTTCGTCGGGCTGGCGGCCCTGCTGCTGCTCGCCTACGACCAGACCAACTCGGTGCTCGGCCCGGCCGCCGTGTACGCCGCCCGGACGGTGCCCGCCCTGCTGGTCGCGACCGTGTTCAGCGGCTGGCTGGACGTGCCGGCCCGGCGCACCATGCTGGTCGGGCTCTCACTGGCCGGCGCGGTGCTCATCGCCGTACCGGCGGTGGCACCCTGGCCACTGCCGGCGATCGTGGCGGCGGGGCTGCTCGGCGCGGTCCGGGCCGCGTACGCGAGTGTGCACGTGGCGATCACGGCCGAGGCGGTGGAGGCGCCGCTGCGGCTGCCGCTGTTCGGTCTCTCCGCCTTCGCCAACCAGAGCGGCCAGGTCATCGGCCTGCTCGCCGGGGCGGGCGTGACGGTGGCGCTCGGCCCCCGGGTGGCGCTCGTGATCGATCTGGTGTCGTTCCTGATCGCGGCTGTGGTCCTCGCCGGCCTGCCGGTGGTCCGGCAGGAGAATCGGGGCCCGCGACCGCCCGCCACGGCGGGCGTGCGGATCATCGCCGCGCATCCGGTCCTGCGCGGGGTGGCGCTGCTGACCCTGGCCACCGTCCTGTCCGGCGGGCTGCCGGAGACGCTCGCCCCGGATCTGGCCGCCGGGGCGTGGCGGCCGGTCGTGCTGGCCGCGTCGTCGTTAGGCGGTGCGGTGTTCGTGCTGGCGGTCGGGCGTCGGGGCTGGTTGGCGCGGGTGTCCGGCCAGGTGGTGGCCGCGGTCATGCTGGGCGCGGCGCTGCTGCTCGCCGGCCTGCTGGTGGCGGTCGACGCCCCGCCGTGGGCGCTGGCCGTGGCGAACGCGCTGATCGGGGCCGGCGGCGGCTGGCTGATCGGGGCCCAGGCGACGTTCGCGCGGTTGGCGCCGCGGGAGCGGATGGGGCAGGTGGAGGCGACGATCGTGGCCGGCAACATCGTGCTCTCCGGGGTCGGGGTCTTCCTGCTCAGCGGCGTGGCCGTGCTGCTCGGCCCGGCGGCGGCCTACCTGGCGGCGGGGCTGGTGCTGCTCGTCGTGGTGCTGCTCTCCCGGCCGGACCGGCTACCCGAACCGGCCTGACCGGACCGGCTGCCCGAAACCGGCGTGACCGGCCGGAGGGCCCGCCCGGGAAGGCCCGGCCGCAGGCACGGCACCGCTCGCGTCCGGGTGGGACGCGGGCGGCGCGGGACGGACTGTCAGCGCTGGAACTGCACCGGCCCAGAGTTGCGGGCCATCTCCTCCAGGCGGGCCACCCGCTGCTCCATCGGCGGGTGGGTGGCGAACATCGCGGCGATGCCGCCGCCCCGCTTGAACGGGTTGTCGATCATCAGGTGGGCGGTGCTGGCGAGCTGGCCCTGCGGTGCCAGCGGGCGCATCTGCGTACCCATGTGGATCTTCCGGAGGGCGCTGGCCAGGGCCAGCGGGTCCCGGGTCAGCTCGGCGCCGGACCGGTCGGCCTGGAACTCCCGGCTGCGGCTGATCGCGAGCTGGATCACGGTGGCCGCGATCGGGCCGAGGATCAGTGTGAGCAGCAGCACCGCCGGGTTCGGGCCATCCTCGTCGTCGGAGGAGCCCAACGGGATGAACCACGCCAGGTTGGCCAGCATGGTGATGATGCCGGCCAGGCCGGCGGCGACGCTGGAGATCAGGATGTCCCGGTTGTAGACGTGCGACAGCTCGTGGCCGATCACGCCGCGCAGCTCCCGGTAGTCGAGGATCTGCAGGATGCCCTGGGTGACGCAGACCGCCGCGTGCTCCGGGTTCCGCCCGGTGGCGAACGCGTTGGGCTGCGCAGTGGGGCTCACGTACAGCCGGGGCATCGGCTTACCGGCCTGGGTGGCGAGTTCCCGCACCATCGCGTACAGCTCGGGGAACTCTGCCTCGGTGACCGGTTGCGCCTTCATCGAGCGCAACGCGAGCTTGTCGGAGTAGAAGTAGGTCACACCGTTCATCAGCAACGAGACGACGACGGCGATGACGAGACCGCCGCTCCCGCCGAACCAGTAGCCGACCGCCAGGATCAGCGAGGTCAGCAGGCCCAGCAGCGCTGCGGTCTTGAGACGGTTGTGATGCACGAATCGCTCCTTCGGTGCGCGGGCCGACGCGGGGACCGCTGACCGGTTCAACACACCGGTACCCGTCAACCATCCGGCTCATGGCTGAGAGTTGACTGGACGTTCCTGTACATGACCTGGGGCGATCGCCCAACCGGGCACGAACGGGTCAGCGGGCCGCCACGTCCAGCACGAGCTGCGGTGCGAAACCGATCACGATGGCGAGTGCGGTGGCCACCCCGAGCGCCAGCGCCACCGTCCGGGCCGGCCGGCCCGGGGCCGCCGCGCCGGCCCGCGGCGCCGCGTACAGCGTCGCGGCCACCCGCAGGTAGTAGGCCAGGCCGATCACCGCGTTCAACGCCACCACCAGAGCCAGCCAGCCCGCGTGCCCGGCCAGCAACGACCGCACCACGGTCACCTTGGCGAACAGACCGGCCAGGCCCGGCGGAAGCCCGGCCAGCCCGATCAGCGCCAGCGCGAACGCGCCGCCCACCCACGGGTGCCGCCGGGCCGCGCCGCGCAGGTCGGCGAGCGTGCCCCCGTCGCCGTCCGCCGGGCGCAACGCCACCACCGCGGCGAACGCCGCCAACTCCAGCAACACGAAGAACACCGCGTACGCGACCGCGGCGGCGTACGCCTGCGCCCGCGCGTCGGCGGTGCGGCCCGCCGCCAGCGCCAGCACACCCAGCGGGGCCAGGATGTAGCCCGCCTGGGCCACCGACGACCAGGCCAGCAGCCGCACGGTACGCCGCTGGCGCAGCGCCACCAGGTTGCCGACGGTCATGGTCAGCGCGGCGAGCAACGCCAGCACCGGGCCGGTCACCTCCCCCGGCAACGCCCGCTGCACCACCGCCAGCAGCGCCACCACGCCACCGAACTTCGAGGCGGTCGACAGGTACGCGGCCACCGGCAGCGGCGCGCCGTCGTAGGTGGCCGGAGCCCAGGCGTGGAACGGCACCGCGGCGACCTTGAACGCCAGCCCGGCCACCACGAGCGCCACCGCGACCGTGGTCAGCGGCAGGTCCAGCAGGTCCGCCCGGTCGGCCAGGGTGGCGCCGAGCCGCTCCAGGTGCAGGGTGCCGGTGACCGCGTACAGCAACGCCGCGCCGAGCAGGGTCACCGTGGTCGCGACCACGCTGACCACGAAGAACGTCACCGCCGCCTCGGCGCCGGCCAGGCTGCCCCGGCGCAGCCCGACCAGCACGTACAGCGGCAGCGTCAGCGTCTCCAACGCCACGATCAGGGTGATCAGGTCGCCGGCCGCGCCAAGCACCACGCCGCCGGTCATCGCGCAGGCGAGCAGGAAGCAGTACTCGCCGACCGGGATGCGCCCGGCCCGCAGCACCGGCCCGGACACCGCCAGCACACCCAACGTGAGCAGGGCGATCACCGCCCCGACCAGGGCGGCCCGGCCGTCGAACACCCAGGAACAGTCCGCGCCGACGCAGAACGTGCGCCGGCTGCCGGCGGCGCCGACAAGCGCCGAGCCGAGCGCGGTGCCGGCCGCGCCGACCGCCGCCGTCGCGACGGTGACGGCGGGCCGCGCGACCAGCAGGTCGACCAGGAGCACCAGGACGGCGGTGCCGGCGGCCAGGTACGCCGGCAGCATCGCCACGTTGTCGACGCTCTGCACCAGGCTCATGGCAGGACCCCCAGCAGCGCCTCCACCGGGCCGGAGGCGTAGGACAGGACCAAGGCCGGGGCCACCCCGACGGCCAGCGCGAGCAGCACCAGCGGCGCCCACGCGGTCACCTCCACCGCGGCCAGACCCGGCGTGAGCCGGGCCACGGCCGGGCTGGGCCGGCCGTGGGTGACCCGGCGCAGCAACCGCAGGAGGTACGCGGCGGTGAGCGCGCCGCCCAACGCGGCGAGCACGGCGAGCGTCAGCCAGAGCGGGCCGCCCCGCTGCACGGCCGCCACCACGGCGAACGCCTCACCCCAGAAGCCGGCCAGGCCGGGCAGGCCCAGCGAGGCGACCGCCGCGAACCCGAGCAGGCCGGCCAGCCGGGGCGCGGTCTCCCGCAGCCCGGACAGCTCCGCCAGCGAACCGGTGTGCGCGCGGTCCTTGATCGCCCCGGCCAGGAAGAACAGCAGGCCGGTGATCACCCCGTGGGCGATGTTGCCGATCAGGGCGGCCTGCAGCCCGGTGGCGGTGAGCGTGGCCACCCCGAGCAGCACGAATCCCATGTGCCCGACGCTGGAGTAGGCGATCAGCCGCTTCAGGTCGCTCTGCGCCAGGCAGACCAGGCCGCCGATGCCGATGGCGGCGACGGCGAGCACGCCGAGCGCCGGCGACGCCCAGCGGGCACCCTCCGGCGCGACGCCCACGGCCACCCGGATCAGCCCGTACGTGCCCATCTTGAGCAGCACCCCGGCGAGGATCACGCTGCCCACGGTGGGCGCCTGGGTGTGCGCGTCGGGCAGCCAGGAGTGCAGCGGCCAGAGCGGGCTCTTCACCGCGAACGCCAACGCCAACAGCGTGAACGCGGCGAGCTGGGTGCCCCGGGACAGGCCGGCGCCGCCGGTCAGCGCGACCAGGTCGGCGGTGCCCGCGGCGGACACCACCACGTAGACGCCGACCAGCAGCAGCACCGAACCGAACAGCGTGTAGAGCGCGAACTTGCGGGCCGCCCGCCGCCGGTCCTCGCCGCCCCAGCCGGCGATCACCGCGTACATGGGCAGCAGCACGACCTCGAAGAAGAGGAAGAACAGCACCAGGTCCAGCGCCAGGAACGTGCCGAGGATGCCCACCTCGACCACCAGCAGCAACGCCACAAGCGCCCGCCCGCTGCCCCCGCCGGCCGGCACCCGCCACAGCGTGTACCCGCAACAGAGCAGCGTGAGCAACGCGGTCAGCACCACCAGCGGCCAGGAGATGCCGTCCACCCCGAGGTGGAACCGCAGGTCCAGGCCGGGCACCCAGGACACGTCGAGCTGGTGCCACGGTTGCACCGCCGGGCGTGGACCGTACCCGAACCAGCCGTGCTCGCCGCCGACCAGCGGCAACGTGGCCAGCAGCGTCAGCGCGGCGGCGGCGGTGCCGACCAGCCGGCCGGCCCGCTCCCCCGGCACGGCGGCCGTCGCCAACGCGCCCAGCGCCGGCAGCGCGACCACGGCCACCAACAGGACCTGCCCGAACGTCATGAGGTGACTCCGATCAGGGCGACGGCCAGGCCGATCAGCAGCGCACCGGCCAACACCCCGGCCGTCGCGCGTGGCAGCGCCGCCCGGTGCAGCTCGGCCAACCCGCCACCCACCTCCACCGCGGCGCGGCCGGTGCCCTCCACCAGCCCGTCCACGCCCAGCTCGTCGCCGGTACGCACGGCCCGCGCCAACGCGCCGGTCGGGCGTACGACGAGGGCGTGCTGGACGTCGTCGAGCCGGAACGCCCGGGCGAACACCGGCCGCAGCGGACCCAGGAAGCGGGCCGGGTCGGCGGCCGGGTCGCGGCGCCAGCCGGCCCACGCGACGCCGGCACCGACCAGCAGCAGCAGGAACGGCAGGATCAGGTTCGGCGCGAGGTGGACCAGTTCGACCGCCTCGCCGGTGGCGTCCCCGGGCACCCGCAGGCGGTCGGCGAACCAGGGCGCGAACGCGGCCAGCCCGAGCAGGGCGGCCGGGATCGCGAGCAGCAGCACCGGCAGGCGCAGCAGCGCGGGCGGGTCGTGCGGCCGCAGCAACGGCGTGCGGGTCGCGCCGAGGAAGGTGCGCAGCAGCAGCCGGGTCGCGTACCACGCGGTGACCGCGACGCCGAGCAGCCCGGCCAGCCACACCAGCCAGCCCACCCACGGCGCGGTCGGCCCGGCGCCGTCGAGCGCGGCGGCCTCGGCGGCGGCGAGCACCCCGTCCTTGCTCCAGAAACCGGACAGCGGCGGTACGCCGGCCAGCGCGCCGAGACCGACCACCATGCACCAGAACGTCACCGGCATGGCGGTGCGCAGCCCACCCATCCGGGACATCAGCGTGGTGCCGACGGCGTGGATCACCGCGCCGGCGGCGAGGAACAGCAGCGCCTTGAACGCGGCGTGGGTGAGCAGGTGGAACAGCGCGGCGGCGGGCGCGCCGACCGCGAGCGCGCCGGTCATGTAGCCGATCTGGGAGACCGTCGACCAGGCGAGCACCCGCTTGATGTCGTCCTGCGCGGTGGCCGCGAACGCGCCGAGCAGCATAGTCACCGCGGCCATCACCCCGAGCACGGCGAGCGCGGCCGGGGCCCGCTCGAACAGCGGGAACAGCCGGGCCACCGCGTACACCCCGGCGGCGACCATGGTGGCGGCGTGGATCAGCGCGGAGACCGGCGTGGGGCCGGCCATCGCATCGGGCAGCCAGGTGTGCAGCGGGAACTGGGCGCTCTTGCCGGCCACCCCGCCGAGCAGCAGCAGGCAGGCGGCCGTCAGCGTGCCCGTGGACCAGTCGTGCGCCAACACGTCCGCGATCCGGAAACTGCCCGCGCCCACGCCGAGCAGCGCGATACCGAGCAGGAACCCGACGTCACCCACCCGGGTGACCAGGAACGCCTTCACCGCGGCGCCGGGCGCCTCGGGCAGCCGCCGGTCGTGGGCGATGAGCAGGTAGGAGCAGATGCCCATCACCTCCCAGCCGACCAGCAGCATGATCAGGTCACCGGACACCACCACCGTGAGCATCGCGGCGGTGAACAGGCTCAACTGCGCCGCGTACGGCGGGTAGCGGTGGTCCACGTCCACGTCGTCGTGCGGGCCGCGACGGAGGTAGCCGACCGAGTAGACCTGCACGGCAAGCGCCACGGTGGACACGGCGGTGGCGACCAGCACCGCCACGCCGTCCAGCCGCAGGCCCAGCGTGACCCGCAGCCCGCCCATCTCGACCCAGGTGGTGGACGCCTCCACCGGCGCGTCCACCCGGGTCAGCAACACCAGCGCGGACAGCCACGCCACAGTCGCCCCGGCCACCCCCAGGCCGACCGCCAGCCGGCGGGCCGACGCCTCGCCACGCCGGTCGTCACCCGGGGCCGGCGGCAGCAGCAGGCCGAGCAGGCCGGCGAGCAGGGGCGCGCCCGGCAGCGCCGCCGCGAGCCACAGCGTGGACGTGGTCATCGCGCGTCCTCCGTCCCGGCCGGCGCCTCGGCGAGCGGGACGTCGTCGACGGTGACGCTGGCGCGCAGCCGGTAGAGCTGGAGCACGATGGCCAGCCCGACACCGATCTCGGCGGCGGCGAGCACGATCACGAACAGGGCGAACACCTGACCCGAGTGCGGCAGCACGGCCCGGACCGTGGTGTCGGCGGTGACCAGCACCAGGTTCACCGCGTTGAGCATCAACTCCACCGCCATCAGCACCAGCACGGCGTTGCGGCGGCGCAGCACGCCGTACACGCCGAGGCCGAACAGCAGCGCGGCGGTGACGTACGGGATGACCGGCCTCACCGGCGACCGCCCTCGGCGACCGGCTCAGGGCCGGCCGTGGCGTCGGGTCCGGCGGCGTCGGGCCGGGCGCCACCGGCCCGGCTGCCGATGTCCGGACGGGACAGCACGATCGCGCCGACGAGCGCGGCGAGCAGCAGCACCGACAGCACCTCGAACGGCAGCACCCAGGAGCGGAACAACTGCTCGCCGAGGCGCTCGGCGGTGCCCGGGGCGGGCAGGTCCACCCGCGACCAGCGGAACGCGTCCACAAGCAGCACGGCCAGGCCGAGACCGCTGCCCGCGCCGACGAGCGCGGCCGGCCAGCCGGGCCGGTCCAGGTCGTCGGAGGGGCCGATCGGGGCGCGGGTCAGCATCACCGCGAACAACAGCAGCACCACCACCGCGCCCACGTAGATCAGCACCTGCACCCAGGCCACCAACTCGGCGGTGAGCACCAGGTAGTCGCCGGCGAGCGCGCCCAGGCACACCACCAGCCACAGCCCGGCCCGCACCAGGTGCCGGGTGGCCACCACAAGCGCACCCGCGCCGACCGCCACCGCGCCGAGGGCCAGCAGCAGCACGTCCGCACCGGTCATGAGACGGCGCCCGGGCCCGGGTCGGCGGCGTCGGGGCGAAGCCGGGCGGGTGCCGGCCGGGCGGCCGGACCGGCCGCCTTACGGGCGGCGGTGGTCTCCTCCTTCGAGGGGTCGCCGAGGGGGTCGTGGGCCGGCGGCGGCGGCACGGTGGCCATCCACTCACCCAGGTGGCCCTTGTCGTGCAGCAGATCCTTGATGTCGTACTCGGCGTACTCGAACTCCGGCGACCAGTAGAGGGCGTCGAACGGGCAGACCTCGATGCAGATGCCGCAGTACATGCAGAGCGAGAAGTCGATGTCGAACTTGTCGAGCACGTTGCGCTGGCGGGGGCGGGCGGCGCCGGGCACCGCCACCTCCTCCTTGTGCGAGTCGATGTAGATGCACCAGTCCGGGCACTCGCGCGCGCAGAGCATGCAGACCGTGCAGTTCTCCTCCAGCAACGCGATCACGCCGCGGGACCGGGGCGGCAACTCGGGCGCGACGTCCGGGTACTGCTGGGTGGTCGAGCGGCGGGTCATCGTCTTCAACGTGACCGCCAAGCCCTTCACCAGCCCGCTGCCGGGCACTCCACCGTGCTCGCTCATGCCGCCCATCCTGCCCTGTAACCCGGGCGCGCGCGACCACCCCCCGCAAGCTGCCACCGGCGACCGGCGCCCGGCCGGATCACGCCCCGTCCGGAGCCAGCGGGGGCAGCATCTCCACGCCGAGTTGCTGGAGCACCTGGAACAGCTCGTTGACGCTCCACACGTCCGCGATCCGCCCGGCCTCGTCGAACCGCAGGAACGTCGCCCCGGAATAGCTGACCACCCGGCCCGTCGGCGGCACCGGCCCGAACGGGCCGGCCTGGGTGCCGGCGGCCCGCCAGCGCACCGCCACCCGCGCCCCGGACTCCACCACCTCGACGATCTTGTAACGCAGGTCGGGGAACGACGCCCGCCGGTCCCGGTGCCAGGCCAGCACCGCGTCCGGCCCCGCGCCGCCCAACCCCGGACAGTCCGGGGCCACCAGCTCGTACGTGCTCTCCTCGCGGCCGGCGTTCCACACGTCGGCGATGAAGCGTCGGGCCGCCGCCTCCAGATCGGTCACGGCCGGCAGCCTATGCCCGTAAGTGGCCCGCTCGGCCTGCCGGGCGGCCCGGCAGCGACCATGATGGGAACCAGAACCGACCTCGGAGGTGGGCGTGGGCGTCAACGACGACGAGATCCTCGAACGGACCGGCGGGAAGTACGTGGAACCGGGTGGCGAGTTCACCCGGGACCAGCGGTACATCGCCACCCGGATCACCGCCGAGGGGCGGGACGGCTGGCCGGTGGAGCCGGGCCGCTACCGGCTCGCGGTCAGCCGGGCCTGCCCCTGGGCGAACCGCCTGATCATCGTCCGCCGGCTGCTCGGGCTGGAGGACGTCATCTCGCTGGCCGTGGCCGGCCCCACCCACGACAAGCGGAGCTGGTCGTTCGACCTGGACCCGGACGGCAAGGACCCGGTGCTCGGCATCGAACGGCTCGCCGACGCCTACTTCGCCCGCTTCCCCGGCTACGAGCGCGGCATCACCGTGCCGGCGCTCGTCGACGTGCCCAGCGGGCAGGTGGTGACCAACGACTACGCGCAGATGAGCCTGGACCTGTCGACCGAGTGGACCGGACACCACCGGCCGGGCGCGCCGGACCTGTACCCGGAGCCGCTGCGCGGCGAGATCGACGAGGTCAACGAGGTGGTCTTCGCCGACGTGAACAACGGCGTCTACCGGGCCGGCTTCGCCGGCAGCCAGAAGGCGTACGACCGGGCGTACCACCGGCTGTTCGACCGGCTGGACTGGTTGTCGGACCGGCTGGCCGGGCAGCGGTACCTGGTCGGTGACACGATCACCGAGGCGGACGTGCGGCTGTTCACCACGCTGGTGCGCTTCGACCCGGTCTACCACGGGCACTTCAAGTGCAACCGGCAGAAGCTCAGCGAGATGCCGGTGCTGTGGGCGTACGCCCGGGACCTGTTCACCACCCCGGGCTTCGGGGACACGGTCGACTTCGTCCACATCAAGAGCCACTACTACGAGGTGCACCGGGACATCAACCCGACCGGGATCGTGCCGGCCGGCCCCGACCTGGCGAACTGGCTCACCCCGCACGGCCGGGAGGAACTCGGCGGTCGCCCGTTCGGCGACGGCACCCCGCCCCCACCACCCCCGCCCGGGGAGCGGGTCGACCCGGCCCACACCCCCCTGCGCTGACCCCCTCCCGCCCCGCCCTTTCCCGCCTCGCCCCGCCCGTCCTCGTCCCCGGGGAGGGGCGCCGGGGAGGGGCGGGGTCAGAGGGCGAGGCGGACGGCGGCGGTGAGGACCAGCTGGGCCAGGGCCAGGGGGACGAGCACCAGCCAGCAGAGGCGCTGGAGCTGGTCCTCGCGCAGCCGCGGATAGCTCACCCGCAGCCAGATGATCACGAAGGCGACCGCGAACACCTTCAGCAGCGTCCACAGCCAGCCGAGCTGCGCGTCCGCGAACGGGCCCTGCCAGCCGCCAAGGAACAGCACGGTGGTCAGCGCCGCGATCACCACGATCCCGACGTACTCGGCGAGCAGGAAGAACGCGAAACGCAGACCGGTGTACTCGGTCATGTAGCCGAACACCAGCTCCGAGTCGGCCACCGGCATGTCGAACGGCGGGCGGCGGATCTCGGCCAGCCCCGCCACGAAGAAGATGACCATCGCCGGGGCCTGCCACAGCAGCCACCAGGGCTGCCACGCCTCCACGATGCCGGGCAGGCTCAGCGTGCCGGCCGCCATCGCCACCGAGGCGGCGGCCAGCACCAGCGGCAGCTCGTACCCGAGCAGTTGGGCCGCACCGCGCAGCCCGCCGAGCAGGCTGTACTTGTTGGCCGACGCCCACGCCGACATGAGCACCGCCAGCACCCCGACGCCCACCACGGCGAGCACGAAGAACAGGCCGATGTCCAGCGGCTGGGCCACCAGGTCACCCGGCCCGAGCGGGATGACCAGCAGCACCAGCAGGTATGGCACCAGGGCCACCGCCGGCGCCAGCCGGAACACCGGCCGGTCCGCGTCGCGCGGGGTGACGTCCTCCTTCTGCACGAACTTGACCCCGTCGGCCACCAGCTGCGCCCAGCCGTGGAAGCCACCCGCGTACATCGGGCCCAGCCGGCCCTGCATGTGCGCCATCACCTTGTGCTCGGCCTGGCCGACGATCAGCGGCAGGGTGAGGAACGCGACGAGCACGCCGGCCACCCGCAGGACCAGCTCCAACCAGTCCGGCATCAGCTCTCCCCCGCCGCGTCGGGACCCGGCTCCGCCCGGGGCGCACCGGTCGGGCGCTCACCCGGCGCCGGGCGGGCCGGACGCTCCCGGGCCGGCCGGGCCGGCGTACCCCCGCGCGGGCCCTCACCCGCACCGGCCGCGCCGGCCGGCGTGGGCGTCGTGCCCCACTCGCCCGGAGCCGGTACGCCCGGCGGGCGGATCGGCCGACGACCGCCACCGGCCTCCGACTCGCCCGGCTCCTTCGCGCCGGGCCACGGCTTGGCGACCCGGGAGGCCAGGACGAACTCCTTGCGCAGCGGATGCCCCTCGAACTCCGGCGGCAGCAGCAACGGCTGCAGGTCGCCGTGGCCACGGAAGTCGATACCGAACATCTCGTGGGTCTCCCGCTCGTGCCAGGCGGCGCCGGGGAACACGTCGACCACCGACGCGACGACCGGCTCGGCCCGGGGCACCCGGGTGCGCAGCAGCAACCCGTGCCGGCGCCGGACCGACCACAGGTGCGCCACCACGTCGAAGCCGTCGGCCATCTCGTCCACCGCGGAGAGCCAGTCCAGGAAATCCAACCCCAACTCGGCGTCGTCGCGCACCGCGCGCACCGCATCCGCCCAGCTCGTCGGGGGTACGTCGACGGTGGCGCGGGCGTACGCCTGACCGCCGGAGACCGACACGGCGGCCTCGACGGGCGCGAGCAGCGCGACCACCCGCCGGCCGACCTCTTCCGGAGTCATGCGCTGATCCTATGGCCGACGGGTGCGGACCGGGACGGGCCGCCCACGCCCCGGATCGTCGCTTTGCCGGGCGGACGGCGGGAACGCGCGGAAAGATGAGGTCCGTGCGAGCTGTGACTGTGGTCCCCGGTGTCCCGAACTCGCTGCGACTCCTCGACGACTGGCCCGAGCCGCCGCCCGAGGAGGGCCCCATCCTGGTCGAGGCGCTGGCCGTCGGCGTCTGCGGCACCGACCAGGAGATCATCTCTGGTGGGTACGGCGAGGCGCCGCCAGGCCAGGAACGGCTGGTGCTCGGCCACGAGTCCCTGGGCCGGGTGCTGGAGGACCCGACCGGCACGCTGCAGCCCGGTGACCTGGTGGCCGGCGTGGTCCGCAACCCCGACCCGGTGCCCTGCGCGAACTGCGCGGTGGACCAGTGGGACATGTGCCGCAACGGGCGGTACACCGAGCACGGCATCAAGGGGCTGCCCGGGTTCGCCCGGGACCGCTGGCGGTTGTCGCCCAAGTTCGCCGTCCGGCTGGACCCGGCCCTCGGCTCGGTGGGCATGCTGCTGGAACCGGCGAGCGTGGTGGCGAAGGCGTGGGACCACATCGAGCGGATCGGCCGGCGGGCCGAGTGGGAGCCGAAAACCGTGCTGGTCACCGGCGCCGGACCGATCGGCCTGCTGGCGGCGCTGCTGGCCAGCCAGCGCGGACTGTCCGTGCACGTGCTGGACCGCGCCCCCGGGGGCGCGAAGCCGGACCTGGTCCGGGCGCTCGGTGCGACGTACCACGCCTGCGCGGTGCACGAGCTGGACCTGTCACCGGACGTGGTCATCGAGTGCACCGGCGCGCCCACGGTGGTGCTGGAAGCGATGGGCAAGGCCGGGCCGAGCGGCATCGTCTGCCTGACCGGCGTGTCCAGCGGCGGCCGGCGGATCACCTTCGACGCCGGGGCGCTCAACCGGGAACTGGTGCTGGAGAACAACGTGGTGTTCGGCTCGGTCAACGCCGGCCGACGGCACTGGGACCTGGCCGCCGAGGCGCTCGCCCGGGCCGACCAGTCCTGGCTCACGTCGCTGATCACCCGCCGGGTGCCGGTGGCGGCCTACCGGGAGGCGTACACCCCCACCGGCCACGACATCAAGGTGGTGCTGGACTTCGCGCAGTGAGGTGCGGGCCGCCCTCAGATGCCCGGCAACCGGCCGTTGCGGAACAGGTCCACGAACAGCTGGTGGTCCTCGCGGGCGCGGATCCCGTACCGGTGCCCGAAGTCGACCAGGTAGTCGACGAACGCCTCCGGGTCGGCGTCCACGACCGCGACGATCGCCTCCTCGGTGGAGTAGTCGACCAGGTCGTGACTGGACTCGTCGTCGGCCACCGAGTGCATCCGGGCCACCGCCCGGCCCAGGTCGGCGAGCACGCCGGTCAGGTCCTCCGGCTCGTTCACGTCTGCCCAGTCGAGGTCCGCCGCGTACGGGGAGACCTCCGCGACGAGCTGGCCGACGCCGTCCAGCTCGGTGAAACCCAGCCACGGGTCGGCATGCGCCTGCAACGCGCGCTGCGACTCCGCGGTGCGGTGGCCCTGGTGCCGGAAGTACGACCGGACCCGCTCGTCGTCGACGTACCGGGCCACCGCCGGCACCTGGGCCTGCTTCATGTAGATGACGACGTCGTTCTCCAACGCCTGGGTGTGCCCCTCCAGCAGGAGGTTGTACGACGGCAGCCCGGCCGACCCGATGCCGACGCCCTTGCGCAGCACCACGTCCTTGATGCCGGTGGCCACCGGGCGCATCCGGGTGGTCGAGTGCGGCAGTGTGTGCAGGTAGTCGGCGAACGCGGCGCAGACCTTCTCCCGGGTCGCCGTGTCGATCTCGTACACGCCCTCGCCGAGGGAGAAGCGCCGCTCGTAGTTGTCGACCGTGGTCTGCGCGGCGAGCAGGTCCACCCGGGTGTTCAGCCGGGCCTGCTGGAGCACCCGGCGCAGCACGCCGTCGGCGTTGTCAAGCGTGATCGAGCCGATCGCGTCGTCCCCACCGGCCGCGATGGCCCGCAGCTCGGCCAGGTACGACCGGGCGAAGCCGGTCACCAGGTCACCGATCACCCGGTCGGAGAGCGCCTTGGCGTAGCCGAGCAGCGCCACGCTCGCGGCGAGGCGTTTCAGGTCCCAGGTGAACGGCCCGACGTACGCCTCGTCGAAGTCGTTGACGTTGAACACGAGCTGCCCGGAGGCGTTCATGTAGGTGCCGAAGTTCTCCGCGTGCAGGTCGCCGTGGATCCACACCCGGCTGGTCCGCTCGTCGAGGAACCGGTCGCTGCGGAACCCGCCGCGCTGGTCGGCGTAGAACAGCGCGGCGCTGCCCCGGTAGAACGCGAACGGTGAGGCGGCCATCTTGCGGAACTTGCGGCGGAACGCCGCCGGGTCGATCGCCATGGACGCGCCGAACTCCTCGGTCAGCACGTCGATGATGAAGGCGGCACGCGTCTCCGCGGAGTCGGTCATGTCCGCAGGCTAGCCCGGCGCCGCCACCGCCCGGCCCCGCCACCGCGTGGCCCCGCCGTCGGTGGCTCAGCCGGCCGGCGGCCGCACCGGAGGTGCGGTCAGCGCTTCGACCGGCCGCGCGACGGTGTCCGCCGGGGAGGCGAGCGGATCCGGCCGGGGCACCCCGCCGACGCCGGACTCCTCCGCGGCGATCTTCTCCTGGAGGCGGAGGATGCCGTGCAGCAGCGCCTCCGGGCGGGGCGGGCAACCGGGTACGTAGACGTCCACCGGGATGAGCTGGTCGACGCCCTTGGTCACCGAGTAGGAGTCCCAGTACGGGCCGCCGCAGTTGGAGCAGGCACCGAACGAGATGACGTACTTCGGTTCGGGCATCTGGTCGTAGAGCCGCTTGATCGCCGGGGCCATCTTGTCGGTGACCGTGCCGCTGACCACCATGAGGTCGGCCTGTCGAGGGCCGTGGGCGAACGGGATCACGCCCAACCGCATGAAGTCGTGCCGGCCCATGCTGGTCGCGATGAACTCGATGGCACAGCAGGCCAGGCCGAAGTTGAACACCCAGAGCGAGTAGCGGCGGCCCCAGTTGAGGACGAACCGGATCGGCTCGCCGAGCACGGCCGGCACCTGCACCTGGTCCTCCTTCTGCTGTCCCCGAGACGACAGTCAACCACAGCACCCGATCCGGCAACCTCTGCAACCGGCGGCGACGTCAGGGCGTGTGACTGTCGTGACCGCCTCGGCGGCATACATACGGGGAGGACCACATGATGGTGACGAGGGAGCCGAGGCTCGATGACCCGCCACCAGAGAAGGCGCTCGGGCGCGATGTCGTCGACTTCGACGGGTTCTACCAGGCACACTTCCGGTCGCTGACGCTCCAGCTCGCCGCGTACAGCGGCGACCTGTCACAGGCGCAGGATCTGGTGCAGGAGGCGTTCTGCCGGGCGTTCGCGCGCTGGTCACGGGTATCCCGGTACGACGACCCCCTGGCTTGGGTACGTCGGGTGGCATGGAATCTGGCGACCAGCCGGTGGCGGCGGCTACGGACGGCCCAGACATGGCTGCATCGGCAGCGTGAGGAGCACGTACCGGGTCCCGGCCCGGATCGGGTGGCTCTGACAGCGGCGCTGTCCCAGCTGCCCTCCACCCAGCGCCGCGCCGTGGTGTTGCACTACCTGGCCGATCTGAGCGTCGGGCAGATCGCGGAGCAGGAGGGTGTGCCGGAGGGCACGGTCAAGTCCTGGCTGCACCGAGGACGCGCATCGCTGGCAGCACAGCTCACCATCAGGAGCGAGGCGAACCATGACTGAGCCCGAGGACAACCTGGTCAACGGCGAGTTCGCCGGGTTCCGCGAGTCGTACGCCCCGTGGGTGCAACCGGCCGGGACAGCTGCGGTCCGGCGCACGGTCCAGTACCGCCGTCGGCGGACCGCGGTGGCCACCGCGGCGGCCGTGGTGCTCGCCGTGGCGATCCCCGTGGGCGCGAACGCCGGCCTGCAACGGCGGTCCGGGCCGCCTCCCGCTCCCGCTCCCGCCCAGACCGTCGACCCGAGCCCGTCCGAAACCCCGTCGCCTCCACCGCCGACCCCGACCACGATCCCGAGCACGGGCAGCCCGGACCCGGCCGTGCCGGACGGGCGGATCACCCCATCCCAACTGACCGCCGTCCGGCTCGATCTTCCGGCCTGGGCCCCCGGCGCGGCCTGCAAGGCAGGGCTGGCCCGGATCACCACCACGGCCGGGAACGAGGGCGACGTGCAACTGGTGGGCCTCACCCACGGCGACCTGGACGGTGACGGCACCGTCGAGACGGTCGCCCTACTTCGCTGCCAGGGCGCCCAGCAGGGCCCGTCGCAGGTGGTGGCACTCGACCGGAGTCCCGACGGCCGGACCGTCGTCCTCGGTCAGGTCGTGCGGTCCGCGAAGACGACACCGCAGTGGCTGCTGGACGTGCAGGTCACCGACGGGGGGACGGTCCGCGTGGAAGTGGCGGACCGCGCGCCCGGAGCAGGCTGGTCGCTGGACTGGTCGCAGCGTCAGTGGCGCGGCTATCGGTGGAGCGGGGCGCGTTTCGCGCAGGTCGACGGTCCCACCTCGTTCGGCCCGAACCCGCACCTGGCCGACCTGACCGTGTCGGCCGGAAACGTGGTGTGGAGCGCACCCGAAGCCGACGGCTCACGCACCGGGACGATGAGCGTGACGGTGCGCAACCTGAGCGCGGTTCCGGCCGCCCTGGTGCAGGTGCACCTGCGGATGCAGGTGGGGACGGTCGCGGGCGGCGGCGATTGGTCGGCCTGCCGGGACGGCGCACCGCCGAAGGGACCGCTCACCTGCCGGTTCGGCCCGCTCGGTCCCGGCGCGAAACGGACCTTCCAGTTCGTCCTGCGCAACACCAACAGCGCCAGCGGCACCGGCACCGCCGAGGTGTCGCCGGTCGGTACCGACGCCGAGCCGCTGATGGACCCGAACCACGAGAACGACGAGGACCGCTACACGTACCGCTGAGCCGGAGCAAGATCCGGCTCTGTCAGGCAGGCGACAACAAGCATCGCAACCAACCGTCCTATGTGGACGTGTTACCGACGTTGGGCAGCCGGAGGCACCTTCCGGCAAACGGGAATCACAGGAGGAACCAGCATGACCACAACTACGGCCCGGATCGCCACCGCACTGCTCGGTGGAGCCGCCGCACTGCTCACCCTGGTCGCACCGGCCACCGCCGCGCCGAGCGCCCCGGCCGGCCGCGTCGACGTCACCGCCCAGCGACTCGTCCTCAACCCGACCGACCGTGGTTATGTCGGGACGCTCACCGCCACCGTCACCAACCGGCGGTCGACCGCGACGTCGGTGGACCTGGTCGTCACCGAGCCGGCGGGAGCGTCGTTCGTCTCCGTGGAGCCAGGCGGCGGCTGCCTCTACCAGCGGCTGGTGGAGAACCGGCTGGTCATCAGGTGCACCGGCGACCAGGTCGAGGCGGGGCAGAGCCTCGCCCTGCGTCTGGGCTTCCGCGTCTGGACCACCACCCGCGCCTATCCCATGATCGCCAGTGGCGGGCGGGTCGAGGTCGTCCCGGCGGGCGCCACCACGGCCGACGACGCCGCCCGCTTCACCACCCTCTTCCGGTCCACGACCGGCAGCCTGCGCGATCCGCGGCCGTACGTGCAGGCCACCGAGACCGACCTCAGCATCCGGGGCGGCGCGGTGACGCTCAGCCCGCAGCCGGACGGCACCCTGCTCGGCCGGATGCCGGTCACCGTTCGCTACGGCAACGACGCGCCGACCTTCTCCCTCAACGTCAGGGCCGCCCTGCCCGCCGAGGTGCAGGTCCACCACGTCGAGCCAGAGGACATGCCGAGCTTCCCGACCGGGTTCTCGGTGCCGGGCGGCCGATTCATGCCGGGCGAGGAGCGGACCTTTGACGTCTTCCTCAGCGCGCCCGCCGGCACGGCTACCGGCGACCTGGGCACCGGTACCTTCACGGTGTCCGGAAGCTACTTCTGGGGCGCGGACCCGCAGGACGTCAACCCGGTGGACAACGTCACCTCCTTCGCGGTGACCGCGGTCGACGCGAGCTGACATCCCCGGCACGAGGGCCCGGAACCTTCTGGTTCCGGGCCCTCGCCGTGTTCACCAGGTGGGGCGCTGGAGCAGCCCGACGAACTCGGCGAGCAGCCGCTCCCGCAGCCGCGCCGGAGCGGCGTCGAGCAGCGTGTTGACCACCGCCATCCGGCCCGGGGCACCGATCCCGCCGGTCAGGCCGAGCCCGTCGGCCAACCCGGCCACCAGCTCCGGGGTGAGCGCCTGCGGGGTGAGACCGCCGGCCAGTGCCAGCAGCTCCGGCCCAAGGGCGACCGGACCGGCGGCGCGGGCCGCGGCGACCGCCTCGGCCAGCGCCGGGCCGAACTCTGCCACCCGCGGCGCCACCGCCGCGGTCACCGTCAGGTGCACGCTGGCCGGCAGGTCGGCGTACCGGAGTTGGGGTTGGGTGTGCCAGCCGCGCGCGGTCAGCTCGTCGACGAGCACGAACAGGTCCAGGCCGGGGTCGTCGGCGGTGAAGCAGACCACTGTGGTCTCCGGTTCGGCCATCAGCCGCAGCCCGCCGGTGGCCCGCACCGCGTCGGCCAGCCCGGCGACCGCCTCCCGGGTCGCGGCGGCCAGCCGCAGATAGCCGTCCTCGCCGAGGTGACGCAGCGTGGCGTACGCGGCGGCGATCGGCCCACCGGAGCGGGTGGAGGCGATCACCGGGTTGACCATGGTGTAGCCGGGCCAGTCGGCGTACGCGAAGTACTGCGGGGCGCGCAACGCCGGATCGCGGTGCAGCAGCACCGAGACGCCCTTCGGCGCGTACGCGTACTTGTGCAGGTCCACCGAGATCGAGGTGACCCCGGGCACGGCGAAGTCGAACGGCGGCACCGCCGCGCCGAGCCGGCGCAGCCAGGGCAGCGCCCAGCCGCCGAAGCAGGCGTCCACGTGACAGCGCACCCCGGCGGCCTGCGCGACGGCGGCGATCTCCGCCACCGGGTCGACCACCCCGTGGGCGTACGACGGCGCGGACGCCACCACCAGCACGGTCTCCGGGCCGATCGCGGCGGCCGTCGCGGCCACGTCCGGCCGCAGCGTCACCGGGTCGACCGGCACCGTGTCCAGCGTGACCCGCAGGTAGTGCGCCGCCTTCGCGAACGCGGCGTGCGCGCTGGCCGGCGCCACGATCCGCGGCGCACTCAGGTTGGGGTGCGCGTCCCGGGCGGCCTTGACGGCGAGCAGCAGCGACTCGGTGCCGCCGCCGGTGACGCTGCCGACGACGTCCGGCGCGTGCGTGCCGGGGCCGCCCCCGAGCAGCCGGGCGGCGGCCCCGACGAGCGCGTTCTCCATCGCCAGCAGCGACGGGAACGCGGTCGGGTCCAGCCCGTTGACGTGTGCGCTCTGCGCGTACGCGGCGTGCGCCAACTCGTCCAGCCCGGCCACGCCCGGGTCGTAGACGTAGGCGAACAGCCGCCCGCCGTGCGTCGGCCGGTCGGCCGCGCGCAGCGCCCTGATCTCGTCGAGCACGTCCGCCGCGGGTATCCCCCGCGCGGGCAGCGCGCCCGCGCCTGCCGTGTCGGTCATCGGGTGTTCCTCTCGTGACGGTTTCCGGGGCGTCGGGGCGTTCACGCCCGCGCGACAGGTGCGGTGGCGCCGGGTGCCGTGGCGTCGGGTGCCGTGGCGTCGGGTGCCGTGGCGTCGGGCGCGGTGGCCAACTGGGCCGGGGTCAGGGTGTAGCCGCGCAGCAGCACCACCGGGGCGGCGACAAGCAGGGCCGGCAGCACGGTGAACCCGAGCAGCACGCCGAGCCGGGCGGTGTCGGACTGGGCGGCGGCGACCCCTGTGGACGAGGAGACATAGCCGCAGAGCTGGAGCACCAGCCCGTAGATGCCCGGCCCCAGCGCCAGCCCGAACGTCTCGCCCGCGGTCCACAGGCCGGTGAAGACCCCGGCCTGCCGCCGCCCGGTGCGCGCGGTGTCGTACGCGATGCAGTCGGGCAGCATGGCCAGCGCGAAGACCTGCTGGCCGGCGTACCCGACGCCGATCACCGCGACCACCGCGTACGCCCCGGCGGCCGGCAGCGCGGGCGCGGCGACCAGGGTGAGCGCGCCGGCCGCGAAGATCAGCGACGCGACGGCAAGCGACGCCCGCTTGCCCAGCCGGGCACCGGCCCGGGACCACAGCGGCATGACCAGCAGCGCGGGCGCGACGAAACAGGCGAACAGCAGCGTGGGGCCGCTGTCCGGTTCGCGCAGCACCTGGTCGGCGAAGTACTTCACGCCGGCCAGCACGGTGGCCACCCCGGCGGACTGGATCACGAAGCAGATGAGCAGCGCCCGGAACGGCCGGTTGCGGGTGGCGACCGCGAGCTGGGCGCGCAGGCTCGGCTCGCTCTCCCCCACCGTCCCGGCCGGCGCGGACCGGGTGCCGAGGAACACGCCGACGGTGCCGACCACGATCAGCGCGGCGACGAACAGGCCCATCCACCGGTGGCCCGGCACGCCGTCCCCGCCGGCGGTCACCACCGCCGGGGCCACCGCGCCGGAGACCAGGATGGCCAGCGCCAGCACCGCGATCCGCCAGGTCATCAGGCGGGTACGCTCCGCCGGGTCGGCGGTCAACTCGGCGGGCATGGCCACGTACGGCACCTGGAAGAACGCGAACGCGGTGGCGGTGGCCAGGAACGCGAACGCCACGTATCCGGCGGCGGCCGGGCCGGTCGCGAACGGGGCGGCGAAGATCGCGGCGAACAGCACGGCCAGGGCCAGTCCGCCGCCCAGCAGGTACGGCCGGCGGGCGCCCCAACGCGACCGGGTCCGATCGGAGATCCGCCCGGCGACCGGGTTGACCAGCACGTCCCACGCCTTCGGCAGGAGCACCAGCAACGCGGCCAGCCCGGCGGCCACGCCCAGCGTGTCGGTGAGGTACGGCAGCAGCAGCAACCCGGGCACGGTGCCGAACGCGCCGGTGACCAGGGACCCGGAGGCGTACCCGAGGTGCACCCGGCGGGGCAGACCCGAAGCCGTCATGGCGCCGAATGTTACTCACGTATGACCGGCGTCACATCCCCTCCTCCGGCGACCAGGCGGCCGCCGCCAGGTCCACCCGGTCCCCGCGCAACGGGCACCCCTCGGCGAGCAGTCGCTCCCGGGCCCGGCGCTCGTGCCCCGGCGGGAGCCGGCCGGCCGCGTTCACCACCCGGTGCCACGGCACCCCGCCCCCGTGCCGCGCCATGATCGAACCGACAAGTCGTGGCGATGCCCGCCCCGACCGGTCGGCGAGCGCGTCGGCGACCGCCCCGTACGACATCACCCGCCCGGGCGGAATCCGCTCGACAAGCGCCAGAACCGCCTCGACGTACTCGTCCGGTGTCACGAGCTGCCACGATATGGGAACGCGCCGCGGCGCGGCGGACCACGGCGCGCAGAATGGTCGGGTGCGTGAAGCAGTCACCTCGGCCCGCCGGATCGTCGTCAAGATCGGTTCGTCCTCGCTGACCACTGCGACGGGCGGCCTGGACGACGCCCGGGTCGACGCGCTCGTCGACGCGCTCGGCGAGCTGGTCACCGCCGGGCGCGAGGTGGTGCTGGTCTCCTCCGGGGCGATCGCCGCCGGCCTCGCCCCGCTGCGACTGACCCGGCGCCCCCGCGACCTGGCCACCCAGCAGGCCGCCGCCAGCGTCGGCCAGGGCCTGCTGATCGGGCGGTACGCGGCCGCGTTCGCCCGGCACGGGCGCACCGTCGGGCAGGTGCTGCTCACCGTCGACGACGTGACCCGCCGGGCGCACTACCGCAACGCGTACCGGACGCTGCGCAAACTGCTCGACCTGCACGCCGTGCCGATCGTCAACGAGAACGACACGGTGGCCACCGAGGAGATCCGGTTCGGCGACAACGACCGCCTCGCCGCGCTGGTCGCCGCGCTCGTCGACGCCGACCTGCTGGTGCTGCTCTCCGACGTCGACGCGCTCTGGACCGGCGACCCCGCCCGCCCCGGCAGCACCCGCATCGCCGAGGTGCACGGCGAGGGCGATCTGGCCGGCGTGGACGTCGGCGGGGCCGGGCGGGCCGGGGTGGGCACCGGCGGCATGGTGACGAAGGTCGAGGCGGCGCGCATCGCCACCGGGTTCGGCATCCCGGTGGTGCTCACCGCCGCGCCGCTGGCCGGGTCGGCGCTCGCCGGCGAGCCGGTCGGCACGTACTTCCACCCGAGCAGCCGCCGCCCGGCCGCGCGCCTGTTCTGGCTGGCGCACGCCACCGCCCCCCGCGGCCGGCTGCACCTGGACCCCGGGGCGGTGCAGGCCGTGGTCGGCCGCCGCAAGTCGCTGCTGCCGGCCGGCATCACTGCCGTGGACGGCGCGTTCACCGCCGGCGACCCGGTGGATCTGGTGGACACCGCCGGGGCGCCGGTGGCCCGCGGGCTGGTCAACTACGACGCGGTGGAACTGCCCGGCCTGCTCGGCCGGTCCACCTCCGAACTCGCCGCGGCGCTCGGCCCGGCGTACGAACGAGAGGTCGTGCACCGCGACGACCTCGTCCTGCTGTGAACCCACCTCCGAAGGAGTACGCACGATGAGCGTCGTCGAGCAGGCCCGCCGGGCCCGGGACGCGGCGGAGTCCCTCGCCACCGCCACCCGTACGGTCAAGGACGCCGCGCTGCACGCGATGGCCGACGCGCTCGTGGCGCGCACCCCGGAAGTCCTGGCCGCCAATGCGACGGACCTGGCGGCCGGGCGCGACGCGGGACTGTCCACGGCCGTGCTGGACCGGCTCGCCCTCGACGAGGCTCGGGTGGCCACCATCGCCGACGCCCTGCGCCAGATGGCCGCGCTGCCCGACCCGGTCGGTGAGGTGGTACGCGGCTCCACCCTGCCCAACGGGCTGGAGCTGCGGCAGGTCCGGGTGCCGTTCGGGGTGGTCGGCATCGTCTACGAGGGCCGCCCGAACGTGACCGTGGACGCCGCCGGGATCTGCCTGAAGTCCGGCAACGCGGCGCTGCTGCGCGGTTCGTCCTCGGCCGCCCACTCCAACGCCGCACTGGTCGCGGTGCTGCGCGACGCGGTCTCCGGGGCCGGCCTACCGGCGGACGCGGTGCAACTGCTGGACTCCAGCACCCGCGACTCGGTCAAGGAGTTGATGCGCGCCCGGGGCCTGGTCGACGTGCTGATCCCGCGCGGCGGGGCGTCGCTGATCCGGGCCGTGGTCGAGGAGTCGACGGTGCCGGTGATCGAGACCGGGGTGGGCAACTGCCACGTCTACGTCGACGCCGACGCCGACCTCGGCAAGGCGGTGGCGGTCACCCTGAACGCCAAGACGCAACGCCTTTCCACCTGCAACACCGCCGAGTCGCTGCTGGTCCACCGCGACATCGCGGACGCGTTCCTGCCAGCGGTGCTGGCCGCGTTCGCCGAGGCCGGGGTGACCGTGCACGGGACGCCCGAGGTCGCCGCCCACTCCACCGCCGTGGTCCCGGCGACCGACGAGGACTTCGGCACCGAATACCTGTCCGCCGACATCTCGGTGGCCGTGGTCGACTCGCTCGACGCGGCGGTCGCGCACATCCGGCGGTACGGCACCGGGCACACCGAGGCGATCGTCACCGACTCGCAGCGGGCCGCCCGGGAGTTCGTGGCCCGGGTCGACGCCGCCGCGGTCATGGTCAACGCGTCCACCCGCTTCACCGACGGCGGCGAGTTCGGCTTCGGGGCGGAGATCGGCATCTCCACGCAGAAGCTGCACGCCCGCGGGCCGATGGGCCTGCCGGAGCTGACCAGCACCAAGTACGTGGTCACCGGGGACGGTCACCTGCGTTAGCGGTCGGCGGCGCGCAGCGCCTCGAACAGTCCGTCCAGGCCACCGCCGATCCGCGCGAACGTCAGGTGGTCGGTGTAGTCGCGCGACTCGACGATCCGACCGTCGCGGACCCGGAGCACGAACACGCACGGCACGGCGAACGGACGGCCGTGGACGCGGCCGTGGTAGCGGAACTCGGCCACCACGACCTCCGGATCGGTGGTCTCGTGCACGGTGATGTCGTCGGCGTGGAATTCGGTCAACTCGCCGTCGTGCCGGCCGGGCCCTTCGGCGAAGTGCTTGCGCAGGGCGTCGCGGGTACGCAGGGGTTCGTTGCCGAGCGGGCTCATCGGATGGCTGACGTGGGTGTTCTCGGCGTACAGGTCGGCGAGGACGTCCACCTGTGCGGTGTCCCCAGCGACCAGGCGGGCGACGCCCTCGACGAGGCGGTGGAACACGTCGCGGGGGGTGGTGGGCACGGCCATGTCGGCTCCTCTGTCGCAAATGGAGTGGTGACTCCGATTTAACGGAGTCACCACTCCGTTTTGTCAAGGCGTACGCTCGCTTGCCGAAGGAGGCACCATGCGCAGTGACGCCCGGGCGAACCGCGACCGGATCCTGGCCGCCGCCGAGGAGGTGTTCGGTGAGCTCGGCGCCACCGGCTCCACCGAGGACGTGGCCCGCCGCGCGGGCGTGGGGGTGGCGACCGTGTTCCGGCACTTCCCCACGAAGCGCGACCTCCTCGGCGCCACCGTGGTGCGGCACTTCGAGCACCTGACCAGTTACGCCCGCGCCGCCGGCAGCGAACCGGAGGCCGGCGCCGCCTTCCGCGCCCTGCTGTCCACGATGACGGAACGCGGCGCCGGCAAGATCGTGATGCTGGGTCTGCTCATCGATGCGGGCGGGTTCACCGAAGGCGCCCTGCGCGCGTCCGCGGCCCTGCGCACCGAGGTGGACGCCTCGCTACGCCGCGCGCAGGGCGCCGGCGCGATCCGCACCGACGTCACCGTGGACGACGTGTACCTGCTGATCCGTGGCCTCTCCCTGGCCGCCGCCCACCCGAGCATCGAACCGTCGGCCACCGGGCCGGCCCTACGGGTGGTCCTCGACGGCCTGGCCGCCGGAGCCGCCGCCCCACGCCCCGCGCCGGACGCCACCGCGACGTGACCGCCGCAGCGCCGGCGCCTCACGCGGAGGCGGACGCGGCCGGCCCCACCGGCGGGGGCACGACCTTCGGTGCGGGCACCGGCCGGATGGCCGGCGGCACCTCGGCGCGAGGTGCCGCGGTCGGCGCGCCGGAGGCCGGCACCGCGGGCTCCGCCGGACGGCACGCCCGGATCACACGCAGCGTGGTGTGCACGTCGAACTGGTGGCCGTCGTCGCTGTCCCAGCCGCCGTCGCTGCGCTGGGTCGCGCCGAGCCGGTTGCGTGCCGACACCAGCAGCCACTGCTCCTCGCCCACGTCGACCCGGCGCAGGGTGGCGGCGAGCCAGGCCACGTCGGCCGGGGACATCCGGGGGAGCCGTTCGGCAAGCACCGCCTGGATCCGCGCCGACTCGTAGTACATCCGCTGGCGGTGCAGCACGGCGGCGGCGAGCCAACCGGCCGGCAGGAACGACGGCCAGCTGCCGTCCGGGGCGAGCTGACCGGCCAGGGTCTGCGCCGCCGCCTGCACCACACCGGCGTACGCGCCGCCGACCCGGTGGTCCAACGGGCCGGCGGCGCGGGCGTCCAGCCCGGCCACGGTCAGCCAGAACCCGGCGTTGGCGGTGAGGTAGAGCCGCGCCTCCGGGTCACCGGGGGTGGCCCACTCGGGGGCCAGCCCGGCCAGCGCCCGGTCCTCGTCCCAGCCGCCGTCGGGCAGTTGCCGGGCGGCCAGCCAGTCCAGCGCGTGCCGGGCGGCCGGGCGGCCCAGCGCGCCGAGATCGTCCAGCTCGGCGAGGCGGAAGCAGGTCGCGTCGACCGAGCCGACGTCGCCACCGAGGACGGCCGGCCAGCCGCCGTCAGGGCTCTGCCCGGCCTCGGCGGCGTCGAGCACACCGGCTGGCACGGGAGCGCCGGTGCGCAGCCGGGAGAGGCGGGCGCGATCCACCGCGTCCCCGTGCGCGACGACGAATCCGATCGCCGCATCCATGTCGACCACGACAGAGACGCTACCTGCGCCTACGTGGTTACGCCTCGGTAGCCCGGTCAGGGTGGCCCCACCCCCGTCGTCGAGCGGGGCACGCGGAAGGCCCTCCCGATCCCGGGAGGGCCTATCGGCGTGGTTCAGTACGCGGGCAGGGACGGGTCGACCTGCTTGACCCAGGACAGCACGCCCCCCTGGAGGTGCACCGCGTCGGAGAAGCCGGCCGCCTTCAGCGCGGCCAGCGCCTCGGCGGAGCGGACGCCGGACTTGCAGTGCAGCACGATCTGCCGGTCCTGCGGGAGCTTCGCCAGCGCCTCGCCGGAGATGATCTCCTGCTTGGGGATCAACGTGGAGCCGGGAATCCGGACGATCTCGTACTCGGCGGGCTCGCGCACGTCGACCAGGAAGATGTCCTTGCCGGCGTCCTGCCAGTCCTTCAGCTCCAGCGCGGTGATGGTCGAGTCGACCACCGCCTCCTGCGCCTCCTCGGAGACCGCGCCGCAGAAGTCCTCGTAGTCCTCCAACAGGTCGGTGACCGTGGGGTTCTCGCCACAGAGCGCGCAGTTCGGGTCCTTGCGGACCTTGATCTTCCGGTAGCTCATCTCCAGCGCGTCGTAGACCATCAGCCGGCCGACGAGCGGCTCGCCGATGCCGGTGAGCAGCTTGATCGCCTCGTTCACCTGGATCGAGCCGATGGACGCGCAGAGCACACCGAGCACGCCGCCCTCCGCGCAGGAGGGGACCATGCCGGGCGGCGGGGGCTCCGGGTAGAGGCAGCGGTAGCAGGGGCCGTGCTCGGCCCAGAACACCGACGCCTGGCCGTCGAAGCGGTAGATCGAACCCCACACGTACGGCTTGCCGAGCAGGACGGCCGCGTCGTTGACCATGTACCGGGTGGCGAAGTTGTCGGTGCCGTCCACGATCAGGTCGTACCGGGAGAAGATGTCCCGGACGTTCTCCCGGTCCAGCGCGGTGTTGTGGATCTCCACGTGGACCAGCGGGTTGATCTCGCGGATCGAGGCCGCGGCGGACTCGGCCTTCGACCGGCCCACGTCCGAGACGCCGTGGATGACCTGACGCTGGAGGTTGGACTCGTCGACGGTGTCGAAGTCGATGATGCCGAGCGTGCCGACACCGGCCGCGGCGAGGTAGAGCAGGGCCGGCGAGCCGAGGCCGCCGGCACCGACGCAGAGCACCCGGGCGTTCTTCAGCCGCTTCTGCCCCGCCACCCCCACGTCCGGGATGATCAGGTGGCGCGAGTAGCGGCGGATCTCGTCTACGGTCAGCTCGGCGGCGGGTTCGACGAGCGGGGGCAACGACACGGTGGACTCCCCGGGATCGGCGGCGTGAGGGCGCAATTGTCTCTCGCCAGGACGGGGCACGGCCATGATGAGGGACACTCGGTCCGAACTGCGGGACCGGGAATAACTCAGAGGCCGTCGGTCGGTTGACCTTCGTAGCGCGATCCGTCGACGTACGGCCAGGCGTTCGGCACGCAGCCGTCCAGCCCGTACGTCTGCTGCTGCATCACCGGGGCGGGCGCGCCGGGCGCCGGGCACGCCTGGTGCAGTTCGCCGAACTCGTGGCCGATCTCGTGGTTGATCACATACGTCCGGTAGACCTCGAGCGGAGCACCGTAGTCGGGCACCGCAGTCATCCACCGGGCCAGGTTGAGCACCACCTGCCCGGGGAGGCGGCAGGAGGTGTAACGCTCGGTGCGCAGGCCACCCTCGGCGCACATCCGCTCGGAGGTGGCCGGGCTGGCGAGGTAGACGGTGAAGTCGGCGGCGACCGCCTCGGGCACCCGCTGCACCCGCAGTTGCCCGGAGGCGATCCAGCTGCGTGGGTCGCCGAGCACCGTGTCCACGGCGGCGGCGAACCGGTCGGCGTCCTGCCCCGTGCCCTGCTCCACCTCGACCCGGTAGCGGCGCAACGGGCCGGCCTGCCCGCGTACAGGTGAGCGCTCCTGGGCCACCGCGAACGTGCCGGAGCCGGCGGTGGGGTAGCCGCTCGGGGACGCGGTGGGGGCGTCGACGCCGCGCACCAGCGGTCGGGCGGCGAGCGGGACCGGCGTGTGACCGGGCGGTGGGCCGGTGAGCACGGTGATGCCGGCGGCGCCACTGCCGGCCGCGAGCAGCATGGCCAGCAGCAGCACGGAGCGGCGCCGGCGGCGGCGCATCCGGCGCAGGCTGGGGCGCTCCGGGGCGGCTGGCCGGCGCGGGGTCGGCCGGCGCGACGGTGCGGCAGGCGGGTCGTACGGGGACGACGACGTCATGAACCAAGCGTGACATGCAAAACGGGCATTTAGCTGCTTTTGCCGCCTATGCCGCGAAAGTTTCTCGCCATCTCACCTGGCTGGACCGCTGTACCGCTTCCCACCCAGATAAGGCCACGGATTCGGTCGACAGCCGTCCAGGAAGAGCGTCTGCTGCTGCATCACCGGCGCGGCCCGGCCCGCACCCGGGCAGCTCTCGTGCCGGTGCCCGAGCTGGTGACCCACCTCGTGGTTGACCACGTAGAGACGGTAGGTGTCCAGCGGCACCCGCGCCGCCACCAGATGCCGCACGGAAGTCCGCCACCGATCCAGGTTGATCACCACCTTGCCCGACACCCGGCAGGACGTGTACGGCACCCCGCCCACCCGGATGTTGATCCCACCCGCGCCGCAGATCCGGCCGGCGGTCTCCCGGGTCGCCAGGTAGACCGTGAAGTCGTGCCGGCTGCCCGACCCGACCTGCTGCAACCGCAGGCGGCCGCCGTCCACCCAGCTCCCCGGCCCGACCAGCGCACGGTGCACCGCCGCACCGAAGTCGCCCGCGTCCTCACCGGCGCCGTGCTCCACCGCCACCCGGTAACGGACCAGCGTTCCGGACCGGCCGAGCACACCGCCGACCCGCTCGTCATACCCGAAACTGCCCCGCCCCTTCGTGGGCGTCGGACCGGGCAGGGTCAGCACCGGGGCCGCCAGCGAACCGGACGCCACCGTCGGCGACGGGACCACCGTGGGCGACGGGACCAGCGCTGGCGGCACCCGCGTCGGCGCCGACGGAGCCACCGACCCCTCGGCGACCCGCGTCTCGGCCCCCGCGGACGGAAGCCGCACGGCCACGCCGATGCCGACCCCGGCGGCGGTGAGCAACGCGCAGGCCACAAGCGCGGAACGCCAGTGACGCAGGGGCGGACGGGATCGGCCGGCACGCGGACGGCGGGAGCTGAGCATCCCGGTCAGCCTGCCACGTCACCCCCGGCCGCGCTCTCCCGCCGCTCCGCGAGCAGCGCCAGCACCGCCCGCGCCACGGTCCTCGGCACCTCCAACTGGGCCACGTGCCCCACGCCGTCGAGCATCAACAGGCGACTGTCCGGGATCACCCGGGCGGCCTGCGGCGCCACCCGCACGTCGACCAGCCGGTCCTGCCGCCCGCCCACCACGAGCGTCGGCGCCCGCACCGCCGCGGCCTGCCGCCACAACGCGCCCTCCCCCGGCAGGTACGACCGCAGGAAGCTGCTCACCAACCCTCGGAACGTGCGGACGTACGCGGCGGCGTAGTGCGCCGCCTCGTACCGGATCCGGATCTCGTCGATCGCCTCCTGCCGGCGCTGCTCGCTGATCCGGGTCAGGTCCGCCACACTCGCCTCCATCACCTGCTGCGCCGTCACCTCCGGGGTGAACTGGGCCAGCCGCCAGGCGGCCAGCCGCTCGCCCCGGGGGATCGCCAGCAGCGGAAGCATCCGCCCCTGCAACGACCGCCGGAAGTCCAGGAACGGCAGGGCCGGCGAGATCAGGGTGAGCGTGCGGACCAGGTCCGGGCGCAACGCCGCCACCCGCACCGCCACCGCGCCGCCCAACGAGTTGCCGAACAGGTGCACCGGCCCCCGCTCACCCATCTCGATCCAGCGGGCCACGAGGTCGGCGAAGGCCGGGATCGTGTAGCGGGGGCCCGGCTCGCTGCGCCCGAACCCGGGCAGGTCGATCGCCTGGCCGTCGAGCCGGCCCGCGAGCAGCCCGGCCAGGTCGGTCCAGTTCTGCGCGGACCCGCCGAGGCCGTGCACGTACAGCGCCGGCTCCGCGCCGGGTGCGGTCGCCGGGGTCTCCCGTACGTGCACGAGGCTGCCGTCGACCCGCACGTGCCGGCCGGGCCAGGGCGGCGGGACGTGGGGTGCGGGAAGGTCGTGGTCCGACCAGAGTGCGGCGCGCTTCATGTCTCCAGTGTTCCCCGCCGGAGCCAGACTGTGCACCGGCACTCAGATCAGCAACGCCTCCAGCCGCCGGTTCACCGCCGCCAACGTGGCCCGCACGACCGCCTGCCGAGGGTCCCCGGCGACAAGCGCGGCGCCGGCCAACTGCTCCACCCAGCCGTCACAGACCAGCAGCACGACCACCGTGGCGACCTCGCAGTTGCCGAACGGCACCACCGCGGTGTGCTCGACGAAGCACCGCCCCCGCTCGCCGGCCGGCACGGCGTCCCGGCCGAGCAACTCGTCCACCGCGGCAGCGGCCGCGACCGCGCAGAGCCGCAGGACGTACCCGTCCACGGCCGGCCCGGTCGCCTGCCCCACGGCCGGCCGGTCGCCCGCCACCAGCCGGACCTCGGTGGATGCGTCCAGGCCGATCGTGCTCACCAGGACGTGCTCGATCACCACCCGGGGCCCCGGGATGCCGCCGGTGTCCAGCGGCCGCGAGGGCGCGGTCTCCGTCGTGGTCATCTGCCCACCGGAGTACGAGGTGCCAAGCGTGACCGGGCTGCCGGTGGACATGCCGGTCGGGGCGGTGGCCAACGACGTCTCGTCCACCGCGGCGCGACCCCGGTGGGTGGCCTGTCGGCGGCGGCGCGGCGGCTCGTCGTCGTCCATCGGCGCGTCCGTCGGATGGGGGGCACGCGACTCCGTACCGCCGAACCGTCCCTCGCCGGAACGGTTCACCGCCGGCCGCGCCACGCCACCACGCGCCGACACGTCGCCGCGGCCGCGTACCGGGCTGTCCGGCTCGTCCCGCACCTCGCCGGCCGCGCCGTCACCCGCCTCGACCGGCAGCGCCGACGCCATGGCGGTGCGGGGCTCACCGTTGCGGCGGGCCGACCGGCGACGCAGCGGCACCGGCGGCACGACCGGCTCGCCGGGCAGGTTCTGCGGCGCGGCGGCCAGGCCCATCCGCTCCTGCAACAACCGGGCCACCAGCCGGCTCACCTCGGCCGCGTCCGCGCCGTCGGCCAGGTCGAGGCGCAGGCTGTGGGCACCGGCCTGGGTACGGCGCAGCGTCGCGTCCCGCACCCCGGCCACCTCCCGGACCGCGTCGAGGATGGCGTCCACGTCGAAGCCCTCCGGCCGCTCCCGCGGCGGCGCGGGTTCGTCCTCACGGCGCAGGTGGGTGGCGATGCGGGCCAGTTCGGGGGTTTCGGCGGCCGGTTCCACGGCTGGCGGCTCCGGCACGACGGGCACGTCCGGCTCGGCGGGAACGCGCTGCGGCAGCACCGGCGTGGCCGGCTCCTCCGGGTGCGACTCGACGACCGCGTCGGCGGGTGCCGGTTCGGGCGCGGACCGGCGGGCCGCGTAGGGCGGCGCGCTCGTCGGACGGGGTTCGGGGGCCCGGTCGAACGGGGTCGCCCCGCCTGCGGCGGGCGCGCCGGAGACCGGCCCGGGGGTGGCCGGTTCCACCTGCCCGCCCGCCTGGCGGGGACCGTCGACAAGCTGCCCGGTGGCGTCCGCGCCGGGGGACGGCACGTCGGCCGGGACCGACCCGGCGGGTGACGGCGCCGAGGGCGCGGAAGGGTAGCCGGCGGGGGCGTATCCGGTGGACGGCGCACCGGCAGGTGCGGAGAGATGCCCGATGAACGGCGCGGCCGCCGGCACCGACGGGTACCCGCCGGGCGGCGTGTCCCGGGGCGGCACCGGTTCGGACTGGCCGGGCGCGGCCAACGGCGGGACCGGCACGGGCGGGCCGGCCCAGGCGGGGCGCTCATAGCCCGGGTGCGGCTCGGCGTCGGCGCGGGGCAGTCGGAACGGCCGGGCCGACTCCGGCGGCGACGGCTCCCCGCCAGCGGCCGGTTCCGCGCGCGGTGGCTCGTACGACCGGACCGGCTCGTAGGCCGAGGGCGACTCGATGCGCGCCGGCTCGTACGGCCGCACCGGCTCGGGCGCCCAGCCGGCGGCGCGGGGGCGTCCGGTGTCGTCCTCCCGGGCGGGCTCCCCGGCAGGGGCGGTCCGGTCCTCGTCCGGGGCGGACCGGTGCACCGGCTCACCGTAGGGCGGGCGATCGACCGGCGACCCGCCGTAGCCGGCGGGTCGGGCGGGCGGTACGTCATGGGCCGGTGGCTCGCCGTAGCCGGCGGACTGGACCGGTGGCTCGCCGTAGCCGGCGGACTGGACCGGTGGCTCGCCGTAGCCGGCGGACTGGGTCGGTGGCTCGTCGTGGACCGGCGGTTCGTCCCCGCGGGCCCACGGGGGTGCCCATCCGTCGCCCCAACTCGGCGGGCTCCAGGACGGTCCGGACCAGTCCGGCTCCCCCGCCCCGCCCGGCCCGGCGGCGTCCGCCGACTCGCGACGGTCGGCGGCCCGTGGCTCGGCCTGCGGCGCCGACCCTTCCACCGGTCGGCGCGCCGGATGCCCTTCCGCCGGCCGGTGCGCCGGGTGCTCGGACGGGTGGACCTCACCCGGGCGGTGCTCCGCGAGGGGTTCGGCAGGTGCCCGGTCCGTCCAGCCTCGGGAGAGCGACGGGGCGCGCTCGGTGGTCGGCGCGTGGAAGCCCGGTGGCACCTCGAAACCGGAGGCGGCGGCACCGACGGGCGGGACCTGCAGGGCCGGTGGCGCGGACGCGGGGCCGCTGTCGGCCCAACGCGGGATCCGTCCGGTGTCGTCGGCGGCGTGCCGGGAGCCGGCCGCGGCCGCCGTGTCGGTCCGCGGCCCGGTCCCGGGCGCCGGACGCTCCATCCCGGGCGCCGGACGCTCGATCGCGGGTGCCGGACGGGGAGCCGGCACGACCAGTCGATCGCCGTCGGTCGAACGGGGCGGCTCGGCCAGCCGGTCACCCTCGGCCGGCCCGAGCGACTCGGCCACGGGCGGGGCACTGACCGGCGCCTGGCGGGTCACGGGCGACTCCTCTGCGGCGTGGTGCACGCCGTTGACGTGGTGGCCGTTTGCCCGGGCCGGCGGTTCCGGCGCGGGGTGGCCGGGCAGCACGGCCGGCAGGTCACCGTGCCGGGGCGAGGAGGCGGCCCAGCCGCCGAGGTCGCCGTAGGGCCAGTCGCCGGGGGCGGCGCCCCGGGACCAGCCGTTGGACGGGGGCGCCCAACCGCCGCCGGTGCGGGCCGGCTCGTCGTGCCGGCCCGTCCCGTCGCCGTGCTCTCCCGGGGTGGCGGCACCGGGTTGCCCTGTTTCACTCACCGCGCGCTCCTTGGTCGCCCCCGCTGAGGCTACCGTGTGGTGACAGTGGCGATAAGTTACAGCGGCGGGCCAATTCCGCGACGGGTTCACGAACCCGCCCCGGTTCGGGTGTTACGTGCCGGCTCGTACGCAGATACTCGGAGGTTCCGATGACCGCAGTGGGGAACGGTGCCCAGACCGCCGGTCGGCCCACCCGCCTGCCCCGCTCGGCGCGCCGCAAGCAGCTGCTGGCCGCTGCTCAGGAGGTGTTCGTCGCGCAGGGTTACCACTCCGCCGCGATGGACGACATCGCCGAGCGGGCGGGAGTCTCCAAGCCGGTGCTCTACCAACACTTCCCCGGGAAGATGGAGCTCTACCTGGCGCTGCTGGACACGCACTGTGACGCCATCGTGGCGAACGTGGACGCGGCGATGCGCGGCACCAACGACAACAAGGAGCGGGTCAGCGCCGCGGTGCGCGCGTACTTCGACTTCGTCGACCACGAGAGCGAGGCGTTCCGGCTGGTCTTCGAGTCCGACCTTCGCAACGATCCGGCGGTGCGCCAGCGGGTGGAGCGGGTCGAGCAGGGCTGCATCGCGGCGATCACCGACACCATCATCTCGGACACCGGGGTGAGCCGGTCGCACGCCGAACTGCTCGCCTCCGGCCTGGTCGGCGCGGCCGAGACGGCCGCCCAGTTCTGGCTGGCCGGCGGCCGGCAGGTGCCGAAGGCCGAGGCCGAGGCGCTTGTCGCGGCGCTGTCCTGGCGGGGCATCGCCAGCTTCCCGCTGCAAGGTGAGTCAGCCTGAACATCGCGCCACCGGATCGGATAGCCTTCCCACGGTGGCTTTTTCGCCCCAGTTGAGGAGGCACAGTGGAGGTCAAGATCGGCGTGCAGTACGCGCCGCGGGAGCTGGTCCTGGAGAGCGCGCAGTCGCCGGCCGAGATCGAGCAGATCGTGACCGACGCCTTCGCCACGAGTGAGGGCACCCTCTCCCTGACCGACGAGAAGGGCCGGCGGGTCATCGTGCCGGTCAGCAAGGTCGCCTACGTCGAGATCGCGGAGGCCTCGCCCCGCGCGGTCGGGTTCACCGTCCGCTGATTCCCGCGCGGCACCGGCCGCCGTGGTGGGACGCCCGCCACGGCGGCTCAGTTGTCGAGCCCGGCCGGGGACAGCCGCGCGGCGCGCGCTCACCCTCTCCGCGGTGGCCCACATCACATCACGTCCCCCCGGGTGCGCCACCGCCAGGCGGAATCAGGACAGCTCAGGGACCGTTCAGGTACGATGAGAGCCGTTGCCGTGGGCACCGAACCGATCGGCTGGGCTGGAACCCTCAGCTCCGCCGGTCGACACCGGCCCTTCGGCGCGCGTGCGGCCCGGTCCGGCTCGGCGACATCGCCGTCGACCGCGTGGCCCGCGCCACACCGAACGCGCCCTGAGGACATGAGGGGCGCACCACGAGAGGGCACCCCCACATCCCGATGAGTGAGCAGATTTCCGGCCAGCCACTGGCCCCCACCGCTCCGGTCCGCCCGGAGGCCCCCACGTTCGCGGCGCTCGGCGCCCGCCAGGAGACCGTCGACGCGCTCGCCGCCGCCGGGATCACCCGCGCCTTCGCCATCCAGGAATACGCGCTGCCGATCGCGCTGCGCGGCGTCGACCTGATCGGGCAGGCCCCGACCGGCACCGGCAAGACGCTCGGCTTCGGCATCCCGCTGCTGGAGCGGGTGTTCGCCCCGTCCGAGGGCAGCGACGGCGTACCGCAGGCACTTGTCGTCGTCCCCACCCGCGAGCTGGGCATCCAGGTCGCCAAGGACCTCGACGCGGCCGGCCGCACCCGGGGCGTCCGGGTGCTGCCGATCTACGGCGGCGTCGCGTACGAGCCGCAGATCGAGGCGCTGCGCAGAGGCGCCGAGATCCTGGTCGGCACCCCGGGCCGCCTGCTCGACCTGCAGAAGCAGAAGCACCTGCGGCTCGACCGGGTCCGCGCGCTCGTCCTCGACGAGGCCGACCGGATGCTCGACCTGGGCTTCCTCGACGACGTCGAGAAGATCCTGGCGATGCTGCCGGAGGACCGGCAGACCATGCTCTTCTCCGCCACCATGCCCGACCCGATCGTCGCGCTGTCCCGGCGCTTCCTGCGCCGGCCGGTGACCATCCACGCCGGGCACACCGCCGAGACCGGCCCGTCGCCGCAGACCCAGCAGCTCGCGTACCGCACCCACTCGATGAACAAGGTCGAGATCGTGGCGCGCATCCTGCAGGCCGAGGGGCGCGGGCTGACCATGATCTTCACCCGCACGAAGCGGGCCGCCGACCGCGTCGCCGAGGATCTCGACTTCCGCGGGTTCGCCGTGGCGGCCGTGCACGGCGATCTCGGCCAGGGCGCTCGGGAGCGGGCGCTGCGGGCGTTCCGGGCCGGCAAGATCGACACCCTCGTCGCCACCGACGTGGCGGCACGGGGCATCGACGTCACCGGCGTCACGCACGTCATCAACTACGACTGCCCCGAGGACCAGGACACCTACACCCACCGGATCGGCCGCACCGGCCGGGCCGGCGCCACGGGTGTCGCGGTGACGTTCGTCGACTGGGACGACGTCCCCCGCTGGCGGATCATCGACAAGACCCTCGGGCTGGAGATGCCGGAGCCGCCGGAGACCTACCACACCTCCGCGCACCTCTACACCGACCTGGACATCCCCACCGACATCAGCGGCACGCTGCCGACGGCGGAGCGTACCCGCGCCGGGTTGTCCGCCGAGGTCGAGGAGGACCTGGGCGGCGGCCGGTCGCGGGGCACGCGACGCGGTGACAGCCGGGGCCGCGACCGCGACCGCGGTGACAGCCGGGGCCGTGAGCGCGACCGCGGTGACAGCCGGGGCCGGGGCCGCGGTGGCGACACCGGGGACCAGCCGGCCGAGCAGGTGGCGACCGACTCCGACGGCGGCGAGGGCGCCCGCGTCCCGCGTCGGCGGCGTCGCCGCCGGGCCGACGAGACGGTCGGCGGCGAGACGACCGGCAGCGAGACCACGGTGACAAGCGTCGAGGCCACTGGCGCGCCGACGGCCACGGAAGGCGACACGGCCACCAAGCCCCGCCGTCGCCGCCGTCGCCGCAGCGCGGCCGGCACCGGTGACGCCACCCCGGTCGAGGCCACCGCCACCGACTGACCCCGTACGCACCAGACGGCCCCCGGACCCACCCCGGGGGCCGCTCCCTGTCCCACCCCGACCGGCCCGGACGAGGTTGGCGACGCCCGGCGCGGCCGCCGCGGTGGGATGCGGTCCCCACCGGAGAGGCAGAGCGATGTTGGAAGCGTTGGACGTGGCGCTCGGGGAAGTGCGCGGGCTGCTGCTCGGGCCAGGGCTGAGCCGGGCGGTGGCCGCCGGGCGGCGGCGGGGACAGCACCCGTCGGTGGTCCGCGCGGAGCTGCGGCCGGTCGCCCTGAAGGCCGGCCCCCGACTGCAGATCGCCACCTCCGACGGGACCCGGCCGCACACCCGCAACGTCGCGCCCGGAGCGGAAGCCGAGGTGGCCGTCGACGAACTGCTCGCCGAACCGTTCGGCAACTGGCACGTGGAGACCGCCGACACCACCCTCCAACTCCGGGTGACGAAATCCGGCGCGGCGCAGGTCCACCGCGCGGCGGCCACCCGGCCGGCCGGCACGCCGGACGGGCACGACCGGACCAAGGAATGGCTGCTCGATCCGGGTGATCCACTGTTCCGGGAGATCGGCGGCTCGGCGGCCAAACGCCGCCAGGTCGACGCCTTCCTGCGCGCGTTGGCGGCGACGCTGCCGGACGACCCCACCGGCCCGCTGCGGGTGGTGGACCTGGGGTGCGGCAACGCCTACCTGACCTTCGCGGCCCACCGCTATCTGGTGCGGCGGGGCCTCGACGTGACGCTTGTCGGGGTGGACGTCCGCGAGGACCAGCGCCGCCGCAACACCGAACTGGCCGAACGGTTGGGCTGGGCCGACCGGGTGAGTTTCGTGGCCGGCACCATCGCCGAGGCGACCGTGGAACCCGCGCCCGACCTGGTGCTGGCGTTGCACGCCTGCGACACCGCCACCGACGAGGCGCTCGCCCGCGCGGTGCGCTGGGACGCCCGGTGGGTGCTCGCCGCGCCCTGCTGCCATCACGACCTTGCGGCCCAGCTCCGCGCCCACCCCGCACCGGGGCCGTACGAGCTGCTGACCCGACAGGGCATCCTGCGGGAACGGTTCGCCGACGTGCTGACCGACGCGCTGCGGGCCGCCCTGCTCCGCCTGCACGGCTACCGGGCCGAGGTGGTGGAGTTCGTCGACTCCGCGCACACCCCGCGCAACCTGCTCATCCGGGCGCGGCGCACCGGTGCGCCGACCGACGCGCAGTGGGCGGAATATCGCGAGCTGGTCGGCCAGTGGGGTGTCACGCCCCGGCTGGAGACGCTGCTGGCCGAGGTGCCCTAACGCCCCCGGTCGCCCCGGTTGCGGTCACCCCGGTCCAGCACCGACACCCGGTCACCCGGGAACCGGTTGGTGGCGCGCTCACCCTCCGGCGGCGCGGTCGGGAACGGCACCACCTTCCCCGACTGCTCGGCGTTGCCGGCGGCGGCGAACGCGTTCCAGGAGATATCCACGAGCAGGCGCTTCAGCTCGGCGTGCCGGACGGCGGCGTTGCGCTGCAACGCCAGACGCGCGCCGAGCACCACGGCGACGAGCGTGGTGCAGATCGCGCCGGTCGCGGCGATCACCTGCACACCGGTCGCCGCGTCGCCCCGTACCGCCAGCACCAGCAGCCAGATCCAGAAGCCGAGCGCGAACACACCGGCCTTGGCCACGAAGAAGAGGCTCACCGCCCCGGGCCGGTGTGGGCGGTGCGATCCGGTTCGGTCATGCTGCTCCTTCGTCCGGCTGAAGGGGATCGGTCCAGCTTAATGGACACGCCGCGACTCGCCAGACTTCGACAGTCCCGTCGGCGGGACGTCCGGACCGATCGGGCAGTTACATCGACGCCCGGGCGTACTAGGCTCGGTGCGCAGAGCCGGGCCACCCGGCGGAAGGGGACAGACCCGCGAGGATGGGTTCCGCAGACGTGTCGCCGCAGATGGCCTTCGCGCGCTTCGTACGCCGGGCCATCGACGACGCGCGCGAGGAGCGCGGTTGGACGGTGACCGACCTGGCCACCCACACCGGGGTCGGACGTTCCACCGTCTTCCGCTGGCTGGCCGGCGACTGGCAGGACTATCCCGAGCTCGCCAAGGTGCGCGGCTTCTGCGCCGCCCTCGACCTGCCGGTGGCGGCGGCGTTCCGCGCGTTGGGCCTGCCGGACGCCGGGCCGGCTCCCCGTCGGCGCGGCGCCGAGGAGGGGCCGGTGGAGGCCGACGTGCGGGTCATCCTGGACCGGCTGGCCGACCCGAACGTTCCGGCCGAGGAGAAGCACCACATCCGCGACCTGCTGCGTTACCTGGCCCGCCGGCCGGTCCGCCGGGCAGGCTGACCGGCCGATCAGGCCACGGTCAGGGTGAACTCCGCGGTCCGCACCACGCCGCCGACCTGGAAGTCCAGGAACATCCGGTAGCGACCCGGTCCCGGCGCGGTCAGCCAGAACGTCACCTCGTCACCGTCGCGCACCGGCTCGGGGTGCACGTGCAGATAGCCGAGGTCACCCTCGCGCAACGCGACCAGGTGCCCGTACGCGCCGAGGTAGCGCTGCAGCGGTGCGGCTGCCCCGCCCGGCCCGGTGACCCGGAACCGCAGCGGCGCCGACCGCCCCACCTCCGGCGTGCCGGCGTACGTGGCGGTGAACCCTTCCACGGTGTCCGAGGCCGCCGCGGCGGGCAACGGTCGGGGCCGGTACGCGCCGGGCGCGGTCAGGTCCGCCCCGAGCACTACGGCGACCTGCCGGCCGTCGTCGGCGACCGCGGTGAAGTCCGCGTACATCCGCCAGGGGCCCGGGTCCAGCGGCGCGAGCGGCACCGACCAGGTCCCGTCGGCGGCCATCGTGGGGTGCAGGTGCCGGTAACCGCTGAGATCGCGGCGCACCACGATCACGTGCATCGGCTTGTCGTGCACCACGGCGAACCGGGTCACCGGGCGGCGCTGCTCGTCACGGACCTGGAACCGCAGCTCACCGCCGCGACCGGCGGTCAGCTCGCCGGTCGACGGGACCAGGGTGAAGCCGGCCGAGGTGATCGACAGTCCGGCGGCGCCGTCGCCGCCGCCCTGGGTGACCGACGCCCCGTCGTGCGCGTGCGCGCCGGTCCCGGGCGCGTGGGCGTGCAGGCCGCCGTCCACGCCGCCGGCCGGGACCGCACCGGCGGCCGGGCCGGCGGAACCGGCCGACGGGTTCAACCGGCCGAGTCCGAAGCCGAGCAGCACGGCCAGCACCAGGCCGCCCACCACCAGGGCCAGCCGCAGCGTCTCCCGGTCCACCACGACGGGACCGGCGGGACCCGCCCCGTCCACCCGGTCGTGCGAATCCGGTCCGTCGCCGGAGCGCACCCCGACCGGGTCGGGGGCGGAGGTGAGGGACGGCGACTCAGGCACCGCCGCCGACCATCTCGTAACCGGCCTCGTCGACGGCCGCGCGGACCGACTCGACAGGCAGCGGCGCGTCGCTGGTGACAGTGGCCGTGCCGGCGGTCAGATCGATGCGGACCTCCTCGACACCGGGCAGCGCGGACAGCTCCCCGGTCACCGCCCGGACGCAGTGTTCGCAGGTCATCCCGGTCACGGTGTACGTCTGGACGACGCCTCGCTGCTCGGTCATGACCCCACCGTACCGCCGGCCGGACCGCCCGCCGCCGACGGCCGCGCGGACCGTGGCGCCGCTCGCACCCGACCGGTCAGCCGGCCACCGCGAGCGCCAACGGCAGCACGTCCGGCGCGCCGGTCCGGCGCAGGAGCCGGGCCACCACGCCCATCGTCCAGCCCGAGTCGACGAGGTCGTCGACGAGCAGCACCGGCCCGTCCAGTCCGGTCAACGCGTCGGCCAGGTCGTCCGGCACGCGGAACGCGTCGTGCAGCGCGCGTACCCGCTGGGCGCTGTTGCCGCGTGGCCCGCCGGTCCCGGCCGGGCCGTGCGGGGCGACCAGGCCGAGCAGCGGCAGCCGGCCGACCGCGGCGATCCGCTCGGCAAGCGAACCGACAAGCAGCGGCCGTGTCCGGGAGCCGACCGCGACCACGCCCGCCGGCCGCCGGGGCCACGGGTCGTCGCCGTGCGCCCACGCCTTCAGCACTTCGACCACCGCCGCCGCCACGTCGTCGGGCACCGGCCCGTCCGCCGCCTCCGGGCCGACCAACCCGCGCAGCCGCCCACCCCACCCCAGGTCGGACAGCCGCCCCACGGCCCGTCCGGGCAGCGCCTGCTCGGCCGGGGGGATCCGGCCCTTCAGGGGTACGCCGACCGCGTCCAGCCCGGTCGGCCAGAGCTTCTTCGGCGGGATCTGCACGCCGGGGCGGCCGAGGAACGCCTGCGCAGCGGCCAGCGCCTCGGTGGACACGTCGGCGTCGAACAGCGGCTCGGCGCAGTTGTCGCACCGGCCGCAGTCCTGCGCACCGCTGTCGTCGAGCCCTTCCCGCAGGTAGCGCATCCGGCAGCCGGCCGTGGCCGCGTACTCCCGCATGGCCCGCTGCTCGGCGGCGCGCGCGTCGGCGACGCGCCGCAACCGCTCCTCGTCGTAGGTCCAGGGTTCGCCGGTGGCGAGCCAGCCGCCGCGCACCCGGCGCACCGCGCCGTCCACGTCGAGCACCTTGAGCATCAGCTCCAGCCGGGCCCGACGCAGGTCGACCACCGGTTCCAGGGCCTGGGTGGAGATGGGCCGGTCGGTGTCCAGCGCGGCGAGCACGGCGCGTACCTGCTCCTCGGGCGGGAACGCGAGCGAGGCGAAGTACCGCCAGATGGCCGCGTCCTCCACCCCCGGCAGCAACAGCACCTCGGCGTGCGCGACGGCCCGGCCGGCGCGGCCGACCTGCTGGTAGTAGGCGATCGGCGAGGGCGGCGCGCCCAGGTGCACCACGAAGCCGAGGTCGGGCTTGTCGAAGCCCATGCCGAGCGCGCTCGTCGCCACCAACGCCTTGATCTTGTTGTCGAGCAGGTCCTGCTCGGCGGCCCGGCGGTCGGCGTCCTCGGCCTGCCCGGTGTAGGAGGCCACCGACCAGCCGCGGCTGCGCAGGAACTCGGCGGTCTCGCCGGCCGCCGCCACGGTGAGGGTGTAGACGATCCCGGAGCCGGGGAGCCGGTCCAGGTGATCGGCCAGCCAGGCGAGTCGGTGCGCCGGGCTGGGCAGGTCGAGGACGCCCAACCGCAGCGACTCCCGGTCGAGCGTGCCGCGCAGCACCAGGGCGTCGCCCAGTTGCTCGGCCACGTCCCGGGTGACCCGGGCGTTGGCGGTGGCCGTGGTGGCCAGCACCGGCGTGCGCTCGGGCAGGTTGGCCAGGAACGTCCGCAACCGCCGGTAGTCGGGGCGGAAGTCGTGCCCCCAGTCGGAGACGCAGTGCGCCTCGTCCACCACCAGCAGGCCGGTGGTGGCGGCGAGCTTCGGCAGCACCCCGTCGCGGAAGTCCGGGTTGTTGAGGCGTTCCGGGCTGATCAGCAGCACGTCCACGGCCCCGGCGTGGATCTCGGCGGTGATCTCGTCCCACTCGTCCAGGTTCGCGGAGTTGATGGTGCGCGCCCGGATGCCGGCCCGGGCCGCGGACTCGACCTGGTTGCGCATCAACGCCAGCAGCGGCGACACGATCACGGTCGGACCGTGCTCACCACCCGCACGCAGCAGCGCGGTCGCCACGAAGTAGACGGCCGACTTGCCCCAGCCGGTGCGCTGCACGCACAGCACCCGCCGCCGGTCGACCACGAGCGCCTCGATGGCGCGCCACTGGTCCTCGCGCAGCCGGGCGTGGTCACCCGCCAGCCGCCGCAGCACCGCCTCGGCTCGCTCCCGGACGGCCGTCCGATCCTGGCTCATCCGGCATTTCTACCAGGGAAGCCGGTGCCACCGGCGGACCGGGCGGCGGCTCGGGTGGCAGGAACAGGAGCACCTCGCGCAGCGAGTCCGTCACCGCGGGCGCCAGCAGGCACCGCGCCGCCAGTTCCTCCGTCGAGGCGTACGGCCCGCGCAACCGCCTGTCGAACACCACATGCTGCGCCTGCGCCGTGTTCAGCCCCGGCAGCCGGGCGAGCACCTCGTCGGACACCGAGTTGACGTCGACAAGTCCGCCGTCGTCGTACGAGCGGGGCAGATCGGGGCGGCCGATGCGCAGCTCGCCGCGGGCCGACGGGTAGTGGTAGAGCAGGTAGCGGGCGTGTTCCCGACGCAGCCGGCTGGCGTCGGAGCTCGGCCCGCGGTGCGCGATGCCCCGCAGCCGGGCCAGCATCACCCCCACCGCCGCGGTCAGGTAGTAGACCGAGGCCGCGATGTTGCCCCAACTCCGTCGCCAGACGCCGTACAGCAGCACCACGAGCCAGGTGAGCAGGCTGAACGAGAACACGGAGACGAACACGGCCACGACCGTGGTGCCGACACTCAGCCAACCGGGCACCGCGACCGTGCGCGGCGCCCTCGACGACGTACCGGGCAACGGCGGGGCCGGCGCTCCCCAACCCGGCACGCCCGCCGGTGGCCCGAGGAGACGCGCCAGCGGCAGGGCCGGGCCGGCGGCCCGGTTCGCGCCTGTCGACCAGGGCTCGGCGGCACGCTGCACCGGGGCGGGGCTCCAGTCCGCCGTCAGGGGCGGCGCGGGCACCCCGGGCGGCGGCGCGGCCACCGGCGGGACCGCGGGGGCCGGCGCAGCCACCGGCGGGACCTCGGGCGCCGGCAGCAGCAGGTCCGGATCGGAGCGGAGGATCCGGCGGTGCAGGTCCTGGAGCGCGTCTCCGGGCTCGATGCCGTACTCGTCGCGCAGCAGGGTGGCGAAGCCCCGGTAGGCGGCGAGCGCCTCCGCCGGCCGCCCACTGCGGTGCAGCGCCAACATCAACTGGCGGCGCAGGCCCTCCCGCACCGGGAACTCGGCGACCAGCGGGACCAGCCGCCCCACCACCTCACGGTGCCGCCCGGCGGCCAACTCCAGTTCGGTACGCGTCTCCAGGGCGACACCCCGCAGCTCGACCAACCGGTGCCGGCGAAACCGGTGAACGGCTCCCCCTGCCACAGCTCCAGCGCGGCGGTCACCTCGGCCAGCGCCTCCGCCGTACGCCCGGCCGACTCCGCCTGCCGGGCACGCCGCACACCCCGCTCGAAGCGGACCACGTCCACCGCCTCCGGCGGGACCCGCAGCACGTACCCGGCGTCGGTGAGGGTGAGCACCCGGGCCGGCGTTCGCGGCGACCGCTCCGGCTCCAACACCCGGCGCAGACCCGCCACGTGCTTCTGCACCACGTTGAGGCCGTTTACCGGTGCGTCGTCCGGCCAGACCGCCTCGACGATCTGTCCGCTGGGGACCGGACGGCCGCCGGCGAGCAGCAGGACAGCCAGGACAGCGCGCTGTTTGGCCGGTCCGAGATCGAGCGGACGCTCGGCGTGCCAGGCCCGTTGTGGACCGAGCAGTTCGAAGCGCAGCGCCTCTGACATGCCAGTCTCCGCCCCCGTAACGTCCGACTGTCACTGCCGTCGCGGACGGCAGTCGGACGGCAGTCGGACGGCAGCATATCGGCAGTGAAAGCACCGTGACGGCTGGCGATACTTCCCCGGCAACAGCCACCTGGGAAAGTGAGTCGAACACCATGACGCAGCGAATCGGTACCGCCGCGACGCTCCGCCGGGTCGCGTCCCTCGCGACAGTCGTACTGGCCGCCACCGTCCTGTCCGCGGGGTGCGCCACCGCGACCCGCGACGAGGCCGGTTCCGCCCCGGCACCGTCCCCCTCGGCCGACCCGAAGGCCGCGCTGCTGGCCGCCGTGCCCGACGACGAGGACCCGGCCTTCCGGTTCTCCACGGCGGAGGGTGGCGAAAAGTTCAACGGAGTGGTCGACCCCGCCGCGCGGGGCGTCGAACTGTCCGTGTCGCAGAAGAACAAGGACCCGAAGTTCACCATGGCGATGACGTTCCGGATCATCGACGAGGCCCTCTGGGTGCGGGTCAAGCTGACCGGCATCCCCGGCCTGCACGACAGGCTGAAGCTGCCGAAGCGCTGGATGACCATGGACCGGGCGAAGCTGAGCGACGCCTCGGAGGTGCCGGCCTACGAGGGCGCCGACCCGGCCAACATGGCCGCGATCATCCAGACCGCCGGGACGGTCGAGGACCGGGGCAACGGCACGTACGGCGGGTTCGTCGACCTGACCGCGAACGCCGACGTCCGCGACAACTTCAGCAGCGTGGACGTGGACGCGCTCGGTGAGGCGGCGAAGAAGGTGCCGTTCACGGCGGTGGTCGGCCCGGACGGCAATCTCACCTCGCTGACCCTGGAGATTCCGGCCGCCGGTAAGCAGAAGGCCATGAAGCTGGTCGCCAGGTACTACGACTTCGGCAAGGCGCCGAGGATCAGCGCACCGACCGGCGCCGACGTGCAGAAGGCGCCGGCTTCGGCGTACGAGATGCTCAACGGCTGACCCACGACGTGAGCGGGGCGGCGGCCACACGGGGGGCCGCGGCCCCGCTCGCGTGTCAGCGGCCGAGGACGGAGCCGCCGTTGACGCCGAGCACCTGCCCGGTGACGTAGCCGGCGGACGGGCCCACCAGGTAGCGCACGGCGGCGGCGATGTCGTCCGGCACTCCGGCCCGGCCGACCAGGGTGGCGGCGACCCGCTTGGCATGCCCCTCCGGCGTCATCCGGTCGCCGAAGAACTCGGTCTCCGCGACGTAGCCGGGGCTGACCACGTTGACCGTGATCTGGTCCGGGCCGAGCTGGGCGGCCAGGTCGTACGCCCAGCCGTGCAGCGCCGCCTTGGCGGCCGAATAGGGTCCACCGCCGCCGCGCTGGGCGGCGATCGAGCTGAGCAGCACCACCCGGCCGCCGGGACGGCGCAGGGCGGGCAGCAGTGCCTCGGTGAGCAGGACCGCGGTGAGCACGTTGGCGTCCAGGTTGGCCCGCCACCAGGCGGCCGTCGCGGTGAGCGTGTCCGCCGCACCGCCGAGGTAGCCCCCGGCGTTGTTGACCACCGCGTCCACGGTGCGTTCTCCGACCGCGTCCCGCACGGCACCGAGCTGCACCGGATCGGTCAGGTCCGCGACGACCGCGGTGACCGCGTCGTCCCGTCCGACCTCGTCGGAGAGCCGCCGGGCGGTAGCCCTCAGCAGATCCCCACGCCGTCCCACGACGAGCACGTCGAACCCGTCCGCGACGAGTCCCCGCGCCACGGCGGCGCCGATGCCGGTGCCGCCTCCGCTGACCACCGCCAGCCTCGCCTGTTCCACCATCGACTTTCCCCCGACTGTCGTATTGATCAAGGAGTTCGCGTCATCCTATCCGGACAGATCCGACGCGAACTCCCTGATCAGCGGGGCTGCTTCGGCCGTAGGGACGCCAGCAGCGGGGTCAGGCGGGAACGGAGGCTGGCCAGGCCCCCGGGGAAGAAGTACACCGCCAGGATGAACACCGTGCCCAGGACGAACAGCGGCTGACTCAGTGGACGGCTCAGGAACGCGGGCAGGTCGTTCACCGCGTCGCTGCTGCCGAACGCGGTGAGGCGGTGGTCCAGGTACATGTAGAGGATGCCGCCCAGCACCGGCCCCCACCGGGTGCCCGGCCCACCAAGCACCACCATGACCAGCAGCGACAACGTCAGCTCCGAGGAGGTGATGTGCGGGCTGGCGCCGCCGACGATCAGCACGTAGACCACCCCACCGGCGCTCGCCAGGCCGCCGGCCAGCGTGAACGCGACAAGCTTGAACCGGTACGGGTCGAGCCCGAGCACCCCGATACGCCGCTCGTCGTCGCGCAACCCGGCCAGCACCCGCCCGGTCGGCGAGGCGCTGACCCGGTGCACCACCAGGACCACGAGTGCGAGGTACGCCAGCGCCAGCCAGTACAGGTTCGCCGTGTTGGTGACCCCGACCAACGCCGCCGGCAGCCCGGACACGTCGAGCGGCAACCCCTCCTCGCCGCCTGTGAGACCGCCGAAGTCCCGGGCCACCAGGATCGCCCCGACCTGCGCGAACGCCAGCGTCACCATGGCGAACGCGATGCCGACCGTCCGCAGGGCCACCGCGCCGAGCAGCGCGGCGAGCGTCGTCCCGCCGATCACGGTCAGCACGGCGGCCTGCCACAGCGGCAGCCCGGCCTTGGTGACCAGGACGTCCGTGCCGTACACCCCGGCGGCGAAGTAGAGCGCGTGCCCGAAGGAGAGCATCCCGGTGCGCCCGAACAGCAGGTCGTAGCCGGCCGCGAGCCCGCCGAAGACCAGGCAGATGGCGAGCATTTGCAGGGTGCCCGGCGAGTTCAGCGGCCCTTCGAAGATCCCCGGCAGGTGCAGCGTGGAGTAGGGCAGGATCACCGCCACCAGCAGCGCCACCAGGGGCAGGTACGGACGCAGGCCGTGCCAGCGGGCGCGGCCGGGGGTCAACTCGTCCGGCACCGCCGCCCGGGGGGCGGGCGCCTCGGCACTCTTGACCTCGGTCATGCGTGAGCCACCTTTCCGGCCAGGCCCTGCGGACGCAGCAGCAGCACCACGGCGAGCAGACCGACCACGCACAGGTCACCGAGCCCGGACGTGCCGTAGTAGTTGACGAACTGTTGCAGCAGCCCCACCGCGACCGCCGCGTACGCGGACCCGACCACCGAGCCCATCCCGCCGATCACCACCACGATGAAGGCGAAGATCAGCAGCGAACCGCCCTGCCCGGGTGAGACGGTGCCGAAGTAGACGCCGCCCAGCGCGCCGGCCAGCGCGGCGGCGGCCCCACCGATCGCGAAGACGAGCGTGAACGCCTTGCGCACGTCGATGCCGAGCGCGGTGACCATCTCGCGGTTCTCCACCCCCGCCCGGATGATCAGGCCGTACCGGGTCCAGCGCAGGAACGCCAGCAACCCGCCGAGCACCACCGCGGCGGCGACGATCAGCAGCAGCCCGGCGTTCGGCACCTGCGCGCCGAGCACCGAGGTCACGTCCCGGCTCCACTCGGGACGCGGGAACGGTCGCGGGTCCGCGCCCCAGGTGGCCTGGAGCAGCGCCACCCCGGCCAGCGACAGGCCGACGGTGACCAGCACCTGTTCGATGGTGCGGGAGTAGAGCGGCCGGATCAGCACCAGTTCGACGAGCACCGCGACCAGGGCCCCGGCCAGCACACCGAACGCGACCGCCAGCACGAAGCCGAACCCGTCCGGCCCGGCGCCGGGCAGGTTGTCCGCCGCCCACCAGGTGGCGTACGCGCCGACGCCGAGGAACAGACCGTGCGCGAAGTTGAGCACGTCGGCGAGGCCGAAGACCAGGGACAGGCCGGAGGCGACGAGGAAGTAGAGCGCGGCCAGGCCCAGCCCGGTCAGCGTCAGCAGCACCACTGTGTTCACGAGTGCGCCTCCCCGGATCCGACCCCGAGCAGCGACTTCGTCAGCGCCGTCTCCAGTAGCAGTTCGCGTGCGTCACCGGTCCAGGCGACCCGACCGGCGGAGAGCACCACCGCGTCGGTCGCCAACCGCCGTACCACCGCCAGGTTCTGCTCGACCAGCAGCACCGGCACGGATTCCGCGACCCGTTCCAACACCTCGGCCACCTCGGTCACCACCTTCGGCGCCAACCCCTTGGTCGGCTCGTCGACCAGCAGCAGCCGGTTGTCGTTGAGCAGGACGCGGCCGATGGCGAGCATCTGCTGCTGCCCGCCGGAGAGCGAGCCGGCGCGTTGCCGTCCGCGCCGGTCCAGCTCCGGGAAGAGCGCGAAGACCTTGTCGTACGCCGGGGTGATGCCCCGCCGTTCGGCCAGCCGCAGGTTCTCCGCGACGGTGAGCGCGGCGAAGACGCAGCGGTCCTCCGGCACGTAGCCGAGGCCGTCGCGGACCAGCCGGTGGGTGGGGCGTGCCAGCAGGGCCCGCGCCCCCATCCGGACGGTGCCGCGGGCTTCGCCGTTGCGCGGCGTCAGCCCGACGATCGCGCGCAGTGTGGTGGTCTTGCCGACGCCGTTGCGTCCGAGCAGCACGGTGACGCCGGTGGGCGCGACCTCGAACGACACGCCCTGGAGGATGTGCAGTCCGGCGATCCGCACGGACAGGTCCTCGACGGACAGGACCGGCTCACTCCTCGCGCTCACAGAGCCGCTTCTCGTTCGCGACTGCGGGGCTCGCGAACCCGGCTCACTCCTCGCGCTCACAGAGCCTCCCCCAGGTACGCCTCCTGCACGGTGGCGTTGGCCATCACCGTTTCCGGGGTGTCGCAGGCCAGCAACGCGCCGTGGTGCATGACGGCAATCCGGTCGGCCAGTTCCAGGATCACGTCCATGTGGTGTTCCACCATGAGCACCGCCCGGCCACTGTCGCCGGTCAACGACTTGATCACCCGGACCAGTTCGGGCACGTCCTCGGCGCTCACCCCGGCCATCGGCTCGTCCAGCAGCATCACCCGGGGTTCCCCGGCGAGCAGCAGCGCGATCTCCAGTTTGCGTTTCTCGCCGTGGGCGAGGGTGCCGGCCAGCGCCGCACCCCGGTGGTGCAGGCCGACGCGGTCGAGCGCCGCGTCGGCGGGGGGGGGCCCCCGCCCGGCGGCCCCCCCCCCGCGCCCCCCCGGCCGCGAGCCCCCCCCCGGG